>NZ_MUME01000244.1 GCF_002155915.1 Streptomyces thermovulgaris | reverse complement strand
ACCCGGTGGGCCCCGGGGCCCGCGGAAGCCGACGAGATGCTCGCACGAGACGGACGGAGCTGGCGCAGGCCATGAAGATCGATCTGACCGACATCACCGCGGGTGACATCAACAAGGCCCTGGTCCAGGGCCGCCGTGCCATCGGCACACCCGCCGTGGGCATGGTCCTGACGATGGTCATCGTCACGGACGAGGAGAACGCCTACGACGCGCTCAAGGCCGCCGAGGAGGCCTCGTACGAGCATCCCTCGCGCACGCTGGTCGTGATCAGGCGGCACGCCCGCACCCTGCGGGACCGGACGAGCTGCCGGCTGGACGCGGAGGTACGGGTGGGCGCCGAGGCCGGCAGCGGCGAGACGGTCGTGCTGCGCACCTACGGCGAGGTGTCCGACCACGCCGACTCGGTGGTGCTGCCGCTGCTGCTGCCCGACGCCCCCGTGGTCGTGTGGTGGCCGGCGGACGCCCCCGACAACCCCTCCGCGGACCCGCTGGGCGGGCTGGCCCAGCGCAGGATCACCGACCTGTACGCCGTCGAGCGCCCCCTGGAGGTCCTGGAGACCCGCGCCCGCTTCTACACCCCCGGCGACACCGACCTCGCCTGGACCCGGCTCACCCCCTGGCGCTCGATCCTGGCCGCGGCCCTGGACCAGGCCCCGGTGAAGGTGACCTCGGCGGCCGTGGAGGCCGAGGCGGAGAACCCGAGCGCGGAGCTGCTGGCCCGCTGGCTGGAGGCCCGGCTGAAGGTGAAGGCCGACCGCGTGGTCTCCCCCGGCCCGCTGGTCACGGCCGTACGGCTGGGCACCGACAACGGCGAGATCTCCCTCGACCGGCCCGAGGGACCGCTGGCCACGCTGACCCTGCCGGGCCAGCCGTCGCGCACCCTCGCGCTGAAGGTCCGCCCCCTGTCGGAGCTCATCGCCGAGGAGCTGCGCCGCCTCGACGCCGACGACATGTACGCCGTCGCCCTGCGCGGCAGGGACCTCAGGACCCTCGAGGAGACCGCCTGACATGCCCGGCACCCCGTCCACCGCCGCCCTCGTGGCCGCGTACCGCACTCTGAGGAAGTGAGCTGACATGGCATCGATACAGTTGGGCCTGATCGGCCTCGGCAAGATGGGCGGCAACATGCGGGAACGTCTCCGCAAGGCCGGCATCACCGTGGTCGGCTACGACCGCGACCCCACACGCTCCGACGTGGACAGCCTGGTCGAGCTCGTGGACCGGCTCGAGTCGCCGCGCACGGTCTGGGTGATGGTCCCGGCCGGTGAGGCCACCCACTCCGTCATCGACCAGCTGTCGGCCCTGCTCAAGCCCGGCGACATCGTCGTCGACGGCGGCAACTCCCGGTGGACGGACGACGAGAAGCACGCCAAGCTGCTGCACGCACGGGGCATCGGCTTCGTCGACGCGGGCGTCTCCGGCGGGGTGTGGGGCCTGCAGAACGGCTACGCGCTGATGGTGGGCGGCGACAAGGAGCACGTCCAGTGGCTGGAGCCGATCTTCAACGCGCTCAAGCCGGAGGGCCCGTACGGCTTCGTCCACGCGGGCAGGGTGGGCGCGGGCCACTTCGCGAAGATGGTCCACAACGGCATCGAGTACGCGATGATGCAGGCCTACGCCGAGGGCTGGGAGCTGCTGGAGAAGGTCGACTTCGTGGACAACGTCCGTGAGGTCTTCCGTTCCTGGCAGGACGGCACCGTCATCCGCTCCTGGCTGCTGGACCTCGCCGTGAACGCCCTCGATCAGGACGAGCACCTGGAGAAGCTGCGCGGCTACGCGGAGGACTCCGGCGAGGGCCGCTGGACCGTGCAGGCCGCCATCGACAACGCCGTGCCGATGCCGGCCATCGCCGCCGCCCTGTTCGCGCGCTTCTCCTCCCGCCAGGAGGACTCGCCGCAGATGAAGATGGTCGCCGCACTGCGCAACCAGTTCGGCGGACACGCCGTGGAGCTGGAGGAGGGAGCGGAGCCGGGGAGGACGGCGCAGAAGGCCGAGAGGACGGGGTGAAGGAAGCGAGGAGGAGCCGAGCCGGGGCCGGGTCCGCCGGTGTGCGGCGGGCCGGGCCGGCCGACCCGGGGCTCGTCGGCGCCGGCCACGGGCGCGGCGGTTCGTGCCGCGTGTCCGCGGCACGGCCCGGCATCAGCTCTCGCGCGCGGCGTCGAGGAGCGGGCCCAGTTCGCGGGCCACGGTCGTCAGGGGGCGTACGTCTCCCTCGGCGCGGGCCATGATGATGGCCCCCTCCAGGGAGCTGATCATCAGCGTGGCGAGCGACCCGGCCCGCTCGGCCGGTACTCCCATGCCGGTCAGGGCCTCGGCCAACGGCTTCCGCCAGGTCGCGAACGCGGCGGCGGCCGCCTCCCGGGTCGAGGGGGCGGAGGAGACGCAGTCCACCGTGGCCGCGGCGACCGGGCAGCCGGAGAGGAAGCCGGCCGTCTCGTACTCGTCGGTCCACTGCCGGACCATCGCGGCGAACAGCCCGCTCGGCGTCGGTTCGCTCATCCCCGCCATGAAGCGGGCGATCCGCTTGCCGGCGTACCGGCCGGCCCACGCCACCGCCTCGTTGACCAGCTGTTCCTTGCCGCCCGGGAAGTAGTGCTGGAGGGATCCGCGCGGCGCTCCGGCATGGGCGGCGACATCCCGCATGCCGGTCGCGCCCACACCGTCGCGCCGGATCAGCTGGGCCGCGCTGAAGACCATCCGCTCGCGCGGCCCCCGCTCGGTCCCCGTCATCGTCGGCCTCCCGATGCCCCGTGCACTGCTGCGCACCTCACCCTATGACCGCTGTCATAATCGCCGCTACTATGACGGCTGTCATAACGCGGTTCCGGTCTCAGGGCGGTCCTCATGAACATCGGTTTCATCGGGCTCGGAGTCATGGGGCAGCCCATGGCGCTCCGGCTGGCACGCTCCGGCACTCCCCTCGTCGTGTGGAACCGCACGGCCTCCCGCACCGCTCCCCTGCGCGCGGCCGGTGCCGAGGCGGCCGCGGATCCCGGCGAGGTGTTCGCGCGGGCGGACGTGGTGTTCCTGATGCTGGCGGACGACCGCGCGACCGACGCCGTTCTCGGCCGGGGCGGCCCGGACTTCGCCGCCCGTGTCGCCGGACGGGTGGTCGTCCACATGGGAACCACCTCGCCCGCGTACTCGCGCGCCCTGGAGGCCGATGTACGGGCCGCGGGCGGGAGTTATGTCGAAGCGCCCGTCTCGGGCTCCCGCGTCCCGGCGGAGAACGGCCGGCTGGTGGCGATGCTCGCCGGCGAGGAGCGGGCGGTGGAGACCGTACGGCCGCTGCTGGCCCCCCTGTGCCAGGAGACGTTCGTGTGCGGTCCCGTGCCGGACGCGCTGCTGATGAAGCTGTCGGTGAACCTGTTCCTGATCACGCTGGTGACCGGGCTCACCGAGGCGTTCCACTTCGCCGAGCGGCAGGGGCTCGACCGGCGTCTGCTCCTCGACGTCCTGGACGCCGGTCCGATGGCCAGCCCGGTCTCCCGGATGAAGGCGCCCAAGCTGCTGGCGGGGGACTTCGAGGTGCAGGCGGCCGTCCTCGACGTACTGAAGAACAACCGGCTGATCGCCGAGGCCGCCCGTGCGTCCGGCACCGCCTCCCCGCTGCTGGACGTGTGCCACGCCCTGTTCGAGGAGACGGTGTCGCTCGGACACGGCGGCGAGGACATGGTGGCCGTCCTGCGGGCCATCGAGGCCCGGACGGCCGCCGGTCCGGCACGGGCGGCCGCCGACCGGGCGCAGACGCCTGTTGGCCCGGCGTGAACGAAGGCCGGCCTGCTCCGGACGGCTGCCGGCCCGGTGTGAAGGGGACCGTACGGCGCCCAGCCGTACGGCGCTCGGCGATGCAAGCCCCCAAGGGCCCGCCCGCCGTGCGCCTCAGCCGTCGCCGGCCCCCTTCGGGATGCCGTACGCCCGCTCCACCCGCAGCCGCAGCACCAGGCGGCGGTCGCGGACCATCGCGGCGCGGTAGTCGTCCCAGTCGGGGTGCTCGCCGACGACGTCCCGGTAGAGGCGGATCAGTTCCTCGACGGTCTCGTCGTGCGGGTCCTGCGCGACCGGGGAGAGGTCGGCGGTGCCCTCGACGACCGTGTAGGCGCGCCGGTCCGGTGTGGTGACGTGGTAGGAGGCCCGCGGGTCGCGGCGCAGATTGCGGGTCTTGGCGCGGTCGTCGGTGATCGAGACGCGGATGACCCGCTCGTCGGGGCAGTAGGCGTGGGTGACGTTCGACAGCTGGGGCCGTCCGTCCCGCTTGAGGGTCGCCAGCACTCCTCCGTGCTCCTCGGAGAGCAGCGCGAGCAGGGCGTCCTGTGCGGGGTCGTGCGTCGCGTCCTGAGACATGCCGTTCCTGTGTGCTGAGACGGGAGTGGATCCTGCGTCGGAAGTCATGCCCCGAACGGCCCCGGGGCATCCCCCGTCCTCACCGGAAACCCACTGGAGACCCACCAGGAACCCGCCAAGGACCCGCCGGGGACGCGGCCCGGGTACGGATCGTCCGCGCCCGCGCCGCCCCGGACCTCCGCGTTCAGGACAGGTGGGCCACCGCGTCCAGATGGGGCAGGTGGTGGTCCAGCCGCTCCCGCTTGGTGCGCAGATAGGTGATGTTGCTCTCGCACGGCGGGATGAGCAGCGGAACCTGCTCGGCGACCTGGATGCCGTGCCGCACCAGCGACTCGTGCTTGCGCGGGTTGTTGGACATCAGCCGCACCGAGCGCACGCCCAGGTCGCGCAGGATCTCGGCGGCGACGCCGTAGTCGCGGGCGTCCACGGGCAGACCGAGGGCGAGATTGGCCTCGACGGTGTCCAGGCCCTCCGCCTGCAGGGCCATCGCCCGCAGCTTGGCGAGCAGCCCGATGCCCCGGCCCTCATGCCCTCTCAAGTAGACGACGATGCCGCTGCCTTCGGCGACGACCGCACGCAGGGCGGCGGCCAGCTGGTCGCCGCACTCGCAGTGCTGCGAGCCGAAGGCGTCCCCGGTCAGGCACTCGGAGTGCAGCCGGACCAGAACCCGGTCGGTGCCGATGTCCCCATGGACCAGGGCCACTTGTTCGTCGCCGCGGTCGTGATCCATGTAGCCGATGGCCTCGAATTTCCCGTACACGGTGGGCAGCGGGGCATTCACGACGCGTTCCACGCCTGTACGCCGGGGGGACTTCTTGCCGAGTACGCCGAGGTTTTCTGTCATGATCTGGTTCCTAAGCAGAGACGAAAGGCCGGAAAAGAATGAGTGGTTCGGAAACGCGGCCGACGGCACATGGTGTGTTGCCGGCGGACACGACGCACGACGTACGGACGCGGGCAGCGGACCTCTCACGGCAGGTGGCCGTCCTGCCGGTGGGCAGTTTCGAACAGCACGGCCCCTTCCTGCCGCTGGCGACCGACACGCTGGTCGCCTGTGCCATCGCCCGTCGGATCGCCGACGCGTACCCGGTGCATCTCCTCCCCCCGGTGACGATCTCGTGCTCGCACGAGCACGCGGCCTGGCCGGGGACCGTCAGCATCTCTTCCGTGACCCTTCATTCGGTGGTGCGGGACATCGCGGATTCACTGCGCCGTTCCGGTGTCGAGGCCCTGGTGGTCGTCAACGGACACGGCGGAAACTACGTGCTGGGCAACGTGGTTCAGGAGTCCTCCGCACGCGGTGAGCGCATCGCGCTGTTCCCGGCCGTGGAGGACTGGGAGACGGCCCTCGAGCGGGCCGGGGTGCGCTCCACGCTGCTCACCGACATGCACGCGGGGGAAATCGAGACCTCCATTCTTCTGCACACCCACCCGGAAATGGTCCGGGCGGGATACGAGGACGCCGACCATGTGGCGGACGACCGCCGCCATCTGCTCACCGTCGGAATGTCCGCCTATACCGAATCCGGTGTCATAGGCCGCCCTTCCCTGGGGTCCGCGGAAAAGGGGAAGGAACTGCTGGACAGCCTCACGGACTCCTTCGCCCCGTATTTCTCGCTGCTCACGTCACCGGACGGAAGGCTCCCGGAGAGCGGGGGCGCGTAGGCGCCCCGGTCCCCGTCGGGTGCGACGCGGAGGACCGGGCCGGGTTCCGGGGCCGTTCCGTCGGTGCGGGACCCGGCGTCCGTCCTCCTGCGCCGGCGGGCGACGAGGACGAGCGCACCCGGCAGGCTCGCCACGAAGCACAGCACCCCGTACACCATGGCCGTGGCCAGTCCGGTGCTCGCGCCGAGCCCGGCCGCGCCGAACGCCCAGGCGGTGGCCCCCTCGCGGGGGCCGAACCCGCCGATGTTCAGCGGCAGTCCCATGGCGAGCAGCGCGAGGACCGCCAGCGGGAGCAGCACGGGCACCGGGGCGGCGGAGCCGGCGAGGCGCGCGGCGACCACGAACATCGCGACATGCCCGGTCAGGACGACGAGCGAGGACAGGGCGACGCCCGGTCCGTTGCGGCGGGACAGCAGTCCCTCGCGTGCCTCGCCGAGCACACGGCGCAGGGCCCGGCCCCGGCGGGAGGGCGCCCGGTTCATGCGCAGGGCGAGGACGACGGCGAACGCGCCGAGGGCCGCGAGGGCGAGCAGCGGCACGAGGTGCCGGGCCTCGTCGCGCACCGGCGACGGCAGCGTGAGCAGCACGACGACACCGGCGACGACGAGGGCGATCTGCCCGGCGGTCCGCTCGAGGACCACGGCCCGCACACCGCGCCCCATGTCCCCGGCGCTCTGCCCGTGCCGCACCGCCCGGTGCACATCGCCCAGGACGCCGCCGGGCAGCGCCGCGTTCAGGAACAGCGAGCGGTAGTAGTCGGCGACGGCCGGGCCGAGCGGCAGCCGGATGCGCAGACCGCGGGCCACCAACTGCCAGCGCCAGGCGCTGAAGACGGTGGTGACCAGGCCGATGCCCAGTGCCGTGAGCACTGCGGGCGTGTCGATCCGGCGCAGTCCCTCCAGAAAGGCGCCGGTGCCCAGCCGCCACATCAGGGCGCCGAGGACGACGGCTCCGGCGACGGTTCCGAAGTGGGTGCGCACCGCCGGGGTGTTGAGACGGGAGAGCAGCGCGCGCAGCGCATGTCCGCGGCCGGCCGCACCGGTCGCCCCGGTCGCGTCGGGCTGCATCGTCCCGGTCCGCAGGACGGGCACGTCCACCGCCTGCACACTCATCCGGCACCGCCGGTCGGCCGGGACAGCGCCAGCAGGTCGCTGTGGTGGACGACGACCCGCAACTCCCCCGCGGCGCAGGACTCCAGGCGCTCGGCGAGATAGCGGTCGGCGCGCGGCCTCAGTTCGGGGCGCTGCTCGACGGCCGCGCCGACCCAGCCGCGCAGCCACTGGGCGGTCAGCTCTCGGTGGTCGGGGCCGAGCCGCCAGGGGCTCGGATAGGTGTGCACGGTGGCGCCGTGCGCGGCGAAGGCCTCGCAGGCCGCGCCGACCGCGTCGGGCCCGAGCAGACCGGAGCGGCGCTGGTGGTCGTTGAACGCCGCGGTGATCTCGGCGTCCAGCGGGTCGGCCGGGGTGATCTCGACCCGGCCCACCACCGACAGCGTCAGCAGCGCCGGGCACCCGGCCCCGGCGCAGGCGGCGGCGAGGGTGTCGACCTCCTCGCGGGTGAGCACGTCCAGCAGGGCGGAGGCCGTCACCAGCGAGGCGCCGATCAGGGCGTCCGGGGTCAGCCGGGCCACGTCGCCGCGCCGTGTCTCCACGGTGACCCGGCTGCCGTCGGCGGCCGCGCGCGGGGAGGCGACGGCGGCGAAGTGCAGCAGATAGGGGTCGCGGTCGTGCAGGATCCAGTGCTGGGCGCCGTCCAGCAGGGGGGCGAGCCAGCGGCCCATCGAACCGGTGCCGCAGCCCAGGTCGTGCACGATCAGTCCGCCGTGCCGGCTCGGCAGGTTGGCGAGCCTGATCCGCAGGGGGTCGAGCGATTCGGCCGACCGCGCGGCGGCGTCGGCCGGTTCCCTGAGCCGCAGCCACTCGGGGGCGTACCGGGGCGGTTCCTCGGGCTCGCCCTCCCTCAGCCGCAGGGTGGGCCGTTCTCCGGGCCGCTGTGCGGGCCCGGCTCCCGGGATCACCTCGAAGCCCTCGGGGAGGCCCCCGGAGCCGGCGCCGGCCGCGCTGTGGGGCTCGCGGCCGGCGCCGGGGGCTGCGGGGCGGGGCTCCGGGGAGGCGGTGCCCTGCGGGGTGTGCTGCGAGAAGACGGTCGCTTCGGCCATGGCCGACGGTTCCTTTCCTGCGGTCCGGGACACCGCCGGGGCCGACTGCCCCGGCGCGGCCGTACCTGCTGTCTCCGTCCCGTCCCGCGGAGCGCCGTCCGCCGCCTCGCCGGCGTCGTACGGGCTCCGCCGGGACGGGTTTCCGCCACTGGGGCGGTCGGTTCCCGTGGGGGGAGTCCGGGTGGTCGCCGTGCCGCTCATGCCGCCCTCCGGGGTTCCTCGGGCAGCCGGTCGAGGACACCGGCCAGGCTGCGGGCGGTGTTCGCCCAGCCGTTCAGCGCGGCCCGGCGGCCCCGGGCGGCGGCCTTGAGACGGCGCCGCACATCGGCCTCGCCGAACCAGCCGCGCAGTTCGGCGGCGAGGGCGGCGGGGTCCTCCGGGGGGACGAGAATGCCGGGCACACCGCCGTCGGGGGCGCGGCCGACCGCCTCGGGGATGCCGCCGACGTCCGTGGCGATCACGGGGATGCCGCGTGCCAGGGCCTCGGTGACGGCCATGCCGTACGTCTCGGCGTAGGAGGCGAGGACCATGAGGTCGGCGGCGGCGTAGCTGGCGTCGAGTTCGGCTCCGGCCCGCGGTCCGACCAGGTGGAAACGGTCCTGCAGGCCGTACTTGGCGATCAGCTCGCGCAAGTGGGCGACATAGGCCGGGTCCTGGGTGAGCGCACCGACGCAGGTGCAGGTCCACGGCAGGTCGGTCACCGCGGCCAGTGCCTCCACCAGCCGGTGCTGCCCCTTGCGCGGGGTGACCGCGGCGACGCACAGCAGCTGCGAGATGCCGTCGGTGCCGGGGGCGAGCGGCGCGATGTCGGCGCCGGGGGCGGCGGCGTGCACCCGGTCGGGGGCGAGCCCGTGGTGGGAGACGAGCCGGCGGACGGCCCAGTCGCTGGTGGCGACGACGGCGGGCACCGCCCGCAGCACCTCGCGTTCCCGGGCGTCCAGTTCCGCGGCCACGGCGGGGTCGAGTCCGGTCTCGTCGCCGAGCGGCAGGTGCACCAGGACGGCCATCCGCAGCCGTTCGGTCTCCGGCACGACGATCTCGGGGACGCCGCAGGCGACCAGCCCGTCGAGGAGGACGACGGCGCCGTCCGGCAACTCCCGCAGGACGCGGGCGAGTTCCGTACGGGCCTGGTCTCCCGGCCGGGGCCAGCGGCCGTCCACGGGGTGGCCCTGGACCTGCCAGCCGAAGCCGGGCAGGTCCAGACTGACCCGGCGGTCGTAGGCGTTGCCGCCGCTCGGTGTGGCCGGGTCGTCGACGCCGCCCGGCAGGATGAAGTGCACGGTGCGCAGGGACATGGGGATGATCCCGGAGTTCTCCGTGGCCGCGCGCGGAGCGGGCACACAAGCGAGGGACGGGGCCCGGCTGATGGTCATGGCAGTCGATTCGGTCACAGCGCACGCTCGTAACTCGCCCAGGCGATGTGCGACTCGTGGAGTGTCACGGTGAGGCTGGTCAGACCCTTGGCGTTCTCGCCCAGGGCTCCCTTGTGGACGCGTTCGGCGAGCCGGTCGGCGATGACCTTGGCCAGGAACTCCGTGGAGGTGTTGATCCCGGCGAAGTCCGGTTCCTCGTCGAGGTTGCGGTAGTTCAGCTCGCTCACGACCGCACCCAGTTCCTTCGTGGCCAGCCCGATGTCGACGACGAGGTTGTCGTCGTCCAGCTGCTCGCGCCGGAAGGTGGCGTCCACGAGATACGTGGCTCCGTGCAACCGTTGCGCGGGCCCGAAGACCTCGCCGCGGAAGCTGTGGGCGATCATGAGGTGATCGCGGACAGTGATGCTGAACAACGGACGACCCTCCAGGTGCAGCACGTCTGGCTCCTCCGGCTGGTCCCTGCCGGGGGACGCCGTGTAGTACGGCTCTTCGCTCCCCGTTGTTCAGTCGTCCTCCACTCTTTTCTCAGGTCAGGCGCTTCCGCCTCCCCGGACGGGCGCTTCCGCCCCTTCTCGTCCTCCTGGGAACGGGCACGTGCGCCGTACGGTGTGCACGGCCGGCCGCGCTCACTCGGCGTACCTGATCCGGTGGCACAGCGCCGGGATCTCCCCGGAGGCGAGCCTCGGCATGACCTCGGGCAGCTCCTCGAAGGCGCTCTCCCCGGTGATGAGGGCGTCCAGCGCGGGGTCGGCGAGCAGTTCGAGGGCGAGGGCCATCCGGTCGGCGTGGCCGCGGCCGGCGCGGCGGGACGGGGAGAGGGTGCCGACCTGGCTGCTGCGGACGGTCAGCCGGCGGGAGTGAAAGGCCTCGCCGAGCGGGAGGGCGACCCGCCGGTCGCCGTACCAGCTCAGTTCGACGACGGTGCCCTCGGGGGCGAGCAGTTCGAGGGCGCGGGCGAGCCCCTGCTCGGTGGCGCTGGCGTGCACGACCAGATCGCACTCGCCGAGCGCGTCCTCAGGCAGCGCGAAGCCGACGCCGAGCGCGTCGGCGATCCCGGCGCGGGCGGGGTCGGCGTCCACCAACTGCACGCGCACTCCGGGGAACCCGGCCAGCAGGGCGGCCACCGAGCAGCCGACCATGCCGCCGCCGACCACGGCGATGCGGTCCCCGATCAGGGGGGCGGCGTCCCACAGCGCGTTCACGGCGGTCTCGACGGTGCCGGCGAGCACGGCCCGCTCGGCGGGCACGTTGTCGGGCACGCGGGTCACGGCGCCGGCCGGGACGACGTAGCGGCTCTGGTGCGGGTAGAGACAGAAGACGGTCCGCCCGACCAGGTCCTCGGGGCCCTCCTCCACCACGCCGACGTTGAGATAGCCGTACTTCACCGGCCCCGGGAAGTCGCCCTCCTGGAACGGCGCCCGCATGACGGTGTGCTGACTGGCGGGCACCTGTCCCCAGAACACCAGCGTCTCCGTCCCCCGGCTGACACCGGAGTACAGCGCCCGGACGACCACGTCGCCCTCGGCGGGCTCGGGGAGGTCCACCCGACGTATCTCGCCGTGGCCCGGTGAGCTCAGCCAGAAGGCGCGGGCGGATTTTTTCATCGGGGACCTCCTGAACGATCGGGAAGTTGCTCACGTACCGAGATGTGCACAGGCCGCGGACACGGTACGCGGCGTTGATCGACTCTGTCACTCGGCCGGAGGATGTGCGGTGGCCCTGAACAACCATGACGACGCAAGGCTGGTCCAGCAGGAGACCGCGGTGGGAGCGGGCATACAGATCCTGTTGCTGGCCCTGCTCGGTACGGCGGCCGGCCTGGGGCCGGCGGGCTGGGTGACCGGCCTGGCCTTCGCCATCGCAACCTGGGCGCTGCTCTCCCGGGCCCTGCACCGGTCGCGGCTGCGCTCCTTCGGCCCGGCCAACCGGGTCACCCTGGGCCGGACCGTCCTCGTCGGCGGGGTGACGGCCCTGGTCGCGGACTCCTTCGACAGCGCACCGCCGGTGCCGCTGCTGGTGGGCCTGACGGCGGCGGCGCTGTTCCTGGACTGCGTCGACGGCAAGGTGGCCCGCCGCACGGGCACCTCCACCGCGCTCGGCGCCCGCTTCGACATGGAGGTCGACGCGTTCCTGATCCTGGTGCTCAGCGTGTACGTCTCGACGAGCCTCGGCCCGTGGGTGCTGCTGATCGGCGGCATGCGGTACGCCTTCGTCGCCGCCGCCCGCGTCCTGCCCTGGATGAACACCCCGCTGCCGCCGAGCATGGCGCGCAAGACGGTCGCCGCGCTGCAGGGCATCTGTCTGCTGGTGGCCGCCTCCGGCCTGCTGCCCCTGGTCGCCGGCCTCGGTGTGGTGCTGCCGGCGCTGGGCCTGCTGGTGTGGTCGTTCGGCCGGGACGTGCTGTGGCTGTGGCGCACGGAGCGGGCGCGCACGGCTGCCGCCGCCGAGGCGGGCGCGGTGCGGGAGACTCCCGTCACGGTTCCTGCGGCGGCCCCTGTCGCGGCCTCCGTCCCGGCTCCTGCCGGGGAGCCCGTCGAGGCGATGCTGGGAGCCGCTCAGGCGGTGTGACACTCACGGACGACACAGGAGAGCCGGCCCGGATCATGGGGGATGTGACCCGGGCCTTTCCTGTGTCCTGCGGCTGTCGCGCGGCGTACATGGCATCACACATGGCCTGCTCGTCGACGGCCCTCACCTGCCGGGTGGCCCAGCGGGCGGCCGGTGTCCCTGTGCCCGGCCGGGTTCTCGATCAAGTCCTCGGCCGGGTTCTCGATCGGGGTGGAGGCGGAACGGATCAGCGCGAGAGCGCTCCTTCGCATCGGATGCGCATCGGAGATCGGAGCGCCCGGCCGGAAGCTGCTCCCGGGCGGATCAGTAGTCGGAAAAATTCCAGAACATGCCCACCTCGGTGTCCGAGACGACGATCAGGCCGTAATCCTCCGAGTAGAAGTCGCTCAGCGGGGCGTACCCCCAGTGGGGTGTCGTGAAGTCGAGCGTGCCGGGCACTGTGCCGGGCCTGTCGACGTTCGTGTGATAGGTGGCCTCGTCCCCGTACCGCGCCAGGACCGTGCGGGCCATCGCCCGCAGCTCCTCCTCGCTCTCCGTGAAACGCCTCAGGTTGGCCAGGGTGCAGCAGTCGTCCGTGAGGGCCAGGAGCAGGTTCTCGGCGCCGACCCGGTCGATCTCACGGAGACGCCGCGCGATGTACTCCGGGGAGTGAACGGCGAACGGGAACGTGGGGGACCCGTCGTAATCCGGGCTCTCTGCCGGACCGTCGATCCCGCTCCATCCCCGGGGGTCCGGAACGGCCCGGGCCATCAAGGCGATGACGTCGAGGACCCAGTTCTCGTGACGCCGAGGCCCCGTGGCGTCGTACGGGTACGCGCCCTCGAACAGGTGGCGTACCGCGGCTTCCCAGGACGCCTGGTCGACGGACATGCTGTGAGGCCTTTCCCGGCGGAGTCAGGGCTTGTCAGGCACCGACGCCATGGCTGTGAACGGCAGGATGCGGCTGCGCTCGTACCGGGCCGGCGGCCGCGTCACACGTCGTTGAAGTTCCAGAACATGCCGACCTCGGTGTCCGAGACGACGACGAGGCCGCAGTCCTCCGTGAAGACACTCATCGGACTGTACCCCAGGGTCTCCAGTGTGAAGTCGAGTGTGCCGGGCGCGCTGCCGGTCTTTTTGACGTTGGTGTGGTACGTGGCCTCATTCCCGTATCGCGCGAGAATCGTGCGCGCCATCGCCCGCAGTTCGTCCGGGGACTCGGTGAAGTCCTGAAGATTGGCCAGGGTGCAGTCGCCCCCGGTGATGGCCAGGAGCAGGTTTTCGGCGCTGTCCCGGTCGATCTCCATGAGACGGGACGCGACATACTCCGGAGAGACTTCAGCGAAGGGCCACATGGGGCTCTTCACCCACTTGGGGGCCTCCATGTCGTCGATGCGGGCCCATCCTCTGGGGTCCGGCACGGCCCGGGCCATCAACGCGAGCACGTCGAGCGTCCAGTCCTCGTGGCGACGCGGACTGGTGGCGACGTACGCGAACGCGTCCCCATACAGATGGCGCACTGCAGCATCCCAGGACATCTGGTCGACGGACATGTGGCAGGAACCTTTCTCGGCGAAGTTGGAGAGAGTCAGAACTTGCAGGAGATCAGCGCCACAACTGTGAAGGGCGAGTCACGGCTGCTGCCCTCCCTGATACGTGTGCCGGTGCCGGTGCCGTGGACGGCCGCTTCGGCGGCGTCGTGGAGGAGAGCACTGACGTTCCGGGTCATGTCGAACAGCACGGGCATCACGAGGCGGGTGGCGGTCTGCGAGGAGGATCTGTCGTACCTCCCCACTTCTAGAAGATCACTGAAAATCCTGTTGTGAGAGTGGTTTCACCAGTTGCGGGGCCGTCCTGCGCACTTCACGGCGTGACCGGGACAAGGTCCAGGTGCTGTCGGCGGATCCAAGGCCAAGGTTGCCCAGGTGGCAGCAGAACGAGCAGGCTCACCATGACTGGTGGGCTCAGAGCTCAGGTCCAAGCAGGGTGAGCCGCAACAACGCGGCAATGACCAGTAGCGAAGGGATGACGTACCACCACTTCCGTAGCCACTCCGCCTTGACGGACATCCACGTCAATACTGCCATCAAGGCGGAGAAAACCAAGCCGATGCCGGCCGCGACGTTGGCGTTGGTGACAGCCTGCGTGTCCCAGGGCCCGTCTGGTTCGACCGCATAGGCGGTGAGCACCACATAACCTGTGACCAGGGCTCCCAGAGCGAGAACAACGGCACATACACCGGTGACAAACCGACCGCAGAACTTCTGAAGTCGGCTTCCGCTCACTTTGTCCGCCGAACCTGCGCCTCGGCTCACCGGAACGCCTCCTTGGCGTCGTCAGTTTCCGGTCAAAGCCCCAACCATACGACCGCTCCTGGAGTCCAGGGCTCTGGGCGTCGTGCCATCACAAGTTGCGATGACTGCTCCGGCATCGGCATCGGCATCGGAACGTCGAACGGCGGGTCGAGTGAGTCATCGGATGTGCGGTGCCGCCCCGGTTGCCCCCCGTCGCGGCGGCAGTCCAATCGCCGCAGCCGGTAGGGCGGCCAGAGCCAGCCATGGCACAGCGGGCGGCAGCCCGGAATCGAGGAGGCTGCCGCCTGCCGTGCTGCCGAGCGACACGGCAGGCCCGAGACCGAGGACAATACCCCGGTGTAGAGGCCGAGCCGTTCCTCCTCGGCGAGGTCGGACACCCAGGCGTGGGCAATGGGGTGCGACAAGCATCTGGCCGAAGGTAAGCGGCACAACGAAACTGGTCGCGGACAGCAGGCCGGCCGTTCCAGTCCACCCGGCGGGCACAGCCACCGCCACCACCGCGAACCCAGCGGCGGTCAGCAGCAGTTCAACTGCCATGGAATGGCGTAGGGCGAGCCGACTCCCGGCCCACCGGGTGACGGGCAGCTGCGTGGTCACCACCAGCAGCAAGGAGAACTCGAACAGCCAGCCCCGGGCTACGCGGACCAATCGACCGCTCTCGTCGTAGACAAAGGTGGTAGTAGCGCCGGAGGGTTTGGTGACGGTGGTGAGGTTGCCGTCCTGGTAGCCGTATGCCATCAGCGGCAGGTCGGTGCCGTTCTCGCCGGCATCGGCCAGGGAGAGGGCGGTGATCAGGCCCTCGGCGGTGGTCAGCTTCACCTAATGGCCCGCCGAGTGGGCCAGGACCAGCGGCAGGCCGTCGTCGGCGCGGTCGATGGTGGCGGTGCGGCCGTTGCGTTCGGTGACGGATATCAGCCAGGCGACTCCGTCGCCGCCGGGTTCGCTGCCGGGTGAGGCGGCGAAGTGGCGGACCCGACCGGTGTCGGGGTCGGTGACCGTGTAATCGCCGCTCTCATCGCGGGCCGACAGAGTCCGGGCGGTACCGAACTCCGGACAGGTGAAGGTGCCGGAAGCGGGGTGTCAACCGCGTATCAGATCCCGCGTCGGTACCTGTGCCAGCAGTGGAGGTTCCGTCTCTCCCTCGTAGCCGAAGTGAAGTTCGTTCCGGGCCCGCGTGGCCAGCACGTAGTACTGCATGCGCAGGGCAGCGGACGTGGGGTCGTCCGATGCGTCGGTGTGGGTGTCGGGGACCACGACGATGTCGAAGCCGAGTCCCTTGGCGCTCTTCCGGTGAACCAGGACGATGCCCGGACGGCCGAGATCGAGGTTGCGGTACTGGCCGCCCTTCGCATCCGACGTGTACAGCTGGGGCTTGAGCCGTGGCGCGCGATGCGACAGGCTTCCCAGCAGGGAGAACTGGGTGCGCTTGGAGTTGACGATCACTCCGATGCTCCGCTGTGGATGCCGTTCCGCCAACAGGATCAGCAGGTCGGCGGCACCGCGCTCGTGGAAATGGTGAAGGCGCGGAGGCGGCCCTTGCCTCTCCGGGAGCACGGGCATCCCGGCCCCGACCCGGAAATGGGCGGCCAGGGACGCGATCTGCTGAGTGTTCCGGTGATTGCCGTCGACTTCGTGGCGCGTGCACTGGCCAAGGCTCCGGGCGATGTCGGCGAGAGTGGAGTTGGTGTCGGTCAGCCGCTGGCACTCGTCCGCGCAGACCGTCGTACGGGCCCCCAGCATTCGGCAGAGCAGGTAGAACTGGCGAGGCAGGTCCTGGCCCTCGTCGACAACCAGGGTGAGGCCGGGAACCGGGCCGGTGTCGGCTGCCCGGTCGAAGAGGTCCTGCCAGTCGGGCCAGCCGTCGGCGCCGCGCGTGAGCCTGCTTCCGTACCACTCGGCGAGCCAGGAGTGTGCGGTTGTGACCCGCACCGAGCGGTCGGCCGGGCCCAGCTCGCGAGCGGCGCCGGCCAGGGACTGGCGCAGCAGATTGGAATAGGTCAGCAGGGTCACTGGGGTTCCAGTGAGTGCGAGCATGACGGCCCGCTGCACCGCCAGAAGACTCTTTCCGCTGCCCGGCGGGCCACTCACCAGGTGGTTGCCGTCGAACGGGATTCCGTCGAGGCACCCGCGCTGTTCCGGGGTGAGGCCGAGGTAGGTGATGGTCATGCCTGCTCCAAGGCACCGATCGCGGCGACACGACTGGCTGTGACGATGGACTCCAGATAGCCGGGCACGTGCCCACCACCCACGACGAGGGCCCTGTCGAGAAGGGTGTTGCCCGTTTCGCAGCTGGTCTCCGGGAGCAGCGCGCAGGCGTGGCAGGCGGCACGGTTGAGGTTGTCGAAGCCCTGGCCGGTGTGTTCCGCGCACAGCGGGTCGGCCGAACACCAGGCGGCGGCCTCGGTCATCCGCAGCAAGGTTTCCGCGAGTCGCGGCGGCTCGCCCTGGCGGACGAGACCACCGAGGGTGCCCTCGGCATCTCCGGCGGCGGTGTAGACGAGGATGCCGTACTGGTCCTGCTCGGGGCGGGCATAGATCCGTTCGCGCAGGCTGGCCGTGGTGTATCCGGACTCGAAGGAGAGCTGGCGGATCAGCAGGTGAGCGAGTGTGTGCAGCAGGACGAACCGGGGAGCGAGTTCCGGACCGGTCAGACTCTCCAGGCGCTCCCTCTGAAAGGAGCGGTCCAGGTCGGCACGCATCCCGTCGACGCGCTTGCGCACGTCCTTGTCGCCTTCCCAGGCGGTGAGTTCGGCCTTGTTCAAGGTAAGGAAGATGCCCTCACCGAACACTTCCACGGCGGGCAGCCACTTCAGACGGCGCGCGGTGTCGACGGGGACGACAGTGGCGTCCGGTGAGACCCGGGTGAAACCGGACAGGGCGCGTACCTCGCGCAACCGGTCGGCGAGGACGACCCTGCCGAAACGACGACCGAGTGAAGCCCATGGGTCGGCGGTCTCGCCGGCCAGACCAAGTGTGCTCTCGCGCAACGCGAAGTCACGGGTGGCGGGCGGGGCGGGTGCCGTGAACGCGGCCCATTCCTCGCGACTGAGATCAGGCCGTGCCGAACCGGTGGGTGTCCCGGCGGATGCCGTCGGAGCCTGTCCCGTCTCCTCGGCGAGCAGGGCCTCCACAAGACTGTCGTCGGCGCCGGTGTCCTCCTGGATCATCGTCTGGAAGACGGAGGCGCGCGGAGTTCCGGCCACCCGGCACAGCGACACCCACAGCTCGTGTTCGCGCACCCGAGCAGCGAGTGCGTCATCGGCGTACGCCGGCACGTCCGTTTCGGGGATGTCGAGCGCGGAGTGCGTGATCGGGTAGTACAGGTTGCCGGCGGTGCGCTGCACGATCTGGACCGGCCGGGTGCATTCGACGGCTTCGCTCGCTCTCTGCCAGGGGTTGCGGCCGGAGCAGCGCATGCCGTGCGTGCCGAGGATGTCGAGCAGGTCCCGGGCGGCGCCGCAGCCCTTGGCGGTGCAGGCGACGGAGAGTGCTTCAAGGCTGGAGGCCCGCTCGGACACCAGGAAGCGCAGCTTCTCCCGCTCGCCGCACTGACGGCGTTCGTTCGCGTCACGCCGGGAGTGGGCCCAGTACCACCAGTCGACATCGCCGAGGTGCCCGTCCTGGCAGATCTGCACGAACCGCATGGGTGCCAGCGTCCGCGCCGGCGAGCAGGACGGGCAGCGCGGCGGCTGTCCGGGCTTCTCGTCGGCGATGCGCCAGCGCTTCATGCGCCGGCAGGCACCGCAGAACAGCCAGGTGGGGAAACGGATGTACGGTGCTCCGGGCGCGTCGGGGATGTCGAAGCGGTCGTTGGTGGTCGCCGGCGCGGCGTAGAAGCCGCTGACGCCGAGGCGGGAGGCGAGCCGGGGTGACTCGATCCGCTGCTTGCCCTTCGTCGGCCAGTCGCCGATGCCGGCGGCCACGAAGGACTCGCCCTGGATGTCGAAGACGGCGCCGACGCCGAACGGCAGCACGGTCTGGGACTGGCGTACGCGGAGTGTGCGGCTCACAGATCGGCTCCCTTCACCGTCACCTGGCATTCCCGGTCGACGTTGCGCATGGAGTTCGGTGTCTCCCACAGGCCGTAGTTCTGTTCGAAGCTCTTGATCAGGTTGGACTGGCCCTTGCCCTGGCTGCGGTAGTACAGCTCGCGGTCGTCCTTGCGGGCCTCCCGTGCGGCCTCCTCCCATTCGGCGAGGAGGTCCGCGAGTTCCTTGCGCACGGCCTCGCCGACGCCCGGTTCGGCTCTCTCGGCACGTGCTGCCAACCGATCGGCGAGTTGTTCGGCTTCGGGCATCCGGTCGAGCACGTGCCCGGCCTGGTTCTCCGCGGCGAGCCCGAGCTTGTGCCGTACGAGGACGACCAGTGCGGCGTGCAGGGCGCGTCGGCGGGCGGGCACGGACCAGGGCGTGACGCTGGTCGGTTCGACGTGCCGGTACAGGGAGCGGTGGTAGACGTCGAAGGTCTCGTAGTGCGAACGGTCCCTGGGGCGGGTGGCATTGAAGAAGGTCACGACGAGACCGGGTACGGAGTGCCGGCCGACGCGGCTGGTGGCCTGGATGTACTCGGCGGTGGTCTTCGGCTGGCCCTGCATCAGCATCAGGGCGAGTCGCTTGACGTCGACTCCGACGGACAGCATGTTCGTGCACGGCAGGAAGGACACCGACTGCGGGTCGTTCCAGGGCTTCTCCAGCCGGTCGAGCAGTACAGGCTGCTCCGCGCGGTGCAGATTGCTGGTGAGCTCCTGCACCTGGTGCTCCGCCAACGGCCGTACGCCCGAACCGGAGTCGAGGCCGGCCAGCTGGGCGGGGATGTCGTCGGCCGCCGCGGTGACCGTACGGCCGAGTTCGCGCAGGCTGTGATGGTAGGCGACGAGGGTCCAGTAGGCGTCGCGGTGTTCCTCGGGCAGCTCCCAGGCGGCCTGGAGCATGGCGGCGGCGGTGGTCACGGAGGCGCGGCCGGCGGTGTGTCCCTGGGCCATGACACCGAGGTAGCGGCGGCCGGGGCGGGAGGTGTCGGGTTCGGCGAAGTAGGAGTGACGGGCGTCGAGTCCACCCGGTGGGAAGAGCTGGACGTCGCCACCGTACAGGGCACGCACCTGCTCACCGGAGCGCCGGATGGTGGCCGTGGAGGCCACCACTTTCGGTCCAGTACCGTCGGGTGCGGTGCACAGTTCGAGGATGGCCGACTCGTACAGTCCCACAGTGGTGCCCAGCGGGCCGGTGAGCAGGTGCAACTCGTCCTGGATGACGAGGGACGGCGGCAGGCTCCGGCCATGGGCGCCACCTGCGCCGAACAGCCGTCCCGCGCGCGGTTCCCAGGCCAGCCGGGCGAATTTGTCGACGGTGCCGAGCACGAATGTCGGCGGCCGGTCGTACAGCTGCTCGTCCACGACGGCGACGGGCAGTTCGTCGTGGAACACGCACTCCTCGCGTGGGCAGAAGAAGATGAAGGAGTCGGCGGTGGCACGCACTCCGTAGTCGCCGATGTCGGGCGACTTGCGGGCGGGCAGGATGCGAGTGCCGCACCACGGACAGCGGTCGAGGATGAACACGTCGTCGGGCACGGCCGCCTGGCGGATGTTGTCGAAGGCCGCACGGGCCTTTTCGTACGTGTTGGGGGTGGTCGCCTCGCCGACCCACAGGCCGATGGAGAAGGGTTCGTCGCCGTAGGTCGCCGGGTCGGCGCGGCGCAGTGTCTCCAGGGCGCAGACAGTGGTGGCGGCTCGCTGGAACTGCTGGGTGGTGAGCAGGCTGAGGGTGTAGCGGCTGAGCACGGCCGTGCCGCCACCGTTGGGTTCTCGACGTCTGAGCACCATGATGAAGGCGGCGAGCAGCAGGTATGCCTCGGTCTTGCCACCGCCGGTCGGGAACCAGATCAGGTCCGTCACGCCCCGGTCGGGGTGCCGGGGGTCCGTCACTCCGTCCAGCGCGAGCAGGAAGAACGCCAACTGGAAGGGACGCCAGGCGGCCTCGAGCGCGGGCTCGGCGACGGCGGGTACGGCGTCCCGGCGAGAGCGCCGGGTGCCGGCGAGGTCGGGGGCGGAGTGGCGCATCTGCAGAGCCATGGCGCGGTTGGCGGCGCGGAAGGCCTGCAGCAGCTCGGGCCGGCGCGGGTCGCACAAGGTGCGCACCCCGGACTCGATACGGGTGACGGCGGTATTTATGCGGGACAGGATGCGATCGGCGGCCTCACGCCCCCATTCGGGAACTTCCGTGTTGAGTTGCCCGACGTACCAGGCGCGGTAGTCGGCGGCGAACTCGGTGAGTTCTTCTCTCAGCTGTTCGACCGGAACGCCGGGGTCGGCGAGATGGCGGAGTTTCAGCACCGGGGAGTCGCTCGGGCCCGCGGCGCGTACGCCGGTGACCTCGGCCTCGGGCATGACGGCCGCCCGCAGCCCGGTCACCTTCTCGCCCGCATCGTCATACAGCTCCTCCACCGCGCAGCCGTGGCCGACGGCGTGGGTGCGGACGTGCCGGTACTGCAGCCGCAGCTCCTGCTCCTCCGGATCACGGCTGGCCAGGCGCACGCTCGGGTACTGGAGCACACGGCCGTCCACCGGCCGTGCCTCGAGCCCCACCTGGAACAGCATCCGGTCCCAGTGGGCCGCCTTGCCGTGAGCGGCCTCGTGCCGTGCGGTGTTGACCAGGGCGACGGTGACCAGCTGTCCAGTGCCGAACGCACGTCGTCGCACACGGAGTTCGGCACGGCCGTCCAGGACCGGGACGTGGTCGCGGTCGGGACCGAGGGTGTGTGTCTCGGCGGGGAGCGGGATCCGCTGCCAGCTGCGGCCGCGCTCGCCGGTGCCGGGCCGGGTCTGGTAGTGGGCGGCTGTGCAGCCGATCTCCACGGTGGTGGCGTCGGTGTAGAAACTGAAACCGAGGGAGGAGGGCAGCCAGGAGTTGGACTCGGGTACGGGATCTCCGACCGGGGCGGTGTCCTCGGCCCTTCCCTCCGTTCCAGCTCCGTCACGCTCCTCGGCGGCGAGGTCCAGCTGCCGCTGGAGGTCGGCCTCCTGGGGATACAGGGTGCCCATGAGGTACTGCCGATCGGGCGGGGCGTCGAGGATCTCCTGCTCGCCGCCGGCCGGGCCGACGAGTTGGCGTCGGAGGTAGGAGACGAGTTCCTGTCGGGGGTCCATGGTGTTCCTGGTGGTCGTTGGGCGGTGACTTCTCTTGAGGACGGCGGGAACGGCGACCGTGCGTGTCAGAACCGGCGCCAGCGGTCCCGGAGGGAGGTGCGGCTCCGGGCAGCCTCCTGCATGGCGGCCAGCTGCGCCTGGAGGTCGCTCAATTGCGTCTGCAGCTCGGTGATGCGCAGCCGGGCGTCGTGCTCTGTCTGCGCGATGCGCCGGGCCGCCCGCTGCTCGGCATCCTCGGCGTGCCGACGAGCCGCCTCGACGAGCAGGTCCCGTTGCTCGACCGCCGCCTCGGCCTCCCGCAGGCGTGCCTCGACCTCGGCGATTCGCGCCTCAGCGGTACGTTCACGCTCGGTGGCCTCCGTTCGAGCCCGCCACAGTCGTGACTCGAGATCCGCGATGCGCTCTTCGGCACCCTCTCGGTACTCGCGCAGCCTCCGCTCCAGGGCGTGAACCCGCTTCTCGGCACCGTCCGCCCGCCGAGCGGCTTCCTCCGCTTCCTCGGCCCTCCGCAGCACCGCCCGGTACGCCTCCTGGTGCTCCTGCCTCAGAAGCGCGACGCGCTCCTCGGTCTGGCGCCGCATGTGCCGCTCACGCCGCTCCCAGGCCCTGTCCGCACGATGCAGCAGCTCCTCCTCGAGCGCGTCGAGACGACGCTCGGCCTCCTCCCGGGCAGCCGCGAGACGCTCGTCCGCGGCGGTCCGTTCCTCTGCGAGTCGCCGCTCGTACTCCTGCGCCAGCCGGGCGAGCTCGGCCTCGTGCTGGGCGCGAGCCTTGGAGGGCAGCTGGTCGGCCGTCGCAGGAGGGGACGGCTTCGGGGACTCCCCGGTGTCGGTCCGCGGTTTCTCGGGCACGCTCACGTCGTCGCTGTCCGGCACCGACTCGTCACATTCCGTCCGCGCATCGATGAACTCGCGCAGCGCGTCACGGATGGCGAGACGCGACTCGCTCCATACCAGGGGCCGCGCGGCCAGGTACACCCGGGGAGTGACCCCTACGAGGGCCTTTGCAGGTCGTTCGAAAAAGTGCTCGGGACGCAGCTCCAGCTTCTTGAGCGCGTCGAAGACACTCGCGAGCACTTCCAGGGCCATGACGACGTGGCGGTCGAGCATGCCTCGCTGCCGCGCCGCCCGGACCACGGCATCCGCGGCGGACGAGCCGAGCAGTACCCCCAGCTGCAGGCGCCCCACGGCCAGCAGCGCATACTCGGCGAGCCAGGCCACTTCTCCCCCGAAGGGCGCTCGTGTCAGCACGCGAGCCTTGTCCCAGTCGGCGGTGACCGCGATCGGCACCATGTCGGGTTCCGAGTCGGGCTCCGGCTCGGCGTCCTCCACGGTCGTGTCAGCCGCGTCCCGCACAGGCTCGAAGTCCTCGTCGGACGTCGGCGTCACCGCCTCGCTGTCGGTGGTCTCCTCAGTGCTCGCGGTCTCGGCGGCATTCGTCATCGTGCCGATCGTCGAGGTCGTCGCTTCGGCGTCAGAGTTCTCCTTCGCGTCGACGATCTCCTCACCGACCTCCTTCACATCGACGATCTCCTCACCGCTTGTTGCCGCCTCAGCCTCGGGCACCACCGCGTCCTCGACCGCTGCCGCCTCGACGATCGGCGCGTCACCGCTCTCGTCCACCGCCACAGTCCGGGCCGGCACCACGTCCCTCCGGGCATCCTGTGTGGCAGTCCTGGCGAGCCGCTCCGCCCTGGCCCTGCGGAAAGCGTGCCGGGCCACGCGGGCGGCACGGGCGATACGGGCCGCTCGTGCCACTTGGGTGGCCCGTTCCGCCGCCTGCTCGGCCTTCTCGCACTCGGCGTCCAGGTCCACTTCGAAGAGACCGGCCACGCGCAGCCGTTTCCTCAGCTCCGGTCTCAGCTTCACTTCGAGCTGCCGGACCCATTCTCGTGAGACGCCGATTTCCCGTCCGAGCTCATCCAGCGTCGACGGCTCGTCGCCGTCGAGTCCCAGTCGCCGCACGAGAATCCGGTGATCACGTCCGCTGAACGTGTTCACCACGGCCATGACCTCTGCGGCGTGCAGGGCGTCCAGCGCCTGCTTCTCCACCGACGGCAGCGGCCGCGTCTCCCCCACGAAGTCGGCGAGTGTCGCTCCGTCGCCGATGATCCGGTCGAGGGAGTCCGTGCGGCGACTCAGCTTCCGGGCCTGCTCCACCTTCTCCAGACTCAGGTCGCACGCCACCGCCACATCGGCCGCGGTCGCCGGCCGTCCCTGTGCGGCCAGGGCCCGCTCGGCGTTGGCCACCTTGCGGATCTGTTCATGCATGTGGACGGGGATGCGGATGAGAGCGCCTTCGTCGGCGATGGCCCGGGTGAGTGCCTGACGGACCCACCAGGTCGCATAGGTGGAGAATTTGTTGCCCATCGTCGGGTCGAACTTCCGCGCCGCCCGCATCAGCCCGAGCATGCCGTGCTGGAACAGGTCCTCGTATTCCAGGCCCTGGTCCAGCGCGGTCCGGACGAGGGAGTGCACCAACCCCTGGTTGTGGACGACCAGGCAGTCGCGGGCACGGATCCGGATGTCGCCCCTCGGCAGCGCCTTCAGCTCCTCCTCGTCGGGTTCCTGAGCAACCCGGTCCACCCCGCCTCGGAGCAGGACGGCCAGCCCCACCTCGGCCTCGGCGCTCAGCAGCTGTTTCCCCGGACGCCGCTCGAACCGATCGGCTTCCAGCACGGCCATCGCGGCCGCCACGGCGTCGGCGAGGTCGTCTCCCTTCGCGGCCTCGACCTTGTCCGGCGCGGTCGCCACCGTGGCCTCATGAGATTCCCGGGCCGCTTTCGCACCGTCGGGCTCTCTCCCCTCGGCGCTGTCCGGATCCCGCCGCACCCTGGCCCTCGCCCGCAGCTCCGCTGCTTCCCGGGCGTCGAGCCCCGCCAGCCGTATGACGCCCTCAAGGGCCCTGGAGGTCACATACCCCGCAGGGTCGCCATACCGCGACAGCAAGGTCTGCGCAACCGCGACACGCGCGGACACATTTTCCTCACCTACATATGCAACCTTTTCACCATCACGCGAGTCGAAGTCTGCGTGCGTGTGCAAATCCCGCACGGGCAGACCCAGCCGGGCGAGCTCGTTGCGCAACCGGTCGCGTTCGCCGTCGCCCAGGGCGAGCGCCCGCGTGCTCCGAAGGAACTCGTGTTCGGGCACCACGCCGTGCACTGCGGCGCGCCGCAGCCGCTTCAGCAGGTCACTCAGCGCCGCTCTCGACACGGATGCGCCGGGCTCACCGACCGGTTGACGCCCCAAGACTTCCACCCCCAGCCGACTTACGCGCCAGAGCGTAGCTACTGCCCGTTAACGACGTCAACGTATGTGAGGTCTGGAAAACCAAGTCACCCTCGTGTACGGTGCCGATGGCTGTGCTTCCTGAAACGACGTCATCAAAGGAGCGCAGCGCACGAGGGGGCAAGTCCCTGGTTACGGACAGCAGAAGTCAAGGAAGAGAGGCGGCCGTGGGCCAGGAGCTGATCGATGGCAGGTTTCGCATCGGGCAGGTCATCGGCAAGGGCAACATGGGGGAGGTTCACCGAGCCGAGGATCTGCAGGCTCCGGAGGGCAGTGCCGAGCGCACAGTCGCCGTGAAGACGATCCTGCGCCGCCGCACGGGCGCGCTGATCGACACCGGATCGGACCCCAAATCGGCGGAGCGCTTCGCGCGCGAGGTGCGCATCATGCGCCGCCTCGAGCACCCGAACCTGACACGGCTCGTCGCCGGTGGGATCAGCGAGGGTGACGGGCTGCCGTACCTGGCGATGGAGTTCCTGGACGGCGAGACGCTGCGCGACCTCATCGAGGAGGAGCGTCAGCTGCCCGTGTCCTGGGTGGCCGCTATCGGCGCCCAGATAGCCGACGGTCTCACCGCCGCCCATGCGGCCGACGTGGTGCACCGCGACCTGAAGCCCGCGAACGTCATGCTGACCCGGGGTGGAACCGTCAAGGTCCTCGACTTCGGCATGGGCCGCATCGTCGACGACCCGGACGAGGCGCGGTTGACCAGCACGGGCGTCAGCGTCGGCACCGCCCGTTACATGGCGCCCGAACAGTTCAAGGCCCGCCAGGTCACCCAGGCCGCCGACCTGTACGCGCTCGGCTGTGTGCTGTACGAGATGCTCGTCGGCGTACCGCCCTTCGTCAGCGAGTCGCGCTTCGAGCTCGCCCGCAAGCACATCGAGACCGATCCGACTCCCCTCGGTGTCATCCGCAGCGAGATCCCCGCCGAGCTGATCCGCCTCGTCGGCCGGCTGCTGAAGAAGGACCCCGCCGACCGTCCGGCGAGCGCGGCCGACGAGGCGGATCAGC
>NZ_MUME01000243.1 GCF_002155915.1 Streptomyces thermovulgaris | reverse complement strand
GGCACTACGACCACGCCGGCGCCTACGTCCCCCTGGACTTCCCGCTCCCCCTGTCCAACGACGAACTCCTCGCCGGCGTGGTCGTAGTGCCAGACCAGGTGGGACTGCTGGGCCGTCGCCTCGAACATCTCCAGCAACTGCTCGTAGTCGCCGCCCAGTTCGTCGACCGGGGTCAGCGGCAGACCGCAGACCTGGAGGAGGTAGGCGCGGCGCAGGAAGTGCAGTGCGTCGTAGTCGAAGCCGGCCACCGGTGCCACTTCCCCGGACAGACCGGGCATGTACTGGTACACCGGCACCGGTGGAAGCCCGTTCTCGGCGAGCACCTTGTTGTACTGCGCGAGTTCCTCGGCGAACGGGTTGTCGGGGGTGTGGCACAGCACGTCGACGAGCGGTACCAGCCACAGGTCACAGGCCAAAGAGGGCTCCTCGGGGAGGGCGGGGTTCCAACGCTTTGGTGGTCAGGGAGTGTAGAAGCGTAGTCGGTGGTGATCGGTACGGCGTCGCTCGGTTCTCCCCGTGCAGGTCCTTTACCCACACCTCGCCCGTCCACGTACTCGGGGGCGGAAGTCCCGCCGAATCAGGGACGGAAGGGACGGCGGAGGTGCAAGGGGGACGGCAGGGGCGCGGGCCGGTCGCTCAGGTGCCGTTGGCCAGGCGTTCGACGAGGGCGAGGGCGCCGGCGTTGTACTCGGCGACGATCGTGCGGGCGGTCGTGGTGTCGCCCGTCGCCAGGGCGTCGACGAGTGCGGTGTGCCGGGACCACAGCTCGCCGCGCAGATCGGTGCGGCGGCGCAGGTACTGCACCGAGCAGGCCCAGCACTGCACGCGCAGCCGGTGCAGGAAGTCGCTGAGGTAGGGGTTGCCGAACAGGGCGACGAGCTCCCGCCAGAAGCGCAGGTCGTAGCCGATCAGAACCGCCAGGTCGCCCGCGGCGGCCGCGCGCTGCGCCTCCTCGCCGCGCCGGCGCACCCCGGCGAGCGTGGTCGTGAAGGACGGGTCGTCGAGACGGGGGAAGGGCTTGAGGCCCTCGGATATGGCCCGGAACATGCCGTCGGCGACCAGGCCGCGTGCCTCGATCATCGCGCGGAAGTCGTCCAGGGAGTACTCGCGCACCCGGAAGCCGCGGTGCTGGTCGGCCTCCAGCAGGCCCTGGGCGGACAGGTCGACCAGCGCCTCGCGGACGGGGGTCGCGGACACCCCGTACTGCTCGGCGATCTCCTTGACCGTGCACTCCTGACCCGGTTGGAACCGCCCGGCCAGCACCTCGTCCCGGAGCGCGTCCGCGATCTGCTGCCGCAGCGTGCTGCGTGTCACGGCGCCGGTACCGCTGTTGCCGGGCATGGTCGGGAATCTCCTCACGCGTAGGGGGGTGGCGTACTCGTGCGTCCTTTACGGGCACGCCACCTTACGCGTTTCGGGTTACTCCTCAGTACCGCCGTCCGGAGCCGGCACGGTCGTGCGCAGGGCCGTACGCCGTACGGCCCGTTCAGCGTACGGGCCGTACGGCGTACGGACTACTCGGTGTACTCGTCGGCCACCGACAGGGCTGCGTCCAGTGCCGCCAGGCCCTCCTTCAGCTCGGCCGCGGTCGCATTGCACGGCGGGACGACATGGGTGCGGTTCATGTTGACGAAGGGCCACAGGCCGTTCGCCTTGGCGGCGGCGGCGAAGGCCGCCATCGGGGCGTTCGCCTCGCCGGTCGCGTTGTACGGCACCAGCGGCTCGCGGGTCTCGCGGTTCTTCACCAGCTCGACGGCCCAGAACATGCCGACACCGCGCACGTCGCCGACGCTCGGGTGCCGCTCGGCCAGCTCGCGCAGCCCCGGCTCCACGACCTCGGCGCCGAGCCGCTTGGCGTTCTCGACGACGCCCTCCTCGGCCATCACGTTGATCGTCGCGACGGCCGCGGCGCAGGCCAGGGGGTGCCCGGAGTAGGTGAGACCGCCGGGGTAGACCCGCTTGCCGAACGTCTCCGCGATCTTCCCGGAGATCGCGACGCCGCCGAGCGGGACGTAGCCGGAGTTGACGCCCTTGGCGAAGGTCATCAGGTCCGGCACGACGCCGAAGAGGTCCGCCGCGAACCACTCGCCGGTCCGTCCGAACCCGGCCATGACCTCGTCCAGGATGAAGACGATCCCGTACTTGTCGCACAGCTCGCGCACCCCGGCGAGGTAGCCGGGCGGCGGCACCATGATCCCGGCCGTGCCGGGCACGGTCTCCAGGATGATCGCGGCGATGGTCGACGGCCCCTCGAAGGCGATCGTCGTCTCCAGGTGCTCCAGGGCGCGCTCGCACTCCTGCTCCTCGGTCTCGGCGTAGAAGCGGGAGCGGTAGAGGAAGGGCGCCCAGAAGTGCACGACACCGGCCGTGCCGCTGTCCGAGGGCCAGCGCCGCGGGTCGCCGGTGACGTTGACGGCCTGCTGCGTGCCGCCGTGGTAGGAGCGGTACGCCGAGAGGACCTTGGGCCGCCCGGTGTGCAGCCGCGCCATGCGGATGGCGTGCTCGACGGCGTCGGCGCCGCCGTTGGTGAAGAAGATCTTGTCCAGGTCGCCCGGGGTCCGCTCGGCGATCAGCCGCGCCGCCTCGGACCGCGCCTCGACGGCGAACGCCGGCGCGAACGTGGCCAGCTCGGCGGCCTGCTCCTGGATCGCGGCGACGACCTTGGGGTGCTGGTAGCCGATGTTGGTGTAGACGAGCCCGCTGGCGAAGTCCAGGTAGTGCTTGCCGTCGTAGTCCCAGAAGTACGACCCTTCGGCGCCGGCTATGGCCGGCGGGTCGATGAGGTCCTGCGCGGACCAGGAGTGGAACACATGGGCACGGTCGGCGGCCTTGACGGCAGCGCCGGCTTCGGGATTCGGCTGAGGGGTCATACGGGCGAGGGTAAACGGGTGCGGCGGGGCACGACATCGGCGTCCTGTCTGCGCTCGCAGGGTTTTGACGACAGGTTGTCGCTGTTACGGAACCGTAGGCACCGAGCCCCCCGTCCGTGTGGTGCGCGGCACTATTCTCGGTCTGGCGCACAGGGACGTATCGGGGGATATCGGGGGGAGGCGGTTCGGTCGTGCAGAGGCTCGCACCCGACGATCCGCAGAGGATCGGTGCGTACCGGCTGCTGGCGCGGCTCGGGGCCGGCGGCATGGGGCAGGTGTATCTGGCCCGGTCGGACCGGGGGCGGACCGTCGCGGTGAAGCTGGTGCGGCAGGAACTGGCGCAGCAGGAGGAGTTCCGGGCGCGGTTCCGGCAGGAGGTGCAGGCCGCGCGGCGGGTCGGCGGGCACTGGACGGCTCCCGTGCTGGACGCGGACACCGAGGCCGCCGTGCCGTGGGTGGCCACCGGATATGTCGCCGGGCCCAGCCTGCAGCAGGTCGTCGGGCACGACCACGGGCCGCTGCCCGAGAGGTCGGTGCGGATCCTCGCGGCCGGACTGGCCGGTGCGCTCAAGGACATCCACGCGGCGGGTCTCGTCCACCGCGACCTCAAGCCGTCCAATGTGCTCGTCACGATCGACGGCCCGCGGGTCATCGACTTCGGCATCGCACGGGCGCTGGAGACCGTCACGGACGGCGGGCTCACCCGGACCGGCGCACTGGTCGGCTCGCCCGGCTTCATGGCGCCCGAGCAGGTGCGCGGCGACCGGATCACCCCGGCGTGCGACGTCTTCTGCCTCGGTTCGGTGCTCGCGTACGCCGCGACCGGTGCGCTGCCCTTCGGCGGCGCCGACAGCGGGGTGCACGCGCTGATGTACCGGATCGCCGAGGAGGAACCCGATCTCGAGGGGGTGCCCGAGGGCATCGCCGACCTGGTCCGCGACTGTCTGCGGAAGGACCCGGCCGCCCGGCCGACCCTCGACCAGATCGTCCGGCGCACCGGGGCCGGGGACACGGTCGCCGACGGACGGCTCCGCGACCCCTGGCTGCCCGGTGCCCTGGTCGCCCAGCTCGGGCGTCATGCCGTCCGGCTGCTGGACGCGGAGAACCCGGAGGATCCGCAGAGGACACCGGGGGGCGGGGCCGCCGCTTCCGCCGGGGCGCAACGAGCCGGGGAGGAGGCCGCCGGTCCGGCGCAGCCCGCGGACGGTGCCGCACCTGCCGGTGCCGCGCCCGCCGGTGCCGCGCCCGCCGGGGCCGGACCGCGGGGCGGCACGGCCGTGGCCGGGACCGGCAGGTGCGGCAC
>NZ_MUME01000242.1 GCF_002155915.1 Streptomyces thermovulgaris | reverse complement strand
GCGCCGCCCGGCCCCCGGCCGCCGGCGGGACCGCCGCCCGTACCGCCCGCGCCGCCCACGCCGCCCGCTCCCTCCGCCGGAACCGGATCCACCGGATACAGCCGCCGTACCGTGTGGACGGTGGTGGGCGCCTCCGCCGCGGCCGGAGTCGCGGTGGCCCTGGCGCTGTCCCTCGGACCCGGCGGCGACAAGGACGGCGACCAGCGGGGCACCGTGGCGGCGAGCGGCACGCCCTCGCCCGCGGAGTCGTCCCCGGCGCCGCCCGTCTCCGAGGGGTCGCCCGTCTCCGAGGAGCCGTCCGCCGGCCCGTCGTCCCCGCCCGCCGGCTACGTCGTGCACGACGACCCGGAGGGCTTCCGCATCGCCGTGCCCGACGGCTGGCAGGAGCAGCGGTCCACGGTGAGCTCCCAGTACGGGATGGACGTCGTCAACTACCGCGACCCCACGGGCCACCGCCGCCTCCAGATCTTCGAGGTGCGGGAGTCCTCCCCCGACGCGTCGTTCGACCTGTTCCTGTCCGACGCCGTCCCCAAGCCGCCGGGCTTCCAGGTGGTGTCCCGGGAGAACCTGAACAGCGGGGACCTCACCGGTTCCCGGCTCGAGTACCTGGCCGACTCCCTCAAGGGAGAGCCGGAGATCGGTACCTGGCACGTCGTGGACCAGCGCTTCCGGGCCGCCGACGGCAAGATCTACGCGATCGCCTCCTACGGCCCCGACTCCGACGGCCGCATCGACGAGTACATGGTCCTCGCCACGGCGGTGGACTGGTTCTGCCCGCTCTCGGCCGGATGCTCGAGCTGACCCGGGCACTTTGCCTGCCGCTCCTTGCGCCGCCCGCGCTTCCGCCCGCTCCCTGTGCTCCTCCTGCCGGTCTTCGTGCGCCTTCCGTCTCCTCACTGTGCGACGGCGCCCGCCCGGCGGTGCGCGGCCGGCGCGCCCCGGGCCGCGTGACCTCGAACACTTTCGGTCACCGGCCAGGCATGGACCGCACGAGAGGGGGCATGCGCACAGCTCCCCTGTGGTGACGTTCGTGTGACACAGGGGAGTTGAGCAGGCACGGAAGGCAGTACCGAACATGGCGGACAGGACGGAACGCAACCCGCACGCGACCATTCACGTGGGCGGGGAGTGGCGCGAGGCGCTCGGCGGGGCCACACGGGAGATCCTCGACCCCGCGGACGCGGCGCCGTTCGCCGTCGTCGCGGAAGGGGACGAGAAGGACGCGGACCTGGCGGTGGAGGCCGCCCGCCGTGCCTTCGACGGCGGGCAGGGAACCTGGCCGCGCACCCCGGTCGCCGAACGCGCCGCCCTGCTGCGGCGGGTCGCCGGCCTCCTGGTGCGCGACCGGGAGAAGCTCGGCCTGCTGGAGAGCCGGGACGCCGGAAAGACCCTGGAGGAGGGCCGCGTCGACGTCGACTGCGTCGCCGACGCCTTCCGGTACTTCGCCGATCTGGTCGCCGCGGAGGCCCCCGGCCGGGTCGTGGACGCGGGCTCGCCCGACGTCCACAGCGTCGTCGTGCACGAGCCGGTCGGCGTCTGCGCGATGATCACACCCTGGAACTACCCCCTGCTCCAGGCCAGCTGGAAGATCGCCCCGGCGCTCGCCGCGGGCAACACCTTCGTGATCAAGCCGAGCGAGATCACCCCGCTCACCACGGTCGCCCTGATCGAGCTCCTCGTCGAGGCGGGCCTGCCCGCGGGCGTCGCCAACATCGTCACCGGCCCCGGCCCCACGGTCGGCGCCCGGCTCGCCGAACACCCCGACGTCGACCTCGTCTCCTTCACCGGCGGCCTGGCCAGCGGCACCAAGGTGGCCCAGGCCGCCGCCCTCACCGTCAAGAAGGTCGCCCTCGAACTGGGCGGCAAGAACCCCAATGTCGTCTTCGCCGACGCCTGCGCCACCGACGAGGGCTTCGACACCGCCGTCGACCAGGCCCTCAACGCGGCCTTCATCCACAGCGGCCAGGTCTGCTCCGCCGGCGCCCGGCTCATCGTCGAGGAGTCCGTCCGGGACCGTTTCGTCGCCGAGCTCGCCCGCCGCGCCGGGAGGATCCGGCTGGGCCGCGGCACCGAGCCCGGTGTGGAGTGCGGCCCGCTCGTCTCCGAGCAGCAGCGCGCCAAGGTCGAGGCGTACGTCGCGTCCGCCCTCGCCGAGGGCGCGGTGCTGCGCTGCGGCGGCCGGCGCCCCGAGCCGTCGCCGCAGCGGCCCGCCACCGGCTACTTCTACGAGCCGACCGTCCTGGACCACTGCCACCGCGCCATGAAGGTCGTCCGGGAGGAGGTCTTCGGGCCCGTCCTCACCGTCGAGACCTTCCGCACCGAGGACGAGGCCGTCATGCTCGCCAACGACACCGAGTACGGCCTCGCGGGCGCCGTGTGGACCGCCGACGCGGGCCGCGCCCGGCGCGTGGCCGGCCGGATGCGCCACGGCACCGTGTGGATCAACGACTTCCACCCCTATCTGCCGCAGGCGGAGTGGGGCGGCTTCGGCAGGAGCGGCGTCGGCCGCGAACTCGGTCCCGCCGGACTCGCCGAGTACCGCGAGACCAAGCACGTCTACCAGAACCTCGCCCCCGCCCCGGTGCGCTGGTTCGCGGGCTGAGCCCCGCCCCCTCCTCCCGGGAGTTCCTTCGTGGCCTTCCTCAAGGCCCCTTGGGAGCCTCTTCGAAGCCTCCTTCGGGGTACTGCCGAGTTCTTCGGGGGCCTTCGGAGTTCTTCCGGGGCGTTCCGGGCCCTTTCCGGTTCTTCGGGTCTCTTCAGGTTTGTTCCGATCTCCTCGTCACCACAGGAGCACTTCACCCATGCACCACACCACCCGTGAGTTCGACTACGTCGTCATCGGCGGTGGAACGGCCGGCTGCGTCATCGCCTCCCGGCTCACCGAGAACCCCGACGTCACCGTCGCCGTGATCGAGGGCGGCCCCAGTGACGTCGGCCGCGACGACGTGCTGACCCTGCGCCGCTGGATGGGCCTGCTCGGCGGTGAACTGGACTACGACTACCCGACCACCGAACAGCCCCGCGGCAACTCCCACATCCGGCACAGCCGCGCCCGTGTGCTCGGCGGCTGCTCCTCCCACAACACGCTCATCGCCTTCAAGCCGCTGCCATCCGACTGGGACGAGTGGGAGGCCGCCGGCGCCACGGGCTGGGGCGCGGAGGCGATGGAGACGTACTACGCCCGTCTGAAGAACAACATCGTCGCCGTCGACGAGAAGGACCGCAACGCCATCGCCCGCGACTTCGTCGACGCCGCCCAGGCGGCGCTCGGCGTGCCCCGGGTGGAGGGCTTCAACAAGAAGCCGTTCCACGAGGGCGTCGGCTTCTTCGACCTCGCCTACCACCCGGAGAACAACAAGCGCTCCAGCGCCTCCGTGGCGTATCTGCACCCGGTGATGGACGAGCGCGCCAACCTGACGATCCTGCTGGAGACCTGGGCGTACAAGCTGGAGCTGAACGGCACCCGCGCCGAGGGCGTCCATGTGCGCACCAAGGACGGCGAGGAGATCCTGGTGCGGGCCCGCCGCGAGGTCGTGCTGTGCGCCGGCGCCGTCGACTCTCCCCGTCTGCTGCTGCACTCGGGCATCGGCCCCCGGGCGGACCTGGAGAAGCTCGGCATTCCCGTGGTGCACGACCTGCCGGGCGTCGGCGAGAACCTGCTCGACCACCCCGAGTCGGTGATCGTGTGGGAGACGCACGGCCCCATCCCGGACAACTCCGCGATGGACTCCGACGCCGGTCTGTTCGTCCGCCGTGACCCGCATCATGCGGGTCCGGACCTGATGTTCCACTTCTACCAGATCCCGTTCACGGACAACCCCGAGCGCCTGGGCTACGAACGGCCGCCGCACGGCGTGTCGATGACCCCGAACATCCCCAAGCCGAGGAGCAAGGGACGGCTGTACCTCACCAGCGCCGACCCGTCGGTCAAGCCGGCCCTGGACTTCCGCTACTTCACCGACGAGGACGACTACGACGCCCGTACCCTCGTCGACGGCATCCGCATCGCCCGCGAGATCGCCAGGACCGAGCCGCTGGCGGGCTGGCTCAAGCGCGAGGTGTGCCCGGGGCCGGACGTCACCGGCGACGAGGAGCTGAGCGAGTACGCCCGCAGGGTCGCGCACACCGTCTACCACCCGGCGGGCACCTGCAAGATGGGCGCCGCCGACGACGGACTCGCCGTCGTCGACCCCGAGCTGCGCATCCGGGGCCTGGAGGGCATCCGGGTCGCGGACGCCTCCGTGTTCCCGACCATGACGGCCGTGAACCCGATGATCGCGGTCCTCATGGTCGGCGAGAAGGCCGCCGAGCTGATAGGGGGTGAGAGCTGATGGCTCTCGCCGCCCCCGCCCGCAGACCGGCCGACGACGACTCCTCCACCCCCTCCGCCACCCCCGTCTTCGCGGTGGACGGCCTGTGGAAGGTCTTCGGCCCCGGGGCCGACCGCGTCCCCGCGGACCCGGAGCTCAGCGCGCTGAGCCCGGCCGAGCTGCGCGAGCGCACCGGCTGCACGGCCGCCGTCCGCGACGTCTCCTTCGACGTGCGCAAGGGCGAGGTCTTCGTCGTCATGGGCCTGTCCGGCTCCGGCAAGTCCACCCTGGTGCGCTGTCTGACCCGGCTGGTCGAGCCCACCGCGGGCACCGTCGCCATCGACGGCGAGGACGTCCGCGCCATGGACCGGACCCGGCTGCGCGAACTGCGCCGGCACCGCGCCGCGATGGTCTTCCAGCACTTCGGGCTGCTGCCGCACCGCACGGTCCTGGACAACGTGGCCTACGGCCTTCAGATCCAGGGCATGGGCAGGGCCGAGCGCCGCGAGCGGGCCGCCGAGATGGTCGCCAAGGTCGGTCTGAAGGGCATGGAGCAGCGCCGCCCCGGTCAGCTGTCCGGCGGTCAGCGCCAGCGCGTCGGGCTGGCCCGCGCGCTGGCCGTGGACCCCGAGGTCCTGCTGTTCGACGAGCCGTTCAGCGCGCTCGACCCGCTCATCCGGCGGGACATGCAGGAGGAGGTGATCCGCCTGCACCGGGAGGAGGGCCGCACGATGGTCTTCATCACCCACGACCTGCAGGAGGCCCTCCGGCTCGGCGACCGCATCGCCCTGATGCGCGACGGCCGCATCGTCCAGCTGGGCACCCCCGAGGAGATCGTGGGCTCCCCGGCCGACGACTACGTCCGGGAGTTCGTCCGCGACGTCCCGCGCGAACAGGTCATGACGGTCCGCAGCGCCATGCGCCCCGCATCCGCGGAAGAAGCGGGCAGCGGACCGGCACTCTCCCCCGGGGCCACGGTCGCCGAGGCCATCGAGGCGGTGGCCCGGGCCGGGGCCCCGGCCCGGGTGATGGACGAGGGCCGCTGCGTGGGGGTGGTCGACTCCGACACCCTGCTCGGCGTGGTCGCGGGAGTCACCACGGCCTCCCATGAGCGCGGGGGCACGGCCCCGGACGGCTCCAGACCTGATGCGGGGACGGTGTGATGGCGGCTCTCACCACGACCACCCCGCGCACCGCCGCCCCGGGCGTCCTCGGACACCGGGCCGCCCGCAAGCTCGCCGTCCTCGCGGTCCTCGCCGCCGTCCTCGTCCCCCTGGCCCATCTCCGCTGGGCCGGCGGAACCTGGCCGGAGGCGCTGACCGTGGACCTGTCCGGGCCCCTCGGCGCCGCCGGCGACTGGATCATCGACAACCGGGACAGCCACCCGCTGTTCCTCTACTTCTTCGGCCATGTCAGCAACGCCGTGGTCGTCTCCGTGCGCGCCGTCTACCTCACCCTCCTCGCCGCGGGCTGGGCGGGCGTCACGGCCGCCGCCGCGCTGATCGCCTGGCGTGCGGCCGGCCCCCGCCTCGCCGCCGGCACGACGGCGGCGTTCCTCGTCTGCGGTCTGCTCGGCATGTGGGTGCCGACCATGCAGACCCTCGCCCTGATGGTGGTCGCGGTCCTCGCCTCCGTCGTCGTGGGCGCGCTGCTGGGCCTGGCCGCCGGGCTGTCCGACCGCATGGACCGCGCCCTGCGGCCGGTCCTGGACACCATGCAGGTGCTCCCGGCGTTCGCCTATCTGCTCCCCGTCGTGCTGGTCTTCGGCATCGGCGTACCCGCCGCGGTCCTCGCCACGGTGATCTACGCCGCCCCGCCGATGGCACGGCTGACCGCGCTCGGGCTGCGCGGCGCGGACAAGGAGGTGCTGGAGGCGGTCGACTCGCTCGGCGCCACCGCACGCCAGCGCCTGCTGACCGCCCGTGTCCCCCTGGCCCGCAAGGAACTCCTCCTCGGCGTCAATCAGACGATCATGATGGCGCTGTCCATGGCGGTCATCGCCTCCGTGATCGGCGCCGGCGGCCTCGGCGACCGCGTCTACCAGGCGCTCGCCTCGGTCGACGTGGGCGCCGCGCTCGCGGCCGGCATCCCGATCGTGCTGCTGGCCGTGGTGCTCGACCGGGTGACGGGCGCGGCCGGAGGGAGCCTCGGACAGGAGAAACGCGGCCCCCGCCTGTGGCTCTACGCCGCCGGGGCCGCCGCGGCGACCGCGGCCGTGGCCCTGGCCGCCCGCCTCCGGGGCCGTCCGGAGTGGCCCACGGGCTGGACCGTCGACATCGCCGGGCCGGTCAACCGCGCCGTCGACTGGATGACCGCCCACCTGTACTCCGGCGTCCCGTACATCGGCGGCACCGCCGACTGGGCGGGCCGCTTCACCACCTGGGTCCTCGACCCGATCCGCTCCGGTCTGCTGTGGCTGCCCTGGTGGGCGGTGCTGCTGGCCGTGGCCGCGGCGGCCTGGCTGATCGGCACCTGGCGCACCGCGCTGACCGCCGTGCTCGCCATGGCCGCGATCGGAGTGCTCGGGGTGTGGAAGCCGTCCCTGGACACCCTGTCCCAGGTGCTCGCGGCCGTCGCCGTGACCCTCGTCCTGGGCTTCGCCACCGGCATCGCCGCCGCCCGCAGCGACCGCTTCGAGCGGCTGCTGCGCCCGGTGCTGGACGTGTTCCAGACGATGCCGCAGTTCGTGTACCTGATCCCGGTCGTCGCACTGTTCGGCGTGGGCCGCGCCCCGGCCGCCGCCGCGGCCGTCGTCTACGCCCTTCCGGCCGTCGTGCGGATCACCGCGCAGGGGCTGCGCCAGGTGGACCCGGCGGCCCTGGAGTCGGCCCGTTCGCTCGGCGCGACCAGCGCACAGCAGCTGCGCCAGGTGCAGCTGCCGCTCGCCCGCCCGGCACTGCTGCTCGCCGTCAACCAGGGCGTGGTGCTGGTGCTGGCCGTCGTCATCATCGGCGGTCTGGTCGGCGGGGGCGCGCTCGGCTACGACGTCGTCTTCGGCCTGGCCCGGGGCGACCTGACGACCGGTCTGGTCGCCGGCGCCGCGATCGTCTGCCTCGGTCTGATGCTCGACCGTGTGACCCAGCCGGCCCAGCGAAGCGCGAGGAAGGGAGCGGGACATGGCACGGCGTAGGACCCCGACGGCCCTTGCGGCCGTCCTGGCCGCCCTGACCCTGATCACCGGCTGCTCTGCCGCCGACATGACCAGGCAGGCCTCGCCGTTCGCCCACGCCCGAGGCGCCAGGACGGTGAGCCTGGCGGTGCAGTCCTGGGTGGGCTCCATGGCCAATGTGGCCGTCGCCCGGCATCTGCTGGAGCACGAACTCGGCTACCGCGTCGACGTCGTCCAGATCGACGAGGTGCCCGCCTGGGACGCGCTCAGCCAGGGCCGGGTCGACGCGATCCTGGAGGACTGGGGCCACCCCGAGCAGGAACAGCGGTACGTCGAGGACAAGAGGACGGTCGTGCCGGGCGGCGGCCTCGGGGTCACCGGGCACATCGGCTGGTTCGTGCCGACGTACTTCGCCGAGCAGCACCCCGACGTCACGCACTGGAAGAACCTCAACAAGTACGCCGACCGGTTCCGCACCCCGGAGAGCGGCGACAAGGGCCAGCTGCTGGACGGCTCACCGGCCTACCTCACCCACGACAAGGCGCTGGTGAAGAACCTGAAGCTGGACTTCACGGTGGTGTTCGCCGGCTCCGAGGCGGCGCAGATCACCCAGATCAAGCAGTTCGCCAAGGAGAGGAAGCCCTTCCTGACGTACTGGTACTCGCCGCAGTGGCTGTTCGAGAAGGTCCCCATGACGGAGGTGGAGCTGCCCCCGTACAAGGAGGGCTGCGACGCGGACCCGGACAAGGTCGCCTGCGCCTATCCGCACACGCCGCTGCAGAAGTACCTCAACGCCGACTTCGCGAAGTCCGGCGGCGAGGCGGCGGAGTTCCTGAAGAAGTTCCGGTGGACCACCGAGGACCAGAACAAGGTCGCCCTGATGATCGCCGACCAGAAGCTCACCCCGGCCGAGGCGGCGAAGAAGTGGGTGGACGGCAACGAGTCCACCTGGAAGCAGTGGCTGTCCTGACCGCCCGCACGGCACCGGGACACGGCCGCACGGCACCGGGGCGCCGGCGGCCTCCCGCACCGCCCGGGCGGTGCACCGCCGGCGCCCCGGCCCGGACGTGACCCCTGCGGCCCCTCGCCCGCCGTACGCAGCGGGCGAGGGGCCGCAGGCCGTCCGGTCCCGTCCGCCCGGGCGGTGCCGCACGGCGGCCCGGGTGCGGGCGTTCGCGGCGGCCCGGCCCTGATTACGGCTGATAGCCCCCCGGCGGGATCCGGCGGCTGACCATCAGCCGGTTCCAGCCGTTGATGGCCGTGATCAGGCCGATGAGATGGGCGAGTCCGGCCTCGTCGAAGTGCTTGGCGGCCTGCTCGTACACCTCGTCGGGCACGAAGCCGTCGGTGAGCACGGTCACCGCCTCGGTCAGGGCGAGTGCGGCCCGTTCGCGCTCGGTGTAGAGGTCCTCGGCCTCCTCCCAGGCGTTGAGCAGATGGAGGCGGTCCTCCGACTCCCCGTTCTCCCGGGCGATCCTCAGATGCATGTCCAGGCAGAAGGCGCAGTGGTTGATCTGCGAGGCGCGGATCATGACCAGCTCGGCGAGGACCGGATCGCCGAGCCCCTTCTTCGCGGCCGCGCTGAGCGCGCTCATCGCCCGGGCGACCTCCTGGTCCAGTAACGACGTACGGCTCATCCGTGCTGCCCCGGCTGGTAGTGGCCCGGCGTCTTCCGGGTGGTCACGCCGAACCGGTTCCATGCGTTGATCACGGTGATCGCGGCGATCAGCTGGGCGAGTTCGGCCTCGTCGAAGTGCTTGGCGGCCTGCTCGTAGACCTCGTCGGGCACGAAGCCGTCCGTCAGGACCGTGACCGCCTCGGTCAGCGCGAGCGCCGCCAGCTCCTTCTCGGTGTAGAAGTGCCGCGACTCCTCCCACGCGCTGAGCTGCACGATCCGCTCCACGCTCTCACCGGCCGCGAGCGCGTCCTTGGTGTGCATGTCCAGGCAGAAGGCGCAGCGGTTGATCTGCGAGGCGCGGATCTTCACCAGCTCGTACAGCTTGGGATCCAGGCCCTTCCGGGCGGCGGCGTCCAGTTTGACCATCGCCTTGTAGACCTCGGGCGCGTGCCGGACCCAGTCCAGCCGCGGAGGGTGTTCGGCGGCGTACTCGATCGTCTCCTCGGTGCTCATGTCCGTGACTCTAGGAGCCGGGAGGCCCGGGAGTATGGTCCACTTCCATGGCGGATTCCTGGGCCACTTCGGGCGTCGACCTGCACCTGGGACCGATCGGTTCCGGCGGGCTGCGGCGCGGTCTGACCGATGCGCTGCGGGAGGCGGTCCGCACCGGCCGTCTGGCCCCCGGCACCCGGCTGCCCTCCTCCCGCTCCCTCGCCGCCGACCTGGGGGTGGCCCGCAACACGGTCGTCGAGGCCTATGCCGACCTGGTCGCCGAGGGCTGGCTCACCGCCCGTCAGGGCTCGGGCACCTGGGTCGCGGCCGGGGCCTCCTGTGCGCCGTTCGACCGGAAGACCGGTGAGAAAGCCGGTGAGGAGGCCGTCCGGACGGCAGGGGCGGCACCTTCGCCGGCGCGCACGGCCCGCCCGCGCCGCGAGCGCCGGCGCCCCGTCCACAACCTCGTCCCCGGAACCCCGGACCTCGCCTCCTTCCCCCGCACCCTGTGGCTGCGGGCCGCCCGCCGCGTCCTGGCCACGGCCCCCCACCACGTCCTCGACTACGGCGACCCGCGCGGCAACCCGGCCCTGCGCACCGCGCTGACCGGTTATCTCGCCCGGGTCCGGGGCGTGCGCACCGATCCGGACCGTCTGCTGGTGTGCGCGGGCGTCTCGCACGGCCTGCAGATCCTCGCCGCGGTGCTGCGGGCACGCGGAGTGCGCACCGTCGCGGTGGACTCCTACGGGCTGGACTCCCACTGGAAGCTGCTGGCCCGGGCGGGACTGCGCACCCGCCCGCTGCCGCTGGACCGGCACGGCACGGTGACACAGGAGCTGACGGACGAGGGAGCGGTGCTGCTCACCCCCTCCCACCAGTTCCCCATGGGGGTCTCCCTGCACCCCGACCGGCGCGCGGCCGTCGTGAGCTGGGCCCGGCGCACCGGCGGTCTGATCCTGGAGGACGACTACGACGGCGAGTTCCGCTACGACCGTCAGCCCGTCGGCGCGCTCCAGGGCCTGGCCCCCGACCATGTGGTCCACCTGGGCACCACGAGCAAGTCCCTGGCCCCGGGCCTGCGTCTGGCCTGGATGGCCCTGCCCCCGTCCCTCGTGGAGGAGGCCACGAAGGCCAAGGGCCCCACCGACACCTGCGGGGTGCTGGACCAGCTGACGCTCGCGGAGTTCCTCACCTCCGGCGCCTACGACCGTCAGGTGCGCGCCGCCCGGCTGCGCTACCGCCGTCGCCGCGACGCCCTGGTCGAGGCCCTCACCACCCGCGCCCCCGACGTCCGCCCCACCGGTATCGCGGCCGGTCTGCACGCCGTTCTGCGCCTGCCGCCCGGCACCGAGTCCGCGGTGGTGCAGGCCGCCGCCTGGCAGGGCCTCGCCCTCCACGGCCTGTCCCGCTACCGCCACAAGGACGCCGTGACGGAGCCGCTGGACGCCCTGGTCGTCGGCTACGGCACCCCGGCGGACCACGCCTGGACGGCGGCGCTGGACGCCCTGTGCCGGGTCCTGCCGTAACAAACCGCAACGAAGGTCCACAGCCCCTAGGCTGGTGACCACGACCGGCCAATACTGGTCAACAAGGTCATGGCGCAAGCGCTTTATCGGCCGACCGGACATCGGCAAGAACTGCGGGAACAGCAGAGAAAACGGGGAGAAACGACATGGCGGACATACGCCGGCAACTTCGTTCGGGAACGGTCGTCCTCGGCGGCGTGGGACTGCTCGCCGCCGCACTCACCGCCTGCTCCTCCGACCCCGACAAGCGCTGCGTCGACCGCGACAGCTACACGCTCGGCAAGGGCTACAGGATCGTCTCCGACAAGAAGTGCAAGTCCGCCACATCGCTCTCCGACGACGCCTGGTACTACGGCGGCACGAAGAAGGGCGGCTGGGTCAACGGCGGCTCCTTCACCAAGCCCCGCAGCGGCTCGGGCGGTACGGGAGGCAGCAGAAGCGGGGTGACCCGCGGCGGCTTCGGCGGCAGCGGAAAGTCCGGCGGCTGAGACCGGCCCGCCATGGAACGCCGCACCCTCGCACCCCGCCCCGGCTGGCAGCGGACCGTCGAGGCGCAGGGCCTCATCTATCCGCTCACCCGACACCCCGACAACTCCTTCCGCCCCTACTGGGACGAGAGCGCCTGTTACGTCTTCACCCTCCCCGAGGTGGAGGCGCTGGAGGAGACCGTCGAGGAACTGCACCGCATGTGCCTCGCCGCGGCGGACCACATCGTCGCCACCGGCCGCTTCGCCGACCTCGGCATCACCGATCCGCGCGTCGCCCGCGCCGTCGCCGAGTCCTGGCACCGCCGCGCCGAACTCCCCTCCGTCTACGGCCGTTTCGACCTCCGCTACGACGGCACCGGACCGGCCAAGCTCCTGGAGTACAACGCCGACACCCCCACCTCCCTGGTCGAGGCCGCCTCCCCCCAGTGGTTCTGGATGGAGGAGTGCTTCCCCGGCGCCGACCAGTGGAACTCCCTGCACGAACGTCTCGTCGACGCCTGGAGGAGACAGGCCCCGCTGCTGCCGCCCGGCAGTCCCCTGCACTTCGCGCACACCAGCGACGACGAGACCGGCGAGGACCTGATGACGGTCGCCTATCTGAAGGAGACCGCCGAACAGGCCGGCCTGGACACCGACTGGATCTCCATGGAGGAGATCGGCTGGGACTCGCTGTCCGGACGGTTCGTCGACAACGGACTGCGGTTCATCCGCAGCATCTTCAAGCTCTACCCGTGGGAGTGGATGACCACCGACCCCTTCGCCGACCACCTCCTGGACACCCTCGACAACGGCGGCGGCACCGGCACCACCCTGTGGATCGAGCCCGCCTGGAAGATGCTGCTGAGCAACAAGGCCCTGCTCGCCGTCCTGTGGGAGCTGTACCCGGACCACCCGAACCTCCTCCCCGCCCATCTGGACGGCCCCCGCGACCTCGCGACCACCACCGGGTACGTCGCCAAGCCCCTGCACGGCCGGGAGGGCGCCGGAGTGACGGTCCATCGGCCCGGCGACGGCGGCCCGCCCGTCCGCGACGAGCCCTGCTGCTACCAGGCCCTCGCCCCGCTGCCCGCCTTCGACGGCAACCATGTCGTCCTCGGCGCCTGGATCGTCGGGGGCGAGGCGGCCGGCCTCGGCATCCGCGAGTCCTCCGGCCTGATCACGGACCAGTACGCCCGCTTCCTGCCCCATGTGATCCTCTGACGCCGTGTCGGTCGGTGAGCCGACGGCGGCCGGGGAGGAGGGCGGCGACGGGGAAGCGCTCGGTGCCGCGTTCGCAGCGGCGGTGCGGGCGTCGGCAGCCGGCGAGTCAGGAGACCGGCCTTTCGGCGACCCGGCGACGGCGGCCCGGCCGCTGTCCGCCCTGCACCCCTCGGCGGACGGCCGTGCCACGAGAACACGGTGGCCAAGGAGGCTGCGGCGGGCCGTGCCGGCGATCCTGCTGAAAGGGCCGCACGGATGCGTGGCCATGCCAGGCCCGGCAGGCTTCCGGACACGGTCGGAAGCGACGGCGGCTTCGGACCGGTTGTCAGGGGCAGTCCAGATGTCCGGAGCAACCGGTCACCTGGAAAACCGTGTCCGCTTCGATTCCGCTGCTCAATCCCTTTGCCCAAGGAGTGATCGTCTTGGGCAGTGTGGACCTGCTGAAGTCCGGCAGCTGCACCTCGACGTTGATTGAGCCCTTATTGTTCGCCTTGGTGTCCCGTAACGCGCTCACGCTGTCGATGGTGTCGCGGTCGTAATAAATTCGGACAGGCTCTCCCGGTTGAAATCCGCTTCCGGTGACGACGAATCTGGACAGAGGGGGCCCGGAATCGGGGTCGGCCGAGATCACGGCAATGGTATTGGTCGGGCCGGTTGCTTCCGAGATCGTGTCCGTGTCGCCGCTCCCGCCGGACGGTCCGTCCGCGTCGCCGCCCTTGTCGGACGGCTCCCGCGGAGCTTCGGACGCCGTGGGGCCGTGGGGCGGGACCGAGGGTTTCGCCGCGTCCGGGTCGGAATCATTTCCGCCGTAGACCTGGATTACTGCGGCCACGATCACGGCCACTGCTCCGATCACTGCCGCTGCGATTTCCAGTCCTCGGCTTCGGCCGCCAGTCGATTCCCCCACGGCACCCTCTCCCGGGTCAATGGTGTCTTTCGAGAACGCCAGAGTACCCGTTGTGCGCGATCATCGTCCCCGGCAGCACAAGAGAAACGATCCTTTGAGAGATCCTGGCGCAATGAGTGGATCCGGCGCAGGACGATCGGGTATCGGGCGAGTCGGGGAAAGGCCTCGTGGAGGCCGGCCCGGCGTTCCCGGCGCACCTGCGGATGCCGGAACCCGCGCCGTGTCCCCGGCGGCAGCGGCCCGATCCGCTTCCGCGGCTCGTCCGGCACGATCCACGGCGGTGCTTCCCACGGCCCGGACAACGCTCGACCCGCCGTCCGGGCACGGTCGTCACCGCCGGGACACCTCATCCGTCCGCGGCTCCCGGGCACCACGGGATCCTTCGAACGCCGCCCCTGCGCCGTCCCGGACGATCCGCCGGACGGCGTTCATGCGCCGAGCACCGCCCGCAGCTGGGCGAGGCCCCAGTCCAGGTCCTCCTCGTCGATCACCAGCGGCGGGGCGATCCGGAGCGTCGAGCCGTGGGTGTCCTTCACCAGGACACCCCGGTCCATCAGCCTTCGGGACAGCTCCCGGCCGGAGCCGAGCGCCGGATCGACGTCCACCCCCGCCC
>NZ_MUME01000241.1 GCF_002155915.1 Streptomyces thermovulgaris | reverse complement strand
GCGGCCCGGTGCACGACCGTCCGGAGGTCCGCGCCCTCGTCGAGCAGACGGGCGGCGACATGGGCACCGTCGACGTCGTGACCGCCGTGGCCGGCCTGCATGTGCCACAGCTCATGGCCGAGGATCACCAGCTGGTGGTCGGGGGCGGTGCGCTCCTCGACCAGGATCAGGTCCTGGTCGTGCATGTCGAGCCACAGCCCGCTGGCGGTCCCGGGCGGGAAGGCGGCCGTGCGGAAGCGGACGGGCCGGCCGCGGCGCCTGCTCATCGCGTCGCACAGCGCGGTGCACAGATCGGCGGGCCGGGCCGGAGCGGGCAGCGTCAGCTCGTCGAGCAGCTCGGCGCACAGCCGGCGCATGTTCCTGCCGATGCCCATGCCTCTCCCCAGCATCACGACTCGGGCCGCTTGACGCTCTCCAGAAGCATGTCCAGCCACTCGGCGACCTTGTGCCGGTGCTGGTCGGTGGGCAGCTGCGCGGCCCGCCACGCGATTCCGCGCACGCCGTGGTTCTGCAGCAGCCGCTCCAGCGGGTCGTCGGGCTCCGCCGTCTCCCGCTCGCGGTCGGCGAGCCGCTGGAGCAGTTCCTGCTCGATGCGCTGCAGAGCACCCGCCAGTGCCTCGGGATCCTCGGCCGTGAGGAACCCGGCGTGCACCCGGAAGAAGCGCTGAATGGCGTCGCAGTGCTCCATCGTCGGGCGCCGGTCGCCGTTGATCAGCGCGCCCGCCTGCTGCCGCGACATGCCCGCGCCGTCGGCGATCTCCTGCTGGGTGTAGCGGCGTCCGTTGGGCTTGAGCCGGGTGCGGCGCAGCAGGTCCAGCCGCTGCAGGAACCGGGCCTGCACATCCGGCTCCCCCGCGGGCTGACCGCTCAGCAGCGCCTTGATCACGGGCTCCGGCACCCCGCAGGACACGGAGAGGCGGCCGACGTCGAAGACCTCCTCCCGGGGGACACCGAGCCGGTCGGCGAGTGCGGTGACACGTGCGACGACGGCCGACAGCACGGCCGGCGCCGTGGCGTCCGGACCCTCGATGCCATCCGTCACCGACAGATCTCCTACGTCTCTCACGGGCTTCTCACGGCCTTCCCACAAAGACCTCACGCAAAGACCTCAAGACGGTATGCCGTGAACTTCCCGGAGGGTAGCGGGTAGTTCGAACTCACATCCAGGTCTCGCCACAACTGTGGCCAATTTCGGCCGTCAAGCGGCATGAAATGCCACGATAGTTGACATGACCGCGGGTGAACACCAGGATCAAGGCGCCGCGTGAAGGCCGCAGAGGCATAAGGGGTGACCTCCCGATGGCACATCAGGCAGGAGGGCAGCGGTCGGCGCCGCGGCCCGTCCCCGTCCGTCCCGAGGCGCAGGACTACCTGCGGGACTACGCCCGGTTCCTGGAGGCCGTCTCCTTTCCTTCTCTCGTCGTCGACCATCGCTGGGACGTGGTGCTGACCAACAGCGCCTTCACCTCGCTCTTCCGCGGCATCGGCCCGCACCCGACGGCCATGCCGGACGACAACTTCCTCCGCTTCGTCCTCTTCCACCCGGACGCGTGCACGGTCCTCGGCGAGCACGAGTCGCGCTGGTGCCTGCCGATGCTGGCCCACTTCGCCGCGGCCGTGGAACAGCACGGCCAGGACCGCGAACTGCAGGCCATCCGCCGGGACATCGCCGAGGACCCCATCATGGAGGCCGCCTACCGCCAGGGGCTGCCGCACTGGATCCGCGCGGTCGGCGAGACCGCCATGGAGTCCGACGGCGCGGTCCGTCCCCTGCTGCACCCCGATCCGCGCTGGGGCGCCACCGAGTGCCGCATCATCGAGGAGACCCCGGCCACCCTGCGCGACCTCGGCTACACCCGCCTCACCCTGGTCCTGCGCGAGACCCGCCGCCCCCGTCGCACCGCCGCGGTCCCGCGCAGACGCCGCCCCCGGCGCGGCTCCGGCCATCTCACCGTGGTCCCCACCCCGGAGCCCTGACCTTCACCGGTCGTCATTGCGCAAGCGGTTTGCATTCCTTGCGCTATTCTTGCGCTCATGGCGCGGCGACTTGCGGAAGTGGCGAAGAAGGTCGGGGTCAGCGAGGCCACGGTCAGCCGGGTGCTCAACGGCAGACCCGGGGTCTCCGAGACCACCCGGCAGGCGGTGCTCTCCGCACTGGACGTTCTCGGCTACGAGCGCCCCACCCAGCTGCGCGGCGAGCGCGCCCGGCTGGTCGGGCTGGTGCTGCCCGAGCTGCAGAACCCGATCTTCCCGGCCTTCGCGGAGGTCATCGGCGGGGCCCTGGCCCAGCTGGGTCTCACCCCCGTGCTGTGCACCCAGACCAAGGGCGGGGTGTCCGAGGCCGACTACGTCAAGCTGCTGCTGCAGCAGCAGGTCTCCGGAGTCGTCTTCGCCGGCGGGCTGTACGCGCAGGCGGACGCCCCGCACGACCACTACCGGCTGCTGGCCGACCGCAACATCCCGGTGGTGCTGATCAACGCGGGCGTGGAGGACCTCGGTTTCCCGAGCGTGTCCTGCGACGACGCGGTCGCGGTGGAGCAGGCCTGGCGGCATCTGGCCTCCCTCGGGCACGAGCGGATCGGCCTCGTCCTCGGCCCGGACGACCATGTGCCCTCCGCGCGCAAGCTGGCCGCCGCGCGTGCCATCGCCGGCCGGCTGCCGGAGGAGTTCGTCGCACGCGCCATCTTCTCCATCGAGGGCGGCCACGCGGCCGGCGCCCAGCTCATCGACCGGGGAGTCACCGGCTTCATCTGCGCCAGCGACCCGCTCGCCCTCGGCGTCGTCCGGGCCGCCCGCCGCCGCGGACTCGGCGTCCCCTCGCACATCTCGGTCGTGGGCTACGACGACTCCGCGCTGATGAACTGCACCGAACCGCCGCTGACCACCGTGCGGCAGCCCATCGAGTCGATGGGCAAGGCCGCGGTGGAGCTGCTCAGCGCCCGGATCAGCGGAAGCGCCGTACCGGCCGACGAGCTGCTGTTCGAGCCGGAGCTGGTGGTGCGCGGATCGACCGCGCAAGCTCCCCGCCCCGAGATGCTCTGAAGATTCGACCTGCTGTCAAAAAATTTCAATCTCTGCGCGATATCTTGCGCAGAGCCGTCGTCGGTGCTTGAGTGTGCGGCGCTCACCGCTCCTGTCCCTGCCCAAAGGGGGCCACCGATGAGAAGCACCGGGTTCCGCCATGCCGTCACCGCGATCGGCGTCTGCTCCCTGCTGTTAACCCTGACGTCCTGCGGCTCGGGCGACGACACCTCCGCCGACGGCAGGACCCGTATCACGGTCAACTGCCGGCCGCCCCAGAGCGCCAAGGTCGACCGGAAGTTCTTCGACGAGGACGTCGCCGCCTTCGAGAAGCAGAACCCCGACATCGACGTCGTCGCGCACGACGCCTTCCCCTGCCAGGACCCCAAGACGTTCGACGCCAAGCTCGCCGGCGGCCAGATGGAGGACGTCTTCTACACCTACTTCACCGACGTCAAGCACGTCGTCGACACCGGCCAGGCGGCCGACATCACCCCTTACGTCAAGGAGCTGAAGAGCTACCGCACCATCCAGAAGCAGCTGCGCGACATCTACACCGTCGACGGCAGGATCTACGGCATCCCGCGCACCAGCTACTCGATGGGCCTGATCTACAACAAGAAGCTCTTCGCCAAGGCCGGACTCGACCCCGACAAGCCGCCCCGGACCTGGGCGGAGGTCCGGACCGCCGCCAAGAGGATCGCCGCACTGGGAGACGGCGTCGTCGGCTACGCCGACTACAGCGCCCAGAACCAGGGCGGCTGGCACTTCACCGCCGAGCTGTACTCCCAGGGCGGCGACGTCGTCAGCCCCGACGGCAAGAAGGCCACCATCGACACCCCCGAGGGCCGCGCCGTCCTGCAGAACCTGCACGACATGCGCTGGACCGACAACTCCATGGGCAGCAAGCAGCTGCTGGTCATCAACGACGTGCAGCAGATGATGGGCTCGGGCAGGCTCGGCATGTACCTCGCCGCCCCCGACAACATCCCGATCCTGGTCAAGGAGAAGGGCGGCAACTACAAGGACCTCGCCCTGGCCCCCATGCCCGGCGGCAAGGCCACCCTCGTCGGCGGCGACGGCTACATGTTCCACAAGAGGAACACCCCCGCCCAGATCCGCGCCGGCCTGAAGTGGCTCGACCACATGTTCCTCACCCCCGGCAAGGGCTTCCTCGGCAACTACGCCCGCGCCAAGGCGCACGACGCCCCCGTCGGCCTGCCCGAACCGCGCCTGTTCACCGGCGCCGCCGACGCCGAGGACCAGCGGGCCAAGAAGGCCAACGCCAACGTTCCCGTGGAGAACTACCAGGCCTTCCTCGACGGCAACCGGACCCTCCGGATGAAGATCGAGCCGCCCCACGCCCAGCAGATCTACTCCGTGCTCGACGGCGTCGTCTCCGCCGTCCTCACCAAGAAGGACGCCGACATCGACCGGCTCCTCAAGGACGCCTCCGGCAAGATCGACGGCATTCTGGCCCGGGGCTGACCGATGACGACGAAAACGGCCGAGCGGCGGCCCGCCCCGGCGGCCGCCGCCCATCCGGTGCAGGCACCGCCCCCGTCAGGGGAGCGCAGACGGCGCCGCCTCGCCGAACAGGCCCACGCCTACGCCTTCCTCCTGGGCGGCCTGGTCTGCTTCGCCCTGTTCTCCTGGTACCCGGCGATCCGCGCGGTCGTGATCGCCTTCCAGAAGTACACCCCCGGCCGGACACCCCAGTGGGTCGGCACCGCCAACTTCACCCGCGTCCTGCACGACCCCGAGTTCGGCGCCGCCTGGCGCAACACCCTCGTCTTCACCCTGCTCGCCCTGCTGATCGGCTTCGCGATCCCGTTCGTCCTGGCCCTCGTCCTCAACGAACTCCGCCACGCCAAGGCCTTCTTCCGGGTCGTCGTCTACCTGCCCGTGATGATCCCGCCCGTGGTCAGCGCCCTGCTGTGGAAGTGGTTCTACGACCCCGGAGCCGGCCTGGCCAACGAGGTCCTGCGCGCCCTGCACCTGCCCACCTCGAACTGGACCAACGGCGCCGACACCGCCCTGGTCTCCCTGGTCGTCGTCGCCACCTGGGCCAACATGGGCGGCACCGTGCTGATCTACCTGGCCGCCCTGCAGTCCGTCCCCGGCGAGCTGTACGAGGCCGCCGAACTCGACGGCGCGAACCTGCTGCAACGCATCCGGCACGTGACCGTCCCGCAGACCCGGTTCGTGATCCTGATGCTGATGCTCCTTCAGATCATCGCGACCATGCAGGTGTTCACCGAACCCTTCGTCATCACCGGCGGCGGCCCGGAGAACGCCACGGTCACCGTGCTCTATCTCATCTACAAGTACGCCTTCCTCTACAACGACTTCGGCGGCGCCTGCGCGCTCAGCGTCATGCTGCTCGCCCTGCTCGGACTCTTCTCGGCCGCCTATCTGCGGCTGACCCGCTCCGCTTCCGGTGAGGAGGCCGCATGAGCACCCGTACCCTCGTCTCCTCGGCCGCCCTGGCCCGCCCGCGCGGCAAGGCCGTCTACTGGACCGTCTTCACCACGGTCGTCCTGCTCTTCCTTCTCGCCTTCCTCTTCCCCGTCTACTGGATGGTGACCGGCGCGATGAAGTCGCCCGACGAGGTGGCCCGGACACCGCCCACGCTCCTTCCGGAGCAGTGGCACCTCGGCGCCTACGCCGACGCCTGGGAGCTGATGCGGCTTCCGCAGCACCTGGGGAACACGGTCGTCCAGGCCGCCGGAGCATGGGCGTTCCAGCTGGTGTTCTGCACGGCCGCCGCCTACGCCCTGTCCAGGCTGAGACCGGTCTTCGGCAAGGTGATCCTCGGCGGCATCCTCGCCACCCTGATGGTCCCGGCGCAGGCCCTGGTCGTACCGAAGTACCTGACCGTCGCCGACCTGCCGCTGATCCATGTCAGCCTGCTCAACGACCCCCTCGCCGTCTGGCTGCCGGCCGTCGCCAACGCCTTCAACCTCTATCTGCTCAAGCGGTTCTTCGACCAGTTGCCCAGGGACGTGCTGGAGGCCGCGCAGATCGACGGCGCCGGCAAGCTGCGCATCCTGACGTCGATCGTGCTGCCGATGTCACGGCCGGTGCTCGGCGTGGTGTCGATCTTCGCGCTGGTCGGCGTCTGGCAGGACTTCCTGTGGCCGCTGATGGTGTTCCCCGACACCGCCAAACAGCCCATCAGCGTGGCCCTCGTCCAGCTGTCGCAGAACATCCAGCTGACCGTGCTCATCGCCGCCATGGTGATCGCCAGCATTCCGATGGTCGTGCTCTTCCTCGTCTTCCAGCGGCACATCATCGCCGGGATCAGCGCGGGCGGCATCAAGGGCTGACACCACCCACCCCCCTTCCCCGCCC
>NZ_MUME01000240.1 GCF_002155915.1 Streptomyces thermovulgaris | reverse complement strand
GTTGGCGACGATCACGCACTCCACGCCCTCCACCACCCCGATCCCGGTCACGAGCGAGGCGCCCACGGTGTACTCGCTGCCCCAGCCGGCCAGCGGCGACAGCTCCAGGAACGGGGTGTCGGGGTCGAGCAGCAGCTCGATCCGCTCCCGTGCGAGCAGCTTGCCGCGCCGCCGGTGCCGTTCGACGTACTTCGGGCCGCCGCCCGCGAGCGCCTTGGCGTGCTCGGCCCGGAGGTCGGCGAGCTTGGCGAGCATGGCCTCGCGGTTGGCCCGGTAGTCGGGGGAGTCGGTGTCCAGGGCGGAGGAGAGGACCGTCACAGCAGGACCTCCGGGATGTCCAGGTGGCGGGAGCGCAGCCATTCGCCGAGTGCCTTGGCCTGCGGGTCGAAGCGGTGCCGGGCGGCGACTCCCTCGCCGAGGATGCCCTCGACGACGAAGTTCAGCGCCCGCAGATTGGGCAGGACGTGCCGGGTGACGGGCAGCGCACGGCTCTCGGGGATCAGCTGCCGGAACCGGTCGACGGTCAGCGTGTGCGCAAGCCAGCGCCAGCCGTCCTCCGACCGCGCCCACACCCCGACGTTGGCGTTGCCGCCCTTGTCCCCGCTGCGGGCCCCGGCGACGAGCCCGAGCGGGGCCCGCCGGGTGGGGCCGGCGGGAAGGGGGTCCGGCAGGGGCGGCTCCGGCACGTCCTGGAGCGCGCGTGCGTCCGGGGCCGGCGGGACGGCGACACGGCGTCCGTCGGGGAGGACGGCCGCGTGGCCGACGGCGTCCTGGGGGACGTACGCGGTCTCGAAGACGCCGTAGGGCGTGCCCTTGCCGGGAGGGGCCTGGAGGTGGAAGCCGGGGTACCCGGCGAGCGCCAGTTCGACGGCGGCTCCGCTGAACGCCCGTCCCACGGCCTCGGGGTTCCGGTCGCGGGCGACCAGCCGGAGCAGTGCGCTGGCCGTCTCCTGGGTGTCGGCGTCGGCGCGGTCGGTGCGCACCAGCTCCCAGCGGATCTCCTCGGGCGGCGAGGCCTTGAGGGCGTCCTCCATCTGCTGTTGCACGAGGGCGGCCTTGCGTTCGATGTCGAGCCCGGTGAGCACGAAGACGACCTCGTTGCGGAAGCCGCCGAGGCGGTTGAGCCCGACCTTGAGGGCGGGCGGCGGGGGCTCTCCCCGTACGCCCTCGACGCGCACCCGGTCGGGTCCGTCCTGGCGCAGCCGCACGGTGTCCAGCCGTGCGGTGACATCGGGCCCGGCGTAGCGCGCGCCGTCCGTCTCGTACAGCAGCTGGGCGGTCACCGTGCCCACCTCCACGACCCCGCCGGTGCCGGGGTGCTTGGTGATGACGCAGCTGCCGTCCTCGTGGATCTCGGCGACCGGGAAGCCGGGGCGGCGCAGCCGTTCGAGGGAGTGGTCGGCGAAGAAGGCGTAGTTGCCGCCGGTCGCCTGGGCGCCGCACTCCAGTACGTGTCCGGCGACGACGGCGCCCGCGAGCCGGTCGTACTCCTCGGGCCGCCAGCCGAAGTGGGCGGCGGCGGGCCCGGTGACCAGGGCCGCGTCGGTGACCCGGCCGGTGACGACCACGTCGGCGCCCGCGCGCAGGCACGCGGCGATCCCGAAGCCGCCGAGGTAGGCGTGGGCGGCGAGGACGTCGGCGGGGACCCCCTCCGGCCGGGCGGACCCGAGGACCTGGGGAAGGCGGGGGGTGAGGTCGTCGCCCTCGACATGGGCGACCCGTGCCGGCACCCCGAGCCGTCCGGCCAGCTCCCGCACCCGTCCGGCCAGTCCGGCCGGATTCAGTCCGCCGGCGTTGGCGACGATCCGCACGCCCCGCTCGTGCGCGAGTCCCAGGCACTCCTCGAGCTGCCGCAGAAAGGTGCGGGCGTATCCGGCCTCGGGGTCCTTCAGCCGGTCCCGGCCCAGGATCAGCATGGTCAGTTCGGCGAGGTAGTCCCCGGTGAGGACGTCCAGCTCCCCGTCGGTGAGCATCTCGCGCATCGCGTCGAAGCGGTCGCCGTAGAAGCCGGAGGCGTTGCCGATCCGCAGGGGCCGCGGCGTCATGCGCCCGCCCCCTTGGGCGCGCGTCCGGTGCCGGGCGGTCCGGCGAAGGCCTGGGCGATGTCCAGCCAGCGGTCGGCGTCCGGGCCCTCGGCGCGCACGGCGAGGTCGGCGCGGTGGGCCCGCCGGGTGACCAGCAGGCAGAAGTCGAGGGCGGGTCCGGTGACCCGCTGGGGGGCGTCCTCGGGGCCGTACGTCCACAGCTCGCCGGAGGGTCCCCGCACCTCCACCCGGAACTCCTCGTCGGGCACGGGCAGCCCGTGCACGGTGAAGGCGAAGTCCCGCGCCCGCACGCCGATGCGCACCACATGCCTGAGCCGGTCCGTGGGGGTGCGCACCACACCCAGCGCATCGGCCACGTCCTGCCCGTGCGCCCAGGTCTCCATCAGCCGTCCGGTCGCCATGGAGGCGCCCGACATGGGCGGTCCGTACCAGGGGAACCGGGCGCCGGGCGGCGCCGCCCGCAAGGCGGCGTCAAGGGCCTCGCGGCCCGTGCGCCACCGGGTCAGCAGCTCGTCCGGCGGGAGCCGGGCCCCCTCCTCCGCGCCCTGGTCGACGAACGACCCGGGTGCGGCGAGCGCCTGCTCGACCAGTGCGTGGAAGCCGTCCGCGTCGGTGACGGCGAGCAGGGCGGACCGGTCGGTCCAGGCGAGATGGGCGATCTGGTGGGCGATGGTCCATCCGGGCGCGGGGGTGGGCAGTCGCCACTGCTCGGCGCTGAGGTGGGCGACCAGCCGGTCGAGTTCTTCGCTTTCCGCGCGCAGGTCGTCGAGCACGGGCGTCGCATCGGCCATGAGGCGAGCATGACAGCGCCCCTCGAATCAATCAAGCATGAATGCATGATTTTCTTCCGGGCCGTACGGCGAAGGGGCGGGCCCGCTCCCGGGACTCCGCCCCCGCTCTCAGGACTCCGCCCGGAGCTCCGGCGCCTTCCCCCGGTTCGCCTGGGTCCGCACCGCCCCCATGCTCGCCGCGATGACCAGGGCGATCGCCGCGGCCTGGGCGAGGGAGAGGGACTGGCCGAGGACGAGGAAGCCGGCCGTGGCGGCGAGAGCCGGCTCCAGGCTCATGAGGATCGCGAAGGTGGAGGCGGGCAGACGGCGCAGGGCGAGCAGTTCGAGGGTATAGGGCAGGACCGAGGACAGCAGCGCGACCGCCGCGCCCAGCGCGAGCGTCGTCGGATCGATCAGCTTCACGCCCGACTCGGCGATCCCCAGCGGCAGGAACAGCACCGCGCCCACCGCCATCGCCAGGGCCAGCCCGTCGGCCTGCGGGAAGCGGCGGCCGGTCCGGGCACTGAAGACGATGTAGGCCGCCCACATGCCGCCCGCCGCCAGCGCGAAGGCGACCCCGACGAGGTCCAGATCGCTGAAACCGCCGCCCCCGAGCAGAAAGACACCGGCCAGGGCGAGGGCGGCCCACACGATGTTGATCAGACGACGCGAGGCCAGCACCGACAGGGTGAGCGGGCCGAGGACCTCCAGGGTGACGGCGGGGCCGAGCGGGATGCGGTCGATGGCCTGGTAGAAGAGGCCGTTCATGGCGGCCGTCACAATGCCGAAGACGACGACCGTGCCCCAGTCGGCGCGCGAGTACCCGCGCAGCCGCGGCCGGCAGAACACCAGGAGCACGAGCGCGCCCACCACCAGCCGCAGGGTCACCACACCGAGCGCGCCCGCCCTCGGCATCAGCGCCACGGCCAGCGCGCCGCCGAACTGCACCGAGACACCGCCGGCGAGCACCAGGCCGACCGGCCCCAGCGAGCCGAAACGGCCCGGCCCTCCCGGCCCTTTGGACGCGGACGCGGGGACGGCCGGGGCGGAAGCGGCCGGGGCCGACGAGGACGGGGATGTGTCTTATACACATCT
>NZ_MUME01000024.1 GCF_002155915.1 Streptomyces thermovulgaris | reverse complement strand
CGTCGAGGACCCGTCCGCGGAGGTCCACACGCCCAGGGCGGCGCCCAGGGCGACCGTCACGGCGAACGCGCCGCCCGCCACCGCCCGCCGGTGCGGGGACTTCCGCGCCGGGGCCCGGCGCCTGTGCTTGCTCACGCCGCCAACTTAAGACCCGTCGACTCCGTTCGTGTCCACCAGGTGTCTTGAAACTCTCCCGTTCGAGTGAAATTCATGTCCCCACCGGACACATCATGAACACACCCGATAACGTAACGGCACAACTCTTACAGTCCTACAGCGCCTTGCACTTACCACACCCTGCCGACCGAGGACCCAAGCTGCTCGCGCAGAATCTGGAGCGCTTCAACACCGCCCCCGCTCCCGAGGCCCGTCACACCCTTCTGACCTGTCTGCACAGCCCCTGCTGGGCCCGCTGCATCACCGCCCACCGCCCCTACCCGGACCTGCCGTCCCTCCTGGCCGCGGCGGACGAGGCGACGTACGACCTGGGCCCGGCGGACCTGGCGGAGGCCCTGGCGGCGGAGCCGCTGCCCTCGCTCCCCGGGGACACGTACGCGGCCGCCTCCACGGCCCTGAGCGCCGCCTACGCCGCCTACGAGGCCCGTTTCGGCCACGGCTTCGTCATCTGCCTGGACGACGTCGCCCCGGACGAGGCCCTGGACCGGGTCCTGGCGGCCGTCCGGTCACGATTGGCGAACGATCCGGAGGAGGAACGGATCGTCGCCACGGAGGAGCTCCGGCGCCTGGCCCGGGGACGGCTCGTGCGCGCCCTGCGGGGCGTGGGGAGCCACGCGACCAGCCACGGCTGACCCGCACCCCGGTGAGCAGCGCGGATCCCGCACCGCCGGCGGGCCGCCCCCGCGGCCGCCCGGCCGGCCCGTGCGTCACCCGTACGCGCCCTCTTCGGGGGACACGTTCGATCACCTGGGGGAGGGCCCCCCGTGAGCCCCGCCCCCACGGCTGGTTACGATGCTGAGGGCCGGTGGACCGTACCCGGCCGGGCCCGACCGACAGAAAAGCCGGCGCGGCCCCTAGTCCCGCATCCGGAGGGTTCTTCCGTGCCGGCTGGAACGCTGTACCGCGGCCGGGAAGGAATGTGGTCCTGGGTGGCTCACCGAGTCACCGGTGTCCTCATTTTCTTCTTCCTGTTCGTTCACGTGCTGGACACCGCGCTCGTCCGCGTGTCTCCCGAGGCCTACGACACGGTCGTGGCCACGTACAAGTCGCCGATCGTCGCCGTGCTCGAGTACGGCCTGGTCGCCGCGATCCTCTTCCACGCGCTCAACGGCCTGCGGGTCATCGCCGTCGACTTCTGGGCCAAGGGCGCCCGCTACCAGAAGCAGATGCTGTGGACCGTGGTCGGCATCTGGATCGTGCTGATGCTCGGAGCGATCTATCCCGTCCTCGGCCACGCCGCACGAGAAGTGTTCGGGAGCTGATGCGCATGTCCACCACCGAGACCAACGCCTCGGGCGTCAGCCCCGTCGAGGGCGGCTACAGCGTCGACAACCCCGCCCCCGTCATCGAGCCCCCGCGCCTGCGCACCAAGAAGACCCCGCGGTCGACCCGGGGCAACTTCGAGATGTACGGCTGGCTGTTCATGCGGCTGTCCGGTGTCGTCCTGGTCGTCCTCGTCATCGGCCACCTGCTGATCCAGCTCGTCCTGGACGGCGGCGTCTCCAAGATCGGCTTCGCCTTCGTGGCGGGCCGCTGGGCCTCCCCCTGGTGGCAGGTCTGGGACCTGCTGATGCTGTGGCTGGCGATGCTGCACGGCTGCAACGGCCTGCGCACCGTCATCAACGACTACGCGGAGCGCCCGAACACGCGACTGTGGCTGAAGGGCCTGCTCTACACCGCCACGGTGTGGACCATCCTGCTGGGCACGCTGGTGATCTTCACCTTCGACCCGAACATCCGCTAGGCCCGGGACCGAGGTATTCCTGATGAAGATCCACAAGTACGACACCGTCATCGTCGGCGCCGGTGGCGCCGGTATGCGTGCCGCCATCGAGGCGACCAAGCGCAGCCGCACCGCGGTCCTGACCAAGCTCTACCCCACGCGCTCCCACACCGGCGCCGCGCAGGGCGGCATGGCCGCCGCGCTGGCCAACGTGGAGGAGGACAACTGGGAGTGGCACACCTTCGACACGGTCAAGGGCGGTGACTACCTGGTCGACCAGGACGCCGCCGAGATCCTGGCGAAGGAGGCCATCGACTCGGTCCTCGACCTGGAGAAGATGGGCCTGCCCTTCAACCGCACCCCGGAGGGCACCATCGACCAGCGCCGCTTCGGCGGCCACTCGCGCAACCACGGCGAGGCCCCGGTCCGCCGCTCCTGCTACGCGGCCGACCGCACCGGTCACATGATCCTCCAGACGCTGTACCAGAACTGCGTCAAGCAGGGCGTGGAGTTCTTCAACGAGTTCTACGTCCTGGACCAGCTGATCACCGAGGTCGACGGCGTCAAGACGTCGGCCGGTGTCGTGGCGTACGAACTGGCGACCGGCGAGATCCACGTCTTCCAGGCGAAGTCCGTGATCTACGCCTCCGGCGGCTGCGGCAAGTTCTTCAAGGTGACGTCGAACGCGCACACCCTGACCGGTGACGGCCAGGCGGCCGTGTTCCGGCGCGGGCTGCCGCTGGAGGACATGGAGTTCTTCCAGTTCCACCCGACCGGCATCTGGCGCATGGGCATCCTGCTCACCGAGGGCGCCCGCGGCGAGGGCGGCATCCTGCGCAACAAGGACGGCGAGCGCTTCATGGAGAAGTACGCCCCTGTCATGAAGGACCTCGCCTCCCGCGACGTCGTCTCCCGCGCGATCTACACCGAGATCCGCGAGGGCCGCGGCTGCGGTCCCGACGGCGACCACGTCTACCTGGACCTGACCCACCTGCCGCCGGAGCAGCTGGACGCCAAGCTGCCCGACATCACCGAGTTCGCACGGACCTACCTGGGCATCGAGCCGTACACCGACCCGATCCCGATCCAGCCGACCGCGCACTACGCGATGGGCGGCATCCCCACCACCGTCCGGGGCGAGGTGCTCGCGGACAACACCACGATCGTGCCGGGCCTGTACGCGGCCGGCGAGGTCGCCTGCGTGTCCGTGCACGGGGCCAACCGTCTGGGCACCAACTCGCTGCTGGACATCAACGTGTTCGGCAAGCGGGCGGGCATCGCGGCGGCGGAGTACGCGCAGCAGGCGGACTTCGTGGAGCTCCCGGAGAACCCGGAGTCCTACGTCGTCGAGCAGGTCGAGCGGCTGCGGAACTCCACCGGCAACGAGCGGGTGGCCGAGCTGCGCCGCGAGCTGCAGGAGACCATGGACGCCAACGTCATGGTGTTCCGCACCGAGCAGACCATCAAGACGGCCATCGAGAAGATCGCCGAGCTCCGGAAGCGCTACAAGAACGTGGCGATCCAGGACAAGGGCAAGCGGTTCAACACGGACCTGCTGGAGGCCATCGAGCTGGGCAACCTGCTGGAGCTGGCCGAGGTCATGGCAGTCTCCGCCCTGGCCCGCAAGGAGTCCCGCGGCGGCCACTACCGCGAGGACTACCCCCACCGCGACGACGTCAACTTCATGCGCCACACCATGGCGTACCGCGAAGTCGGCGCCGACGGGACCGAAACCATCCGTCTCGACTACAAGCCGGTCGTGCAGACCCGCTACCAGCCGATGGAGCGTAAGTACTGATGGCAACCCCCGTTCTGGACAAAGCCGAGGCGGAGGGCCGGGCCGCGTCCCCCTACATCACGGTCACCTTCCGCATCCGCCGCTTCAACCCGGAGGTCTCGGCGGAGGCGACCTGGCAGGACTTCCAGGTGGAGATCGACCCCAGGGAACGCGTCCTCGACGGTCTGCACAAGATCAAGTGGGACCTCGACGGCACGCTGACCTTCCGCCGTTCCTGTGCGCACGGCATCTGCGGTTCGGACGCCATGCGGATCAACGGCAAGAACCGCCTGGCCTGCAAGACGCTGATCAAGGACATCAACCCCGAGAAGCCGATCACGATCGAGCCCATCAAGGGCCTCACGGTCCTGAAGGACCTGGTCGTGGACATGGAGCCGTTCTTCCAGGCGTACCGGGACGTCATGCCCTTCCTCATCACGAAGGAGACGAACGAGCCCACGCGCGAGCGTCTGCAGTCCCCGGAGGACCGGGAGCGCTTCGACGACACCACGAAGTGCATCCTGTGCGCGGCCTGCACCTCGTCCTGCCCGGTGTTCTGGAACGACGGCCAGTACTTCGGTCCGGCGGCCATCGTCAACGCCCACCGGTTCATCTTCGACAGCCGTGACGAGGCCGGCGAGGAGCGTCTGGAGATCCTCAACGACAAGGACGGCGTCTGGCGCTGCCGCACCACCTTCAACTGCACCGACGCCTGCCCCCGCGGCATCGAGGTGACGAAGGCGATCGCGGAGGTGAAGCGGGCGCTGATCACGCGCCGCCTCTGACGTCCGCGCCGCATACGGCGGCGAGGGCCCCTTCCGGTCCGGAAGGGGCCCTCGCCGTTCTCGTCCGCCGCAGGGGCGTGCCGGCCGCGTCAGCCGCGCAGGACCCGGCCCTTCGAGTCGGTCCGGTCGTTGCTGACCAGGAAGATGATGCCGTCGATCAGGGCCCAGAAGCCGAGACCGCCGCAGGTGAGGAGCTGGGCGATGCCCACGCCCACGGAGCCGACGTAGAAGCGGCCGATGCCCAGGGTTCCGAGGAAGAGCTGGAGAACGCCCGCGACGATCTTCGACTTGTCGGAGTAGGGACGGCCCTGCGGGTCGTAGCCGTACGGCGCGTCAGGAGTGGGGACGGTCATGAATGGTGCTCCTGGAAGTGATCGAAACGCCCGGAGAGGGGATCTCCTCCGGGCCCAGGGGGCCCGACTGTCCGATCACGTGACATCCGTCGCGTGGCTCGCCGCGCACTGACCGGTTGCGGTCGCCCCCCCTGCGCTCCAGCAGGATAAAGATCCAGAACGGCAGGACGGCAAGGAATGGAACAAACGTTCTCGTTCTGTGATCAAATCCAGCCAGATCGGCAACTTCTGGTTACCGCTGCCCGCGTGCCCGCGGACCCGCACGTCCACGGGCCCCTGCGGCCCCCGCGGCACTCTCCCGCGATGCCGCTCCCACGGATGCCGCTCCCGCGGGTCGATGCTCCCACGGGTCGATGCTCCCGCGGGTTCTAGACGACATTGCGGACGACGGTCCACGCCACGGCCACCAGCAGCACCAGCGCCTGCGCCCGGCGGCCGAGCCGGGGGTGCCAGCGGCGTCCGCGCAGGCCCTCCACCGTCCACTTGCCGAGCAGCGCCAGCGCGAACGGCGAGGCGAGCAGGAGCATCCTGTTGTCCAGCCAGGCCTGGGCGACGTTGCCGTGCATCAGGTCGTACACCATGCGCGTGCCGCCGCAGGCCGGACAGAGCAGCCCCGTGACGTACCGGAAGGGGCACCGGGGCAGGAGGTGGCCGGGCTCGTGCGGGTCGGTGGCATAGAGGTAACCGGCACCCGCGACGCCCGCGCAGAGCACGGCGAGCGGGGCCGCCGCCGGATGCCGCGGCAGCCGCCGCATCCACCGGTGGCGGACCGGCCCGGCCGTCGTGTCAGCCACGCAGGACTCGGCCCTTCGAGTCGGTGGTGTTGCTGCCCGTCAGCAGCATGATGCCGTCGACCAGGGCCCAGAAACCGAAACCGCCGCAGGTGAGGAGCTGGGCGAT
>NZ_MUME01000239.1 GCF_002155915.1 Streptomyces thermovulgaris | reverse complement strand
GTCTGGAGGTCCCCTGCGACCGGGCACGGCGGCGTTGAGGTCGTCGGTGTGGACGACGAGTTCGACGGTGCGGGTGACGAGGTAGTCGGTGAGGGTCATGGCACCGGCGCGCAGGGCGAGGACGCGGGTGTGCGGCGCGGCGGCGAGGTGCCGGGTCAGCTCCTCCTCGGTGCGGGCGTACAGGGCGTCGAGGCCGGGGGTCCGCCCGGCCAGCTCGCGGGAGCTCGCGGCGATGGCGGCGGCGTGGACGGCGGTCGTCGGCGGGTGGTCCAGCAGCGCCAGGTCGGGCCTGGCCGGTTCGTCCCGCTCCAGGGCCCGGCCGACGCCCGCGACGGCCAGGACGATGTGGGCGGCCAGGTCCCGTACGGTCCAGTCGCCGAGGCGCGTGGGCAGGGCGAGCTGTCGCTCGTCCAGGGTGCGTACCGCCTGCCGCAGGTGCCCGAACTGGGCGAGCACGGCGGTACGGGTCCTGACGGGGTCGTAGGTCCGGGTGCGTTTCCTGGCCGGTGGCATGACGGTGAGCCTATTGCCTTCCGGCACGGACGCTCAGGCCCCCTCTAAAGGCCCGTGAAAAGCCCCGTGCGTCCGCCCGCACCCGCGTGCGCCCGCTCAACGGTCGCGCCGTACCCGCTCACGCCCGTGTGCGTCCGCTCACGCCCGTGTGCGCCCGGCCGCGCCCTTCCGGTGCCGGCGCCCGGCCCCGGGCACGGAAGGACCCCGCCGTGCCCGTCCGCACGGCGGGGTCCTCACCGTCGCAGGGCGCTCAGGCCAGCAGCGACGGGATCGTGTTCTCGTGGGCCTCGCGCAGCTCCTCCAGGGACAGGACGAACTCGCCCTGGACCTCCACCGCGTCCCCGTCCACGACACCGATGCGGGTGGCGGGCAGGTCGCGGGCGCGGCACATGTCGGTGAAGCGGACCTCCTCCGAGCGCGGCACCGCGACGATCGCCCGGCCGGCCGACTCGGAGAAGAGGAAGGTGAACGCGTCCAGGCCGTCCGGCACGATCAGACGCGCGCCCTTTCCGCCCAGCAGGGCGGACTCCACGACCGCCTGGATCAGGCCGCCGTCGGACAGGTCGTGCGCGGAGTCGATCATGCCGTCGCGGGAGGCGGCGATCAGGATCTCGGCCAGCAGGCGCTCGCGCTCCAGGTCGACCTTCGGCGGCAGGCCGCCGAGGTGGTCGTGGATCACCTGCGACCAGGCCGAGCCGCCGAACTCCTCGCGGGTGTCGCCGAGGAGGTACAGCAGCTGGCCCTCCTCCTGGAAGGCCACCGGCGTCCGGCGGGACACGTCGTCGATCACACCGAGGACCGCCACGACCGGCGTCGGGTGGATCGCCACCTCGCCCGTCTGGTTGTAGAGCGAGACATTGCCGCCGGTCACCGGCGTCCCGAGCTGCCGGCAGCCGTCCGCCAGACCGCGTACGGCCTCCGCGAACTGCCACATCACCGCCGGGTCCTCGGGCGAGCCGAAGTTCAGGCAGTCGGACACGGCGAGCGGCTTGGCCCCCGTCGCGGCGACATTGCGGTACGCCTCCGCCAGCGCCAGCTGGGCGCCCGTGTACGGGTCGAGCTTGGTGTAGCGGCCGTTGCCGTCCGTGGCGATGGCCACACCGAGGCCGGTCTCCTCGTCGATGCGGATCATGCCGGCGTCCTCGGGCATGGCGAGGACGGTGTTGCCCTGGACGAAGTGGTCGTACTGCTGGGTGATCCACTTCTTGGACGCCTGGTTCGGGGACGCCACCAGCTTCAGGACCTGTTCCCTCAGCTCCTCGGACGTCCGCGGGCGCGGCAGCTTGCCCGCGTCGTCGGCCTGGAGGGCGTCCTGCCACTCCGGGCGGGCGTAGGGGCGCTCGTAGACCGGGCCCTCGTGCGCGACCGTGCGCGGGTCCACGTCGACGATCTTCTCGCCGTGCCAGTAGATCTCCAGGCGGTCGCCGTCGGTCACCTCACCGATGACGGTGGCGATGACGTCCCACTTCTCGCAGATCTCCAGGAAGCGGTCGACCTTGTCCGGCTCGACGATCGCGCACATGCGCTCCTGCGACTCGCTCATGAGGATCTCCTCGGGAGACAGGGTCGAGTCGCGCAGGGGGACGTCGTCCAGGATCACCCGCATGCCGCCGGAGCCGTTGGAGGCGAGCTCGGAGGTGGCGCAGGACAGACCGGCCGCGCCGAGGTCCTGGATGCCGACGACCAGCTTCTCGGCGAAGGCCTCCAGGGTGCACTCGATGAGCAGCTTCTCCTGGAAGGGGTCGCCGACCTGGACGGCGGGGCGCTTGCGAGGCTTGCCCGTGCCGGAGGCACTGTCGGATTCAGCGTCGAAGGTCTCGGAGGCGAGGATCGACGCGCCGCCGATGCCGTCGCCGCCCGTGCGGGCCCCGTACAGGATGACCTTGTTGCCCGCGCCGGAGGCCTTCGCGAGGTGGATGTCCTCGTGCCGCATCACCCCGATGCAGCCGGCGTTGACCAGCGGGTTGCCCTGGTAGCAGGCGTCGAAGACCACTTCGCCGCCGATGTTGGGCAGGCCCAGGCAGTTGCCGTAGCCGCCGATGCCGGCGACGACGCCCGGCAGCACCCGCTTGGTGTCGGGGTGGTCGGCGGCGCCGAAGCGCAGGGGGTCGACCACGGCCACCGGACGGGCGCCCATCGCGATGATGTCGCGCACGATGCCGCCGACGCCGGTCGCCGCGCCCTGGTAGGGCTCGACGTAGGAGGGGTGGTTGTGCGACTCCACCTTGAAGGTGACGGCGTAGCCCTGGCCGACGTCCACGACGCCCGCGTTCTCGCCCATGCCCACGAGGAGCACGTCGTTCTCGGGGGCCTTCTCGCCGAACTGGCGGAGGTGGACCTTGGAGGACTTGTACGAGCAGTGCTCGGACCACATCACCGAGTACATGGCGAGCTCGGCGCCGGTGGGACGGCGCCCCAGGATCTCCACGATCCGCTCGTACTCGTCCTTCTTCAGGCCCAGTTCGGCCCAGGGCAGCTCGACGTCGGGGGTCGCGGCCGCGTGCTCGACCGTGTCCAGAGGCGTCCTGCTCATGCGGTGACCAGCTTCTTGAGGATCGAGGTGAAGAACGGCAGGCCGTCGGTGCGGCCGGTGCCGATCAGCGGCTCAACGGCGTGCTCGGGGTGCGGCATGAGGCCGACGACGTTGCCGGCCTCGTTGGTGATGCCGGCGATGTCGCGGAGCGAGCCGTTGGGGTTGAAGTCGAGGTAGCGGAAGACGACGCGGCCCTCCGCCTCCAGCATGTCGAGCGTGTACTCGTCGGCGACGTACCGGCCGTCCATGTTCTTCAGCGGGATGTGGATCTCCTGGCCGGCGGTGTAGTCGCCGGTCCAGGCCGTCTCCGCGTTCTCCACCCGCAGCTTCTGGTCGCGGCAGATGAAGTGGAGGTGGTCGTTGCCGAGCATCGCGCCCGGGAGGAGGTGGGCCTCGGTGAGGATCTGGAAGCCGTTGCAGATGCCCAGGACCGGCATTCCGGCCCTCGCCTGCTCGATGATGGTCTCCATCACCGGCGAGAAGCGGGAGATGGCGCCGGCCCGCAGATAGTCGCCGTAGGAGAAACCGCCGGGCAGGACGACCGCGTCGACCTGCTTGAGGTCCTTGTCCTTGTGCCAGAGGGCGACCGGTTCGGCACCCGCGAGACGGATCGCGCGCCGGCTGTCCCGGTCGTCCAGGCTGCCCGGGAAAGTGACGACGCCAATACGAGCGGTCACTTCACGGCCTCCGCGACTGCGTCATCGGACTCGACCCGGACGGTGAAGTCCTCGATCACGGTGTTGGCGAGGAAGGATTCGGCAAGATCGTGAATGCGGGCGAGAGCGGCGTCGTCGACCGGCCCGTCCACTTCCAGTTCGAATCGCTTTCCCTGACGTACGTCGGAGATGCCTTCGAAACCCAGTCGCGGCAGTGCGCGCTGCACCGCCTGGCCCTGGGGGTCGAGGATCTCCGGCTTGAGCATGACGTCGACTACGACGCGTGCCACTGGCACTCCCGGTGTGTGGTGCTGAGCAGGTTCCTTCAGACTACCCGCCCACAGTTTCTACGCGGGTAGCCTCGTAGGAAGCTACGAGACGGCCGTCACGGCCCGGCATCGGCGGGGGTCTTCGTGAAAAGTTCTGGGAAAGTTTCGTGCTCGTCGCGGAGCCGGTATTGACCGAGGACACGCGGAGGGATTTAGTTCGACTTCCCCTGGCATTGCCCGGCACTGTACAAATGAATTGGCGACAGCCGATACTTTTCCCGATAACAGCCGAACAGTCGGCATCCGGCGGCCTTCTTCGCGCCTCATGCGCATCGTGTGCGCGGCATGACGGAGCAGATGGCCGCAGAGATGCCATACGAAGGGACCGGTATTCGTGGCACAGCGTGTCGTAGTCACTCTCTTCGACGACATCGACGGTTCGGAAGCGTCGGAAACGGTCTCCTTCGGACTCGACGGCAAGTTCTATGAGATCGACCTGAACCAGGCCAATGCCGAGAAGCTGCGCAAGGCGCTCGCGCCGTATGTGCAGGCGGGCCGGAAGCGGTCGAGGTCGGGCAAGGCGTACCGGCAGACGGAGGTCGCCCCGGACCCCGCGGCCGTCCGGGCCTGGGCGCAGGCCAACAAGCTGGACGTGCCGGCGCGCGGCCGCATCCCCAAGAAGATCTACGAGGCGTTCAACGCGGCCCGGTGAGGGCCGGCGGGAGTCCCGCGGGACGTCCGCCCCGCGCGCGGGCGGACCGGCTCCGGGGCCGGCCCCAGGGGGCGTCAGCGGGCCCTGGGGACAAGCGACTTGCGCAACCCCCCTGGTGATCAGCTAATGTCTGGAGCGCGCCGAGGGGCGAGGCCGAAAGGCCGAGGCCCACGGAAGTCCACGCGGGTGTAGTTTAGTAGTAGAACAACCCCCTTCCAGGGGGGAGGCGCAGTGTGCAATTCCTGTCACCCGCTCTGCACCGCCGGTTCCGTCCGCTCATCCGGATCGGGTAGGGTGGTGACAGCGCCGGTCGGTGAGAGCCGATCGGAGGCAATGCGGACGTAGCTCAGTTGGTAGAGCGCAACCTTGCCAAGGTTGAGGTCGCGAGTTCGAGCCTCGTCGTCCGCTCGGGAAAAAGACCCCGGTCCGTCGGACCGGGGTCTTTTCTTGTGCTCTTCCGTCGTCCGCCTGCTCCGTTCCGGTTCCGTTCCGGCTCTGTTCCCTCCTGGTTCCGATCTCGTTCCTGTCTCGCTCCGGTCCTCTTCCGGCCCTGGCCCGTTCTGACATTTGTCATGCCGAGCGATGACACCGCGCACTGCCGCCGCGCCCCGGCCGCCGGGATGCTGAAGCCATGGACACGAGCGATCACGTGATGGAAGTCACCGATCTGCGGCGGGTGTACGAGGGCGGGTTCGAGGCGGTGCGCGGCGTCACGTTCCATGTGGACCGCGGGGAGATCTTCGCCCTGCTGGGCACCAACGGCGCCGGCAAGACCTCGACGGTCGAACTGCTGGAGGGCCTGGCCCCGCCCAGCGGAGGGCGTGTGCGTGTCCTCGGGCACGACCCGTACACCGAGCGTGCCGCCGTACGGCCGCGCACCGGGGTGATGCTGCAGGAGGGCGGCCTCCCCTCCGAGCTGACCGTCGGCGAGACCGCGCGGATGTGGGCCGGGTGCGTGAGCGGGGCCCGCCCGGTCCGGGAGGCGCTGGCGCTGGTCGGCCTGGAGCGGCGGACGGACGTACGGGTCAAGCAGCTGTCCGGCGGGGAGCGGCGCCGCCTGGACCTGGCGCTCGCGCTGCTCGGCAGGCCCGAGGTGCTGTTCCTGGACGAGCCGACGACCGGGCTGGACGCCGAGGGACGCCAGGAGACCTGGGAGCTGGTGCGGGCGCTGCGCGACGGCGGCACGACCGTGCTGCTCACCACGCACTATCTGGAGGAGGCCGAAGCGCTCGCCGACCGGGTGGCCATCCTGCACGAGGGGCGGATCGCCGCCGCCGGCACCCCGGACGAGGTGACGGCCGCCCAGCCGTCCCGGATCTCCCTCGAGCTGCCGGCCGGCCTTGCCCTGGGCGACCTGCCGCCCCTCGCCGAGCTCGGAGTGACCGGGCACGAGACGGACGGCCGCGTCGTACGGCTGCGCACCCGCACCCTCCAGCGGACGGCCACGGAACTGCTGCTGTGGGCCCGGCGGGCCGGTGTCGAGCTGCGCGGACTCGATGTGCGGTCGGCCTCGCTGGAGGAGGCGTTCCTCGGCATCGCGCGGGACGTCTCCGCGCCGCGGGCGCAGGAACCGAAGGAGGAGAAGCAGAGGGAGGAGTACGCCGCATGAACGCCGTGACGACCACCTCCGCGGGCCGGATGGCCGCGCTCGCCCGCGCCGAGCTGACCCTGCTGGGCCGCAGCAGGAGCGCCCTGGTGGGGGCCGTGTTCGTCCCGCTGGTGCTGCCGTTCAGTGTGCGGTCGGCGGCCGAACGGATGAACCTGGAGGACATCGGACTGACCGTCGGACTGGTCGTCCTGCCCGCCTCGATCGGCTTCGCACTGCTGTTCGCGGTGTACGCCACGCTCATCGGGGTGTTCGTCGGGCAGCGCGAGCAGCTGGTGCTCAAACGGCTGCGCACGGGTGAGCCGCGGGATGCCGAGATCCTCGCCGGGGCCGCGCTGCCGGCCGTCGTCCTCGGCCTCGCCCAGTGCCTGCTGCTGGCCGGCGCCTGCGGCGCGGTGCTGGACGTGCCCGCCCCGCGCGCGGTCCACCTCGTCGCGGCCGGGCTGGTGGCGGGCCTCGTGCTGTGCGTGCTGCTCGCCGCGGTCACCGCGGGCTTCACCCGGACCACCGAGAGCGCGCAGGTCACCTCGCTTCCCCTGCTGCTGGTCTCGATGGTGGGCTCCGGGCTGCTCGTCCCCCCGGAGCTGCTGCCGAACCGGCTGGCCGCCGTGTGCGAGCTGCTGCCGCTGACTCCGGTGATCACGCTGGTGAGGGGCGGCTGGACCGGCGACCTGAGCACCGTCGACGCACTGCGTGCGGTGGCCGTCGCCCTGGCCTGGCTGGGACTCGGGGTGTTTGCTGTACGACGGTGGTTCCGGTGGGAGCCACGGCGCTGACCGCGCAGGGGAGGACCGGGGTGTTCGACGGAATACGCAGATGGCAGCGGCGTCACTGGCGGGAGCGCAGCAAGGCCGAACGGGTCGAGCTGCAGAGCGTGATCATGTGGTACGCCACGGTCTGGGTGTTCACGCTCCTGTGGCTGGTGCTGCCCCTGACCTCGGAAGTGCGGCACCGTCGGCTGCCGCTGGCGCTCGGCGGACTCCTGCTCGTCGTGGGCGTGCTGCAGGGCGTCGCCGTCAACCTGCTCACCCGGCCCGCGCTCGACCACTACCTGGGCCGGGCCACCCTGCCCGTCCGCGCGCTGTGGCCGGCCGTCGGTCTGTTCGGTCTCGGGCTCGTTCTGCCCCTGGCACTGACCGCCGTCGGGGGGATCGCCCCGTGGACGGCCCGGATGGCGCTCGGCGCCGCCCTGCTCTCGTTCGGCCCCCTGTACGGGCTGGTCGTACCCGTGCCCGTGGCCCTGCGCCGGTCCGCCGTCCTGGCCGTGGTGCTCATGGCGGGGGTCGTCCTCGTCGGCGGGCGGACCGCCGACACCCTCATGACCGGGATGATGATCGCCTTCGCCACGGGCGTCTCGCTGCTGATCTCGCGCTGCGGGGCATGGACCCTGGGCGTGCTGTGGGAGGCCGAACGGGCCCGTGAGGTCGAGGCGCGGCTCGCCGTCGCCGAGGAGCGGCTGCGGTTCGGGCGGGATCTGCACGACGTGATGGGGCGCAACCTCGCGGTGATCGCGCTGAAGGCCGAGCTGGCCGTGCAGCTGGGCCGGCGCGGGCGGCCCGAGGCGGTGGAGCAGATGATCGAGGTGCAGCGGCTCGCCCAGGAGGCGCAGCGCGAGGTGCGCGAGGTCGTCCGCGGCTGCCGCGAGGCCGATCTCGCCGCCGAACTCGCCGGTGCCCGGAGCGTGCTTGCGGCGGCCGGCATCGACTGCACGGTCACCGGATCGCACGCCGGTCTGCCCGCCCCGGTGCGGTCGGCGCTCGGCTGGGTCGTCCGCGAGGCCACGACGAATGTGCTCCGGCACGGCGACGCCCGGCAGTGCACCGTGTCCCTGCGCGTCGCCGACGGCCGGGCAAAGCTGTGCGTCGAGAACGACGGGGCGCGGGAGGCCTCCGGCGGCGACCGGCCGGGCTCGGGACTCGCCGGGCTGCGCGAGCGGCTGTCGAAGCTCGACGGCACGCTGCGCGCCGGCCCCGCGGGCCGCGGCCGGTTCCGGCTGACCGCCGAGGTGCCGCTGCCGCCCGCCGCCAAATCCGCCGCCCGTGCGATGAGCGAGGTCACCGCATGACGGCGTCCTCGGCACCCGTCCGGCTGCTGCTGGCCGACGACGAGCATCTGATCCGCGGCGCGCTGGCCGCGCTGCTCTCCCTGGAGGACGACCTGCTGGTCGTCGCCGAGGCGGCGAGCGGTCCGGAGGCGCTGGCCATGGCGCGGGCGCACCGGCCCGATGTGGCCGTGCTGGACCTGCAGATGCCGGGCGCGGACGGTGTGAAGGTCGCCACATCCCTGCGGACCGAGGTGCCCGGCTGCCAGGTGCTGATCGTGACCGGCCACGGACGGCCCGGCCATCTGAAGCGGGCGCTCGCGGCGGGGGTGCGCGGGTTCGTCCCCAAGACCGTCAGCGCCCAGCAGCTCGCCGAGATCATCCGTACCGTGCACGCCGGAAACCGGTACGTCGACCCGGAGTTGGCCGCCGAAGCGATCTCCGCCGGGGACTCGCCGCTGACCGCTCGGGAGGCCGAGGTGCTGGAGCTCGCCGCCGACGGGGCGCCGGTCGCGGAGATCGCCGAGCGGGCCGCGCTGTCGCCGGGGACCGTGCGGAACTATCTGTCGTCGGCCATGACCAAGCTGGGAGCGGAGAACCGTCATGCGGCGGTTCGTCTCGCGCGGGAGCGAGGTTGGGTATAGTTGGCGTCGCGCCACGGCGCAACGCGGACGTAGCTCAGTTGGTAGAGCGCAACCTTGCCAAGGTTGAGGTCGCGAGTTCGAGCCTCGTCGTCCGCTCCGGCACAAGCCCCCGGCTCCCGCCGGGGGCTTGTTCGTGTCCTGCGCCGGTTCTTCCCACGGCCGTCCCGCGCCCGTGTCTCCTACGGCCGTCCTACGACCACTTCGTGCCCGTCAGCCGCTCGTACGCCTCCACGTACTTGGCCCGGGTCGCCTCCACGATCCGCTCGGGCAGCGGCGGCGGGGGCTGCTCGCTCGTGCGGTCCCAGCCGGACTCGGCGGAGGTCAGCCAGTCACGGACGAACTGCTTGTCGTACGACGGCTGCGGACGGCCCGGCTGCCACTGGTCGGCCGGCCAGAAGCGGGAGGAGTCCGGGGTGAGGACCTCGTCGGCGAGCACCAGCGTGTCCCCGTCGAAGCCGAACTCGAACTTGGTGTCGGCAAGGATGATGCCCCGGTCGCGGGCGAGGTCCCGCGCGCGGCTGTAGAGGGCGAGGGTGAGCTGGCGCAGCTGGGCGGCGGTCTCCACGCCGACCCGGCGGGCCACCTCCTCGTAGGGGACGTTCTCGTCGTGCTCGCCGACCTCCGCCTTGGTGGCCGGGGTGAAGATCGGGCCGGGCAGCTCGGAGCCGTCGACCAGGCCCTCGGGCAGGGTGACGCCGCAGACCGTGCGGGACTCGTTGTACTCGACCAGCCCGGAGCCGGTGAGATAGCCGCGGGCCACGCACTCCACCGGGACCATCCGCAGGGACTTGCAGACCAGGGTGCGGCCCTCCCAGTCGGCGGGGGCGCCCTCGGGCACCTCGGTGCTCAGGACGTGGTTCGGGACCAGGTCGGCGAGCTGGTCGAACCACCACAGGGACAGCTGCGTGAGGATGCGGCCCTTGTCGGGGATCTGGGTGGGCAGCACCCAGTCGTAGGCGGACAGGCGGTCGCTGGCGACCATCACCAGGTCGCCCGCCTCGTTCTGGTACAGGTCGCGCACCTTGCCGGTGTGCAGATGCACCAGACCCGGAACCTGAAGCGGTTCGGGCTTTTCAACGAATCCGGACAAGTTTCCTCCCCGCTGTTCTGGCCGATGTCCTTGATTCTCCCGTATCGGACGGAGGGCCGAAGCAGCGGGTCAGTCCCGCTTGCAGATGCGGTCCAGGAGATTGGCGGTGGCGCGCTGGATACGGGCGTCGGCATGGCCGGGGCGGTCCAGGGCCGGGGACCAGGCGAAGGTGCCGGAGGCGAAGACCAGGGCACCGGAGGGCGCGCGGTACAGCGATGTGTCCTGGTGGCGCACAACCCCCGCGGCGTCGGTGTACGGGGAGTGCGCGAGCAGGATGCGGTCCAGGTACTCGGGCAGCGGGACACGCGGGAAGTAACGGTCCGCCTCGCCCGCGACCAGGCCCTCGATCTCCTCGCCCTCCTTCACGCCCGTCGACTCCCACAGCCAGTGGTCGGCGTTGCGGACGATCAGCGGGTGCGGCTCGGGGACACGGCCGGCGTACTGGATGCCCAGCAGCAGCTGCTCGGGGCGGTCGACCTCCCGCCACAGCACCGGCCGGCCGGGGCCCTGGCGCTTGCGGCAGGTCAGCAGGCGGTTGGGGACGCCGGACGGGGAGGGACCCAGCTCCACCTGCCAGTACATGGTGTTGGCGGACAAAAACACCAGCGAGGTGCCGTGCTCCCGGGCGCGCTCGACGGTGCGGCGCATGTTGACCGACCAGTACTCGTCGTGGCCGGGGAAGATCAGACCGCGGTAGCGGGTGGGGTCGACACGGCCGGCGTGCAGGTCGCGGGCGTCGGCGTAGGCGAGGTCGTAGCCGTAGCGCTCGGCCCAGCGGATGACGTCGTAGGCGTGGCCGACGTGCAGGGGCAGGCCCGCGCCCGCGTAGGGGCGGTCGAAGGAGACCGTGGTGGCGGCGTCGTCCTCGCCGAGCAGACGGCCCTCCTCGTCCCAGGCGTGGTAGAGGCTGGCGCCGGTGCGGCCGTCCTCCGGGTAGAGGTTGTAGGCCTGCCAGGTGAGGTCGGGCAGGAGCAGCAGCAGGTCCGCGGGGCGGTCGTCGCGGACGGTGAACGGGATGTGGGAGCGGTAGCCGTTGGCGGTGGTCAGAACGGCGACGTACGCGCCGACGTTCCAGTACGACGGGACCGTCAGCCGCCAGGACAGCCACCAGTGGTGGCAGGAGACCGTGCGGCCGGCGGTCAGCGGCGGGGGCTGGACGATCCCCGGCAGACGCGGACTGCTGGTGATCTTGGCGGCGCCGTCGCCGCCGTAGTGGCCGATGCGGTAGACGTCGACGCTGAACTGCTGGGGCGGGTCGACCGTGATGTGGAAGTCGATGGTCTCGCCGGGGGTCACCGCGTCGGTGGAGATGAAGCCCTTGATCTGCCGGTGGACGTCGTCGGCCGAGCGGGGTCCCCCCTCGGAGGCGCGGGGGGCGGGGATGCGGGAGGTGCCGGGCAGGGTCTGCGGGGACGGGTCGACGTACCAGGGGACGAGACGGCCGGTGTCGTCGAAGTACATCTCGTTGCCGCGCAGCCAGGGAAGGGGGCCCTGGCCGAAGGGATCCGTCACGGCGTGTGCGAGTGCTCCCGACTCCCATCGGCGGATCCGCTGCGGTCCCATGCCCGTTTCCCCTCCCTTGCCATGCCCCCGTGGTCGGCCGTGCGGCGGTGCGGGTCTGTCGGTGGCTGTCGTGTCGTATGTCGGACGCGTTTGCCACGCGCGTCGGCGATCCCAGCACATCACATGACGCACGCATGCTGTCACTATTCGTTGCGAATTGGCCGAAAGTGGAAGCAGAGGGTCCGGTCATACGGTCGCGGATGCGGCGCGGGCGCGGGCCGGATCCGGCAGGGACGCAGGTCAGGCCAGCCTGATCGGTTTTTCCAGACGTATGCCCGAATCGATCAGCCAGGTCCGCAGCGGCCCCGGATCGCCGTTCTCGACCAGGGCGAGGACCCGGGGAGCGAGGTCGGCGGCCTTCTCCCCGTTGATCAGGAGGGCGGGACCGTCGAGCCAGTCGAGGCCCGGGGTGGCGCCCGCGGTGTCCATCGCGGCGCAGCACACCATCGCGGTGACGTGGTCGACGAGGAGTTCCCGGCCGGTGCGGGGCGGTTCGAGCGGGAAGAGGGGCAGCGCGCCCTCGTCCCACGCGGGGGCGGCGGAGAGCGGGCCGGTGCGCGTCGCCGGGGCGGCGCGCTCCTCCCGGGCCAGTTCGGCGCTGAGGCCCGCCACGAGGGCGGCGCCGCGCTCGGTGCAGGGTCCGGTGTCCTCGTCCGGTGCGACGGGTGCGACAAGGCCGTCCTCCGCTCCGGACGTCTCCGCGCCGGACGTCTCCGCTCCGGGTGTCTTTGCACGGGACGGGTCGGACGGGGCGGAACCGGGGGTGCCGGCGGGGGATCCCCCCGGCCCGGAGGCCCCGGAGGCCCCGGAGGCCCCGGAGGCCCCGGAGGACGGGGCGGACAGGTGCTCCAGTATCCGGGCCAGGGTCGGTCCGTGCGCCTCGGCGGCGGAGCCGGAGGCCCGGCGGATGCCCAGGGCGTCCAGGACACGCTGGAGGCGGGCGGCGTCGGTGCGCCACTTCCGGTCGACGACCTCGTCCGGGTACTCCCGCCAGTCCACCGGGGACCAGTCGGGGCCGCGCTCGGCGGGACCGCCGTGGAAGAGCCGCGCGGCCAGCAGCGAGGCGGCCTCGTCGACGGAACCGGGCTCCTCGAGCAGGTCGCAGGCGGGGCGTTCGCCGAGCCGGGAGGTGAAGCCCTCGGCCAGGCGGTCGCGGCGGGACAGCTCGGTGAGCGCCGCGACGACCCCCGCGTCCAGCCGGGAGGGCCAGCGGCCCATGCGCCAGGCGGGGAGCGCGACCCGGGTCAGCAGCCGGTCCCAGCCCGCGTACGCCAGGCCCACCTGCTCCTGGGCGACGATCCTGAGCCCGTAGTCCACCACCTGGGCGCGCTCGGCGGCCGCGGCCGCCACGGCGCGCTCCATCCCGGCCGCGTGCTCCCGGCAGCCGCGCAGCAGCAGCCGGACCACCCAGCCGAGCCCCGCGTACACCGCGCGGAGCGGAAGACGGCGGCCGGGCGCGGAGGCGACGGCGACCGCCGCGTCCAGGCCGCGGACAAAACGGCGGGCCGCGGCTATGTCCGGCTGCACCGAGGGCCCCGTACCGGCGACGACCGGGGCGAGCACGGCCCGCAGCTCGCCGACGCGCATCCACCACAGGAACGGGGAGCCTATGACCAGGACGGGGGCCTGCACCGTGCGGCGCGCGCGGAGCGAGACCGCACGGCGCGGGGCCTTCGGCTCACCGGAGCGGTCCTTGCCCGGGACAGGCCCGTGGGAGGGGTGCGTACGGTCCTCCAGCCAGCTGTCGCAGTCCGGGGTGAGCGCTATGGCGGACGGGGCGGGCACCTCGAGGCGGGCGGCGAGGTCGCGCACCAGGCGGTACAGGTCCGGGGCCGACTCCTCCGGTATCGGGACGGTGGGGCTCACGGCGGGACGGGCCCGGGCGACGACCAGGCCGACGCCGACGGCCAGAAGCAGGACGACGACCGCCACGGCGGCCACCGCCCAGCGGGCGAGGTCCCAGCCCCTGCCCGGGAGATGGCCGGTGGAACCACCGACGAACAGGATCACGGCGAGGGCAGCGGGCAGCAGGGCGACGGCCAGCGCCCGGCTGCGGACCCGCAGCACGGCGAGGGCCCGGGAGCGCGCGGTCCGCGCACCGACCTCCCCCCCACCTATACCGGTCACGACCGGACGTCACCCCCTCCCGACTGTCCCGATGTTGTCCACTCCCCCACTGTGGCACCCGTCACCGGCATCGCAATGCCGATGGGCCAAGTGCCGGACCGCATGGGCGGCACCCTAGTGGGGGGTGCGGCCCGCGTCAGCCGGATGGCCCATTGCCCACCCGATGGAATGGCTTCGGGGAGCGGCTCCGGCCGGGGCGACCGCCGTGCGACGGCCGAAAGGCCCCCGGACGGGTCCGGGGGCCGGGGGGAGCGGCCTTCCGCAAAAGGCCGGCGCGAAAGCGCGGG
>NZ_MUME01000238.1 GCF_002155915.1 Streptomyces thermovulgaris | reverse complement strand
CCGAGCTGGCCGCGCTGCCCGGCCTCGGTGGCACAGATGGCCGTCAGCTCCGCCCGGCGTTCGGCGGGCAGCGCGGCCAGCTCGGGAAGGCCGAGGAACTGCTCGCGCAGCTGTTCGGGAGTGTGGGCCGGGGACTGTCCGCTGAGCAGGAAGTAGGCGAGGGCCCCGAAGGCGTACCGGTCGGTGGCCGGGGTGCGCAGTCCCTCGAAGACCTCCGGCGCGGCGAAACCGGGCGTGAACCAGACCTCGGCGGTGCGGTGTTCCGCGGTCAGCTTGCTGAGCCCGAAGTCGACGAGGGTGGCCTGCCCGTTGGAGTCGACCATCACATTGCCCGGGGAGAGGTCGCCGTGCACCACGACCCGGCCGGACGGGGTTCCCCTGCCCGAGTGCAGCCAGTCCAGGACCTCGGCCAGCTGCTCCAGGTACCGCACCGCCTCCCGGCGCTCGGCGAGCGTGACCAGCGGGTGTTCGGCCCGCCAGTCACGCAGGTCGACGCCTTCGACGTAGTTCATGACCAGGCACAGGGAACGCCCGGGCGGGGTGCCGGCGGCGCCTTTGCGGTGCGCGGGCGGTCCCTCGAAGTGCTCGCGGACACCGACGACGCCGAGCCGGTGCACAAAGCGCAGCAGCTCGGCCTGTTCGCTCCACCGGGCGCTGATCTTCTCGAATTCGGCCGCCGTCAGGGTGGCCTCCGCGTCGAGGACCTTGATGACGACCGGTTCGCTCGCCCCGCTCAGCTCGATCTCGGCCAGGTACAGCACCGCTTCCCCGCCCCGCCCGATGGAACGCAGCAGCCGGTACCGGTCCGGAGCGGAGCCGGGTCCGATGTACAAGCTGGTGTCCGTCATGCGCTCCTGCCCCCCGTGCCCGTCGACTCCCTTGCGCCGCAAGGTATTTCATCATGGCGGGCCCTTTCCTGGGAGGGCGCAGTGGGGTGGGGCCGGCAGCCTTCGTCCCCCGTTCCACCAGCGGCGCAACGGGGTGGAACGCTGCTCAGGCCGCCCGAAGCGGGCGGCACGGCACCGCCGTCCGCCCCGGCGGGACCACCGGGTCCCGCCGGGCAGCCGTCCCCCTCGCACAGCTCCCGCTGCGGGCGGGACACCGGGGACAGCTCCTGACGCGCCTAGTGCGCCGCCGACTCCCAGTCCGGGCCGACGCCCACCGAGACGTCCAGGGGAACCCTGAGCCGGACCGCGCCGGACATCTCGCGGCGGACGATCTCCTCGGTGGCCTCGCGCTCGCCGGGGGCGACCTCCAGGACGATTTCGTCGTGGACCTGCAGCAGCATCCGGGAGGCGAGACCGGCCTCGTGCAGGGCGCGGTCCACGCGCAGCATGGCGATCTTGACGATGTCCGCCGCCGTGCCCTGGATCGGCGCGTTGAGGGCCATCCGCTCGGCCATCTCCCGGCGCTGGCGGTTGTCGCTGTTGAGGTCGGGCAGATAGCGGCGGCGGCCGAAGAGGGTCTCGGTGTAGCCGGTCGCCCGTGCCTCGTCGACCACACGGCGCAGATAGTCCCGTACCCCGCCGAAACGCTCGAAGTAGGCGTCCATCAGGGCGCGGGCCTCGGCCGGCTCGATCTTCAGCTGCTGGGAGAGGCCGAAGGCCGACAGCCCGTAGGCCAGGCCGTACGACATCGCCTTGATCTTGCGGCGCATCTCCGGGTCCACGGCCGAGCGGTCGACGCCGAAGACCTGGGAGGCGACCGTGGTGTGGAGGTCCTCGCCGGAGGTGAACGCCTCGATCAGGCCCTCGTCCTCGGACAGGTGGGCCATCACCCGCATCTCGATCTGGCTGTAGTCGGCGGTCATCAGCGACTCGAAGCCCTCCCCGACGACGAAGCCGCGGCGGATGGCCCGGCCCTCGTCGGTGCGGACGGGGATGTTCTGCAGGTTGGGCTCGGTGGAGGACAGACGGCCGGTCGCGGCGACCGTCTGGTTGAAGGTCGTGTGGATGCGGCCGTCCGCCGCGATGGTCTTGATCAGGCCCTCGACGGTGACGCGGAGCTTGGCCTGCTCACGGTGGCGGAGCATGATCACCGGAAGCTCGTTGTCCGTCTGGGTGGCGAGCCAGGCCAGGGCGTCGGCGTCGGTGGTGTAGCCCGTCTTGGTCCTCTTGGTCCTGGGCAGGCCGAGCTCGCCGAAGAGGACTTCCTGGAGCTGCTTGGGCGAGCCGAGGTTGAACTCGTGGCCGGCCGCCGCGTGCGCCTCCTTCACGGCCTGCTGCACCGCGCCGGCGAACATCTGCTCCATCGCCTCGAGGTGGGCGCGGTCGGCGGCGATGCCGTGCCGCTCCATGCGGGCGAGCAGGGCGGAGACGGGCAGCTCCACGTCGCGCAGCAGCTCCGCCGCGCCGACCTCCCGCAGCCGTTCCTCGAAGGCCTCGCCCAGGTCGAGGATGGTGCGGGCCTGGATCATCAGGTTCTCGGCCTCGGCACCCTCGTCCACGCCGAAGGCGAGCTGGCCGTCGGCCGCGGCGGCGGGGGCGAGCTCGCGGTGCAGGTACTCCAGGGACAGGGCGTCCAGGTCGAAGGAGCGACGGCCCGGCTTGACCAGGTAGGCGGCGAGCGCGGTGTCCATGGTGACGCCCTCGATGCTCCAGCCGTGCTCGGCGAAGACCCGCATCGCGCTCTTGGCGTCGTGGAAGACCTTGGGCCGTCCGGCGTCGGCCAGCCAGTCGGCGAACGCGGCCTCGTCGGCCTCGTCCAGCCGGGACGGGTCGAACCAGGCGGCGGCTCCTCCGGGCGCGGCCAGCGCGATCTCGGCGACGGAGCCCGTGCCCAGCGCCCAGGTGTGGACGGTGGCGACACCGAGGGGCTGTGTGCCGTGCTCGGCGAGCCAGGGCGCCAGCTCCCCGGTGCCGAGCACGGCGCCGTCCAGCTGCACGCCGTCCACGGAGACCGGGGTGGTGTCGGCCTCCTCGGCGCCCGGGTCGACGGCGAAGAGCCGCTCGCGCAGCGAGGGGTTGCGGATCTCCAGGGTGTCCAGGACCATCGCGACGGCCTTGCGGTCGTACGGCGTGCGCGCGAGGTCGGCGACCGTCCCGGGCAGCTCGACGTTCCGCTCCAGCTCGGTCAGACGGCGGTTGAGCTTGACGGACTCCAGGTGGTCGCGCAGGTTCTGGCCGACCTTGCCCTTGATCTCGTCGGCGTGCTCGATCAGCCGGGCGAGGGAGCCGAACTGGTTGATCCACTTGGTGGCCGTCTTCTCGCCCACGCCGGGGATGCCGGGCAGGTTGTCGGAGGGGTCGCCGCGCAGGGCGGCGAAGTCCGGGTACTGGGCCGGCGTCAGCCCGTACTTCTCGGCGACCTTCTGCGGGGTGAACCGGGTCAGCTCGGAGACCCCCTTCGTGGGGTACAGCACCGTGGTGTGCTCGCTGACCAGCTGGAAGGAGTCCCGGTCGCCGGTGACGATCAGCACCTCGAAGCCCTCGGCCTCGGCCTGGGTGGCCAGGGTGGCGATCACGTCGTCCGCCTCGTACCCC
>NZ_MUME01000237.1 GCF_002155915.1 Streptomyces thermovulgaris | reverse complement strand
GACACCACAGCAATCGGCTCGGTGCGGGCCGCGCGCTCGGCAGTGAGCTCCTTCTCCGTCTCGACGAGTGCGTTCGCCGTACGCCGCAGGTACGCCTCGAGCTTCTCGATTTCGGACGCGCTCATTCGCTCACTCCAAGTTTGCGATCCAGGAACTGAAGAAGGTCATCCGTACTGCCGGTGTCGAACTCGGTCTCCGGCTCCGGTCGCTCGGCGACCGCCGTCACGGTTTTGGCCAGGCTGTCCCGCAGGGCGAGCAGGCCTGCCGCCAGGTCCGGTTCCTCAAGCTGCGCGGGCGTCGCCGAGCGCAGCAGTTCGACCAGGCTGTCGATCTGGGTTTTGGTCACGCGCTGCCTGCGGGCCGGGGCTCCGGAGTCGAGGTCGAGTTTGTCGAGGAGCAGGGTTGCGATGGCGGTGGGGGTGGGGTGGTCGAAGGCGAGGGTGGCCGGCAGGGTCAAGCCGGTCTGGGCGGACAGCCGGCGACGCAGCTCGACCGCCATCAGCGAGTCGATACCGAGTTCCTTGAGCACCTGCTGGGCACCGACCGCATCCGCACCGGGCAGGCCCAGCACCACCGCCGCCTCCTGCTGCACCACCCGGACCAGATGAGCAACCCGCTCGGCCGCGGGCAGCGCCAGCAGCCGCTCCCGCAGCCCCGAAGGAGCACCCCCCGCCTCACCGGCCCGCCTACGCGAAGCACGCAGGAGGTTGCGCACCAGACCGGGCACCTGGCCACCGTTGTCCGCCTCCCGCTGCAGCGGCGTGAGCTCGAGCCTGACCGCCACCAGATGCGGATACGGCTGCGCCAGCGCGGCATCCAAAGCCGCCAGCCCCTGGTCGGTGGTCAGGGCGGTGATGCCCTGGCGGCGCATCCGGGCCAGCTCCGCCTGCCCCAACGAAGCGGTCAGACCCACACCCGCCTGCCGCCACAGCCCCCACGACAAACTGACCGCCGGCAACCCCCCAGCCCGGCGATGAACGGCCAACGCATCCAGGAAAGCATTGGCGGCCGCATAGTTGCTCTGCCCGGCACCACCAAAGACACCCGCGGCCGAGGAGAACAGCACGAACGCAGCCAGATCCAGATCCCGGGTCAGCTCATCCAGATGACAAGCCCCCGCGGCCTTCGCCCCCCACACCTTAGCCAGACGCTCACCCGACTGCGCCGCCAGCAGCCCATCGTCCAGCAC
>NZ_MUME01000236.1 GCF_002155915.1 Streptomyces thermovulgaris | reverse complement strand
CCAGCCAGCCACTCCGCCCATCGGTCGGCCTGCGCACGCAGCGCTCCCTCATCCCGACCGGAGACGACCAGAGGTATGGGGCCTTCCGGGGCTTCCCCGGACGTCTTGGTGGTCTTCTGTGCCGGGGGTTCTTCCAGCACCATGTGGGCGTTGGTGCCCGACAGGCCGAAGGAGGACACTCCGGCTCGGCGTACTCGGCCGGCCTCGCGCGGCCAGGGCCGGGCCTCGTCCAGGAGTTTCAGGCCGCTGCCCTCCCAGGCGATGTGCGGGCTGGGCTCGTCGGCGTACAGCGTCTTCGGCAGCATCTGGTGCTGCAGAGCCAGCACCATCTTGATCACACCCACCACACCGGCGGCGGCCTGCGTGTGTCCGATGTTCGACTTCGACGAGCCCAGATAGACCGGCCGGTCCGTATCCCGGCCCGGGCCGAACACCTCGGCCAGCGCGCCGGCTTCGATCGGGTCGCCCAGCGGGGTGCCGGTGCCGTGGGCTTCGACTGCGTCGATGTCGGCGGGGGTGAGGCGGGAAGCGGCCAGTGCGTCACGGATCACCCGCTGCTGGGAGGGGCCGTTGGGTGCGGTCAGGCCCTGGGAACGGCCGTCCTGGTTGACCGCGCTGCCACGGATCACGGCCAGGATCCGGTCACCGTCGCGTTCGGCGTCCGACAGCCGCTTCAGGACGAGGATGCCGCATCCGTCGGACCAGCCCGCGCCGTCGGCTCGTGCGGAGAAGGACTTGCACCGCCCGTCGGGAGCCATCCCCTTCAACCGTGAGAACTCCACGAACAGTCGTGGGGTGCTCATCACGGTGACGCCGCCGGCCAGGGCGAGTTCGCATTCGCCCTGCCGCAGCGCGGTGGCGGCGAGGTGGAGGGCGACGAGGGAGGACGAACACGCGGTGTCGACGGTGACGGCGGGCCCCTGAAGCCCCAGGGCGTAGGACACGCGGCCCGAGACCACACTGGACGCGTTGCCGGTGCTCATGTAGCCGTCGAAGGCGTCGAGTTCGCCCTGTTCCCCGTAGTCGGAGCTCATCGTGCCGAGGTAGACCCCTGTCTTGCTCTCACGGAGCGAGTCGGGCCGGATGCCGGCCCGCTCCAGGGCCTCCCAGGACGTCTCCAGCACCAGCCGCTGCTGCGGATCCATCGACACCGCCTCGCGCTGGGAGATGCCGAAGAAGGCGGCGTCGAAACCTTCCACGTCGCGGATGAAGCCGCCTTCACGGGCGTAGCTCTTGCCCACCGCGTCCGGGTCGGGGTCGTAGACGTCGAGATTCGCCCAGCGCGGAGGGAGTTCGCCAATGGCATCACCTCCGGTCGCGAGCAGGTGCCAGTACGCCTCCGGGGTGTCGACATCCCCGGGCAGACGGCAGGCCATGGCGATGATGGCGATGGGTTCGTCGTGCGCGGCGGGCCTGCGCTGATCAGCCGTCCTCTTCCTGCCTGCGGTGTCGTCGGCGAGGTCGAGTTTGTCGAGGAGCAGGGTTGCGATGGCGGTGGGGGTGGGGTGGTCGAAGGCGAGGGTGGCCGACAGGGTCAGGCCGGTGTGAGCGGACAGCCGACGGCGCAGCTCGACCGCCATCAGCGAGTCGATGCCGAGTTCCTTGAGCACCTGCTGGGCACCGACCGCCTCCGCACCCGGCAGCCCCAGCACCACCGCCGCCTCCTGCTGCACCACCCGGACCAGATGAGCAGCCCGCTCGGCCGCGGGCAGTGCCAGCAGCCGCTCCCGCAGCCCCGAAGAAGCACCCCCCGCCTCACCGGC
>NZ_MUME01000235.1 GCF_002155915.1 Streptomyces thermovulgaris | reverse complement strand
GAGGGGAAGGGGCCCGAGGGCTCAGAGGAGGGACCCGTACAGGCCGGGGCGGCGGCTCCTCAGATACGGGTTGGCCTCGCGGGAGGCGGCCAGAAGGGCGGGATCGGCGTCGGCGACGAGCAGTTCCCCGGTCCGGCCGGCGCGGGCGCGGGCGACTCCGTCGGGGCCGGCGAGCACGGAGAGTCCGACGAACTCGAACTCGCCCTCGGTTCCCGCCCGGTTGACATAGGCGATGTACAGCTGGTTCTCGAAGGCGCGCACCGGCACCAGGGACTCGGCGACGAACTGGAACGGGTGCATCAGCGCCGTCGGGACGACGAGGAGGTCGGTGCCGGCCAGCGCGTGGGCACGCACGGTCTCCGGGAACTCCACGTCGTAGCAGACCACCAGGCCGACGGTCAGACCGCCCAGCTCCGCCTGGACCACCGGCTGCTCGCCCGGTGTGAACTGCTCGCACTCGAAACCGCCGTACAGGTGGGTCTTGCGGTAGTTGGCCAGACGGGTGCCGTCGGCGGAGATCAGCTGGACGGAGTTGTAGACCGCCTCGCCGTCCCGCTCGGGGTAGCTGTAGGCGATGGCCAGGCCGTGCCGGACGGCCGTCTCCGCGACGGTGTGCGCCCAGTCGCCGTCGGCGGGTTCGGCCAGGCGGCCGATGTCGTCGCCGATCGCGTACCCGGTCACGAACATCTCCGAGGTCGCCAGCAGCCCGGCGCCCGCGGCGGCGGCGCGGCCGGCGGCGTCGTCGAGAACCCTGAGGTTCTCGGCGGCGCGGCCGGGCAGGCCGGAGCTCTGGAGCAGGGCGGTACGCATGGGCGATCCTCACCGGTACGGGGGGGTTTCGGGATTGACTAGACCGTATGATCAGCGGCTTCGGGCGGACAAGCCTGAGCCGTTGCGCACCGATGAGCGATTCATTGCGTGAGTTCGGGGGTATGCGGCGATTCGTTGCACGGCCGGGGCGCGGTGTCGTCGAGGTCACAGCTCCCGCAGCCGTTCCACGATCTCCTGGAGCAGTCCGGGGTCGGCCTCCGGGGCGTCCGGCCGGGGACGCCGGGGCGCGTCGATGCGGACGAGTCCGGCCTCGGCGAGATCGCCGAGCAGCACCCGTACGACCGTCAGCGGCAGATCGGCGTCGGCGGCCAGTTCCACGACGGGCCGGGGGCCGTGGCGCAGAAGGCCGAGCAGGCGGGCGCGCACATGGTCGACGCCCGGCCCCTCCCCGTCCGGGTGCACGGCGGTGACCTGGGACATCAGGTCGACGGTGTGGCGGTCCGAGGGGCGGGTGCGGCCCCGGGTGACGGTGTAGGGACGCACCATGGCCCCGGTCTCGTCCTCGTACCAGTGGTCGTCGTCGCTCACGGCCGCATCAGGGTTCGCCGGGGTCCTCGGCCGAGCGTGCGGCGGCGTTCATGTGACGGCCGACGCGGCGCACCAGCAGGGCCATCTCGTGGGCCAGCTGCCCGACGTCGGTCCGCGCGTCGCTGAGCACGGCCAGCCGGCTGCCGTTGCCCGCCGGGGTGACGAAGAGGTAGGCGTCGTCGAGCATCACCATGGTCTGCCGCACCTCTCCGGCCGCGAACCGCTCCCCCACTGAGCGGGCCAGGCCGTGGAAGCCGGAGCAGACCGCGGCGAGGTGTTCGATGTCGAGTCGGCGCATGCCCTGCGAGGAGCTCAGCGGAAGGCCGTCCGCGGTCAGCAGCACGGCCTGGCGCACATGGTCGGTCCTGGCCAGCAGGTCGTCGAGGAGCCAGCCGAGGTCGGTGCCGGGCTGCCGGGGCTCCTCGGCGGGGACCTGCGGGTTCTCGTCACGGTGCATGGTCGGTCTCCGTCCCTTCCTCGGTGTGCTGTGCGGGGGCGGGGTCCGCGGGAAGGCCTCGGCGGCCGCGGTCGAGTCCGCGCTGGAGGGCTCCGAGGACGGCCCGCATCTCCTCGGAG
>NZ_MUME01000234.1 GCF_002155915.1 Streptomyces thermovulgaris | reverse complement strand
GGAGCCCGCCAAGCGCGCGGCTCCGATCGCCTCGTTCGCCGCGCGCTTGGCGGGCTCCCAGTGGGCCACCGGGTCCTCGCCCTGGGCGCTGACCACGGTGAAGTACAGCGAGGCGCCGTTCTCGTAGACGTGCGAGATGTGGCACATCACCAGCGGCGGGGTGCCGGCCGCGGTGAGCGTGCCGGTGAGCGCCTCGCGGACGGCGGTGTACAGCCCGGGCAGACGGGACCAGAAGGCGGCGGTCTCCAGGGTCTCGACGAACGCGCCCGCGTCCAGCAGGGCGTCGCGCAGATAGGGCGCCGCGTAGCGGCCGTGGGCCCAGCGCTCGCCGGGCTCCTCTCCCAGGAAGGTGCCGCCGCACGCGCGCAGGACGTCCGCGGCGCGTTGTCTGCGGTGGGCGGTGTCCTCTTCGGTGCCCTCGTAGCCGGCGATCGCCAGACAGCCGGTGTCCCGCCGGCTGTCGGGGGAGCCGATGGCGTCGGGCTGGGCGAGGCCGACCAGCGTCTCGGTCTCGTCGGACAGGCGCAGGACGGTCGGCCGCGGCCCGTCCTGGGCGAGCTTGCGCAGGGCGGTGGCGCCCTCCTCGAAGGAGGCGAAGCGCCAGCCCTCGTAGCGGCGGGTCCGCGGCAGCGGGCGCAGCCGCACGGTCAGCGAGGTGATGACGCCGAAGGCCCCCTCGGAGCCGAGGACGAGCTGGCGCAGGTCCGGGCCGGCCGCCGAGCGCGGGGCGCGTCCGGCCTCGAGGGTGCCCTCGGGGGTGGCGAGGGTGAGGCCGAGCACCATCTCGTCGAAGCGGCCGTAGCCGGCGGAGGCCTGTCCGCTGGAGCGGGCGGCGGCGAATCCGCCGAGGGTGGCCCATTCGTAGGACTGGGGGAAGTGGCCGAGGGTGAAGCCGTGTTCGGCCAGCAGTGCCTCGGCCCGCGGGGCGCGCAGCCCGGGTTGCAGGGTGGCGGTGCGGGAGACCGGGTCGAGGGCGAGCAGCCGGTTCATGCGGCGCAGGTCCAGGGCGACGAAGGGGCGCCGCCGCTCGGGGGCGAGACCGCCGACGACGGAGGTGCCCCCGCCGAACGGGACGACGGCCAGGCCGTGCGCCGCGCAGGCGCGCAGGACGGCGAGCACCTCGTCGTGGTCCGCGGGAAGGACCACGGCCGCCGGGACGTCGGTGACGTCGCCGCGGCGGATCCGCAGCAGGTCGGGGGTGGACTTGCCGCGGGTGCGGCGGACGCGGGACTCGGCGTCGGTGCGGACGTGCTCGTCGCCGCCGACGGCCTCGCGCAGGGCGCGGCGTGCGGCGTCGGTCAGCGGTGAGGCGGGCACGGGAAGGGCGTCCAGGGCGACCGGTGCGGTGGCGCGGGGCCTGATGCCGAGCAGGTCGCGCAGCAGCCCGGTCACCGTGTCGGGCAGCGGTGTGGCCCTGGCCGGGTCGCCCCAGCCGCTCCACAGCATGTCCGGCACATCCGGCATGTTCATGAGCGTCGTTCCTCACCGGTCGTGGTCGAAGAGTGCCGCGGCGTCACGCCGTGGCGTTACACTGTGACACATGACGCCTATTCGTCACAATGGTGCGGCGGACCCGGTCCGCCCGGCCCCCGCGGCCCGCTCGGACGGCGACGCCGTGCTCGACGCCGTGCGCGACTGCGTCCTGGCGGTCGGGGTCCGCCGTACGACCCTGACCGACGTGGCCCGGCGGGCGGGCGTGTCCCGGATGACGCTGTACCGGCGCTGGCCCGATGTGCGCTCCCTGGTCGGCGATCTGATGACCCGGGAGTGGACCGAGGCGGCCGGCCGGGCGATGCCCGAGCCCCGGCCCGGGACGGACACCCGGACGCGGCTGGTCGAGGGACTGGTGGCCGGGGTGAGGGAGTTCCGCGCCCACCCGCTCTTCCGCAAGATCGTCGACGTGGACCCCGAGCTGCTGCTCCCCTATGTGCTGGACCGGCGCGGAGCCAGCCAGGAGGCCCTGCTCGAACGGCTCGCCGGCCTTCTGCGCGAGGGGCACGCCGACGGATCGGTGCGCACGGGGCACGCCGGACGGCAGGCCCGGTCCCTGCTGCTGGTCGTCCAGTCCTTCGCCCTGTCGCTGCGCACGATGACCGACGAGGAGGACCCCGAGCTGAACGGCGAGGCGCTCCTCGAGGAACTGCGGACCCTCCTGGAGAGGACCCTGATGCCATGAGCTCCGGCAGCACCCCCGCCGGGGGCCCCGCGTCCCCGGGCACCTCCCTCACCGCCGGACGCCGGGCGCGCGAACTGGCCCGGACCGTCGGCGGCGAGACGGTGGACGTCCTGGTGGTCGGTCTCGGCGCGACCGGTGCCGGGGCCGCGCTGGACGCCGCGGCGCGGGGGCTGAGCGTCGCCGCGATCGACGCCCACGACCTGGCCTTCGGCACCTCCCGCTGGAGCTCCAAACTGGTCCACGGCGGGCTGCGCTACCTCGCGTCCGCGCAGTTCGGCGTCGCGCACGAGAGCGCGGTCGAACGCGGGGTGCTGATGGAGCGCACCGCTCCCCATCTGGTCGGCGCGCAGCCGTTCGTCCTGCCCCTCACCCCGCTGGTCTCACGCCGTCAGGCCGCCCTGGCCCGGGCCGGTCTCCGCGCGGGCGACGGACTGCGGCTGGCGGCGGGCACCGCCCGCGCCACGCTGCCGGCGCCGCGCGGGCTGTCCGCGGTGGAGACCCGTCATCTCGCGCCCGCCGTGCGCGGCCCGGGCCTGCGCGGCGGTCTGCTGTCCTGGGACGGCCGGCTCACCGACGACGCCCGTCTGGTCACCGCGATCGCCCGTACGGCGGCGGGCCGCGGCGCGCGGATCCTGACCCGGGTGCGGGCCCTGGAGCTCACCGGCTCCGGTGCCCGGGTGCGGGACGAACTGACCGGCGAGGAGGGCGAGATCAGGGCCCGCGCCGTGATCAACGCCGCCGGGGTGTGGGCGGGCGGCCTGGTGGACGGCATCCGGGTACGGCCCTCGCGCGGCACCCACCTCGTGCTGCGCGAGGGCCTGCTCGGCCCGCTGCCGGCCGGGCTGCACATCCCGGTGCCCGGGGAGACCAACCGCTTCGTGCTGGTGCTGCCGCAGGACGACGGCCGGGTCTACGTCGGGCTCACCGACGAACCCGTCGAGGGCGGCGTCCCGGACGTGCCCGAGGTCCCCGAGTCCGACATCGGCTTCCTGCTCGACGTGCTGGCCTCCGCCCTGGAGGTCCCCGTCCGCCGCGAGGACGTGGCCGGTGCGTTCGCGGGCCTGCGTCCGCTGCTGGACACCACCCCGGCGGCCGGGTCCGGTGCGGCGCCGCGGACCGCGGACCTCTCCCGCAGGCACGCGGTGCTGACCTCCGCGGACGGTGTGATCACCGTGGTCGGCGGCAAGCTGACCACCTACCGGCGGATGGCCGAGGACGCGGTCGACGCCGCCGTCGCCGTGCGCCGTCTGGCCGCGGGCCCCTCCCCCACGGCCGCCCTGCCGCTCGTCGGCGCCGCCTCGCCGCAGCGGCTGGCCGTCCTGCGGGCACCGCGCCGTCTGATCCGCCGCTACGGCACCGAGGCCCCGGCCGTCCACGCCCTGGGCGACCGGGACCCGCGGCTGCGCGAACCCGTCCTGGACGGCCACCCCGTCACCCGCGCCGAACTCGTCTGGGCCCTGCGCCACGAGGGCGCTCTCGACGCATCCGATCTCCTGGACCGCCGCACCCGCATCGGTCTGATCCCCTCGGACCGCGCAGCGGCCCTGCCGGTGGTGCAGGAGGCGGTGGGCGAGGTGCTGGGGGCACGGTGACTCGCCTCCGTGCGCCGGTCGCTGTTGTCGGCAGTGACCGAGCGCGGCGACCGGCGCGCCCGAACGCGATCGGCGCCGTCCGTCTCGCCGGGGCATGAAACCGGCGGCCTCGCGCAATCGGGAGCCGCGCATTTCCCGGCCTGTGAGGGCTCGTGGTCACCGTATGCAGCCGTACGCGGCTACCGGGAGCGCAAGGCACCCCGGCTCTCCTGAATCCGTGCCGTGGAGCTGCCGTGAGACGGGTGATGACGGGCGGTCAGGCCGCCGACCGGCGCCGCTCACTGATGGCCCGGCGCAGTGCGGCCTGCAGACGGTCCCGGACCGCCGTCTGGGCGGCGATGCGCCGGTTGAGGACCGCCAGTCGCTCCGACACCACCTGTATGCCCTTGTCGGAGGGCGGTGCCGTGGTCAGGTCTCCGTCCAGGCACGGCAGGAAGACCCGCACGTCGTCCAGGGTGAGTCCGGCGGCCAGGAGGTAGCGGATGTTGCGGACCCGTGTCACCGCCCGCTCGTCATAGACGCGGTAGCCATTGGGGGCCCGCTCCGAGGAGATCAGCCCGGCCTGCTCGTAGTGCCGCAGCGCACGGGCGGTCGCTCCGGTCGCCTTGGCCAGCTCACCGATCCGCATCCGCTTCGCCCTCCCGGGCAGCACTCCTATCACACCACGGCTCACGCCACGACCGCCTCGCCGTCGACCGGGAGGACCACCCCGGTGACGAATGACGCGGCCGGTGCGGCAAGGTGGGTGATCGCCCAGGCCACCTCCTCCGGCCGGCCGATCCGGCCCAGCGGCGTGTGCGCCAGCTGCCACTCCCGCACTGCGGCCATCCGCTCCGGGGTCAGTCCCTGGTGCTCGCCGATCGGGGTGTCGATCGCACCGGGCGCGACCGCCACCACCCGGACCCCGCGGGGCGCCAGTTCGACCGCCCAGCTGCGGGTCAGCAACTCCAGCGCGGTCTTGGTCGCCGCGTAGACCGAACTGCCCGGCCAGGCCCGCTGCCCCACCGACGTACTCACGTTGACGATCACCCCGCCGGACGCCTCCAGGGACGGCAGCGCGGCCTGGGCCAGCAGAATGGGTGCGATCAGGTTGGTGGCGATCTGAGGCGCGATCCTCTCCGGTGTGAGCGTGCCGAGGGCACCGCTGTGCACGATGCCGGCATTGTTGACCAGCACGTCCAGCCGGCCATGCAGCTCCAGCGCAGCCTGGACGATCCGCTCGGGCTGCCCCTCGGCGGTGATGTCGGCGGTCAGCGGGGTGATCCGGTCGCGCCCGGCGGCGGTCTCGTGGAGCGGTTCGGCCCGCCGGCCGACGGCGAGGACGTGGGCGCCCTCGGCGGCGAAGGCACGGGCGGTGGCCCGGCCGATCCCGGTGCCGGCACCGGTGACGACGACGATCCTGCTGACCTGGGATGCGTTGCTGCTGTTCATGCCGGGCATCGTTCAACCCTGCCGCCAGCGGTAAGGTCAAGCGGCCCCGGTGAGCTCGTGATCAGCGGATGCGGCCTTCCGACAGGCCCGCCGTTCCGCGTGCCCTGTGGGCCGAGGTCGGCTTTCCGATCCCGTATGCGTGAGGGGAAAACCCGTATGTGTGGGGGAAAGCCGTCTCAGCGTCTCGGCACTCGCCCGGATCAAGCTGCCTGTCCGCAGCCGTCTCCCCGGGCGGTTCATCGCCGCAGAGCAGACCGCTCGTTCGGGATCACCCTGTGGCAGGTTTCCGGCGCATCCGGGTCGTGCCCCTCGTCGGCTCAGGCCGCCAGGGCCGAGCCCCCGGCGAGGCGGGTGAGGAGTTCGGCGTGGTGGAGGCCGGCCACCGGGGACACCAGGTCGGGGTGGCGGAGGAGGGCCGCCGCGCGGCGGTCGCTGTCGTCGGGGTCGAGCAGACGGCGGAACTCGACCGGCACGGCCGAGGACGCGGCGAACTCGTCCACCGCGCGGCCGGCCAGGTCGGGGTCGGTGAGCAGGCAGGCGGCCCAGCTCGCGACGACCTCGTCGACCCAGGTGCGCCAGGCGTGGGCGTCCGGGTCGTCGGTCCCGGCGCCGTCCACGCCGGTGATCCAGTCCAGGCGGGCGGAGCCTCCGGGGCCGGCCATCATGACCAGTGCGGCGTCCATGGGCGTCGGGTAGCGCAGCCAGGCCGCGACCGTGACCGCCTGGCGTGCCTGCGCCTCGCAGAGGGCGGCGGCGAGCGTACCGCCGGACGCGGGGTACGCATGGGTCAGCCAGTGGGTGGTGGCGGCGATGAGCGGGGCGAGATCTTCGTGCACTGCCGGGCCGTTCGAGCTGTTCACGGACAAAAAGGACGCGCAGCACGGTAGCTTCCGCCCCTGGGGGAGGCATATGACGCAGATCCCCTTCGGGGTGTGTCCTCCGCCACGTTCGCCGAAGGCGCGGCACCGAGGGCGCTCGAAGCGGGGGAACCGCGGCCCGATACAGTGACGCGCCGGCGAAGACGGGAGAGACGTGGTGGGAACCGGGGCGGGGACGGCGTGGCGGGGCACGGTGGCCGTGGTGGCGCTGCTGGGCGGGATGCTGACGGCGTGTGCGGGGGCGTCGGGACCGGCGGACGACGCGGCTCCGGCCGCCGGCGCGTCCGCCACGGCGACGAGCGGGGCGACGAAGGAAGCGACCGCCGCCCGCAGCGGGGGCTCCGTCGGCGCCCGCGGTTCGGCCTGCGAACTGCCCGTCGCCTTCGACATCGCCGCGGGCTGGAAGGCCGAGGCCGTGGACCGGCCGGCCGGGGACTCCCCCGCCGCCGAGGAGGCCACCGACGCGCTTCTGCGCCAGGGCCCGGTGACCGCCGTGTGCGAGATCGACGCCAAGCCCGCCGGGCACATCGGCTTTCTGCGCGTGTGGACCGGCGCCCCGGACGCGGGGGACGCCCGTACGGTGCTGCGGGCCTTCGTGGCCGCCGAGGGCTCCGTGCGCAAGGAGCAGTACCGCCCGTTCCGTGCGGGCGGGCTCGAGGGCGTCGAGGTCGAGTACCTCCGCACCGGCGAGCTCCTGGACGAGCCGAAGCAGGAACGCGCCCTGGCCGTCGGCACCTCCCGGGGTCCGGTCGTCCTGCACCTGGGCGGCCTGGACACCGAGGAGCACCGGCAGATGCTCCCCGCCTACGAACTCGCCAAGAGGACCCTGCGGGCCACCTGATCATCCGGCCGTCCGACTGCCTGATCATCCGGTCACCTGGCCGTCCGACCGTCCGATCAGCCGGTCACCTGCCTGTCCAACGGTCCGACCACCCGGCCATTTGACCGTACGACCGTCCGATCACCCGGCCACCTTGCTGTCCGACCGTCCGATCACCCCTTCACCCGACCATCCGCTCACCCGACCGTCCGGCCCTCGGGGAACGCCCCCGGTCCCGGCGGCCGAGCGGTGTCGTCGGCTCGACGCGGTGCCGGCGGTGCGCGGAGTGCCTCGTACCCTGGGGGCCGTGCACATCTGTTTCGTCTGCAGCGGGAACATCTGCCGATCGCCGTCCGCCGCCCTGGTGTTCGCCGAGCATCTGCGCCGGGCCGGGCTGGAGGACGCGGTGCGGGTCAGCAGTGCGGGGATCGGCCCCTGGCACGTCGGGGAGCCCATCGACGAGCGGTCCGGCGAGGCGCTGGCGCGGCGCGGCTATCCGGTCGAGCACGTGGCCGCGCAGATCGGGGCCGAGCACCTGGACGCCGATCTGTTCCTGGCCATGGACGGCGGCCACGACAAGGCGCTGCGGCGGCTCGTCGACGACCCCTCCCGGGTGCGGCTGCTGCGCTCCTTCGATCCGGAGGCGACCGGCGACCTCGATGTCCCCGACCCGTACTACGGCGGCCCGGAGGGCTTCGAAGAGGTGCTGGACATGATCGAGGCCGCGACGCCCGGTCTGCTCGCCTGGGTGCGCGAGCGTCTGGCCGCATGACCGGCCGGCCACCGGCCGGTGCCGGCGAGGACGACCCGGGGGCCGCGGCCGCCCGGCTGACCGGGCGCCGGGTGATTGGACGGCGCCCGCTGTCGGGGGCCGTCGCCGAGGTGACCCTCGACGACGGCCGGGTGGTCGTGGTCAAGCGCGGTGACGGTCCGGAGGCGACACGCGCCGAGGCCGCGGGGCTGCGCTGGCTCGCCGAGGCGGACGCGGTGCGGGTTCCGGCGGTGCACGGCCACGACCGGCACTGGCTGGTCACCGACCGGGTGCCGCAGGGCCGGCCGAGCCCGCAGGCGGCGGTCCGGTTCGGCCGTGCTCTGGCCGCCCTGCACGCCGCCGGGGCGCCCGCGTTCGGCGCGCCGCCGCCCGGCGGTCCCCGGGAGGCGTACATCGGGCTCGCGCCGATGCGCAACGTCCCCGGCGCCGACTGGCCGCAGTGGTACGCCGAGCACCGGGTGCTGCCCTATCTGCGCCGTGCGGTCGACGACGGCACTCTGCTGCCCGCCGAGGCGGCCGTGGTCGAACGCGCCCTGGAGCGGCTGCCCGGGTTCGCCGGTCCCGCCGAACCGCCCGCGCGGCTCCACGGGGACCTGTGGAACGGCAATGTGCTGTGGGGCGCCGACGGCGAGGTCCGGCTGATCGACCCGGCCGCGCACGGCGGGCACCGGGAGACGGACCTGGCGATGCTCCATCTGTTCGGCTGCCCGCATCTGGACCGTGTGCTGGAGGGCTACCAGGAGGTCGCGCCGCTCGCCGACGGCTGGAGCGACCGCATCGGGCTGCACCAGCTCTTTCCGCTGCTGGTGCACACGGTGCTGTTCGGACGCGGATACGCCGCACAGGCGGTCGCGGCGGCCCGCGGCGTCGGCCGGTGATCCCACGACGCGCCGTCCTCCACCGGCCGGGCGGGGTGTCCGGGGCCATGCGCGTGCCCGGCTCGTCGTCGTCGCGCGGCACCGCGTCGGGGATGCCCTCGTGCACGATCACGGCCTGCGTGCCGCCGTCCGTCCCGGTGGGAAACAGGAGCCGGGCACGCGCATGGCC
>NZ_MUME01000233.1 GCF_002155915.1 Streptomyces thermovulgaris | reverse complement strand
GAGGGAGAGGGGGATGCGGTGGGGGAAGCGGTGAGGCCCGGACTGGTCTGGGCCGCCACAGCGGCTTGGGAAGCAGTCGTGTCCGAGTTCGTACAGGCTGCCAGCAGCAAAGCCGCACCGCTCAGGGCACAGGCTGCGGCCAGCGAACGCAGTGGGATGGTGCGTTGCGCAGATCTCATGCAGCTTCCTATAACCCCACAATCATTCCAACCCGCTGCATAAAGGCGAAAATCGCCAGAACGGCCTAGTCGCGCCCCGAGGGCACGGGTGCCGAGGGCGCGTCCGGCCGAGCCCCCGCCGGCCGGACGCCGCGGGAACGCGCCGAGCGGTTCCGGCGGACGGCCGGGAAACGCCACGACGACCGCCGCCGTACGGCACCGGTCCGGTCGCCGCGAGGACGGCCGAGCCACGAACCGGACTTCCTCCGTCCACCGCAGCCCGAAGAGGCTCAGGCGGCGCCCGCCCCCGGGCCCGCTCCGGCCTCCGTCCCGGCGCGGCCGGCGGTTCCCGACGGGCGAGCCGCACCAGGCGGGCCGACGGCCAGGGCCCGAAGCCGGGACCGGACCCGCCCGCACGGGAGGGACACCTGCGCACAAGAAGTCTGAAAGAGCGTCAAACAGGGGCACAGCGGAAGAGTTGCCTGATCGGCAAAGCTCGTAGCGAAACCGTTGCCGTACTGTCGGCCGACCCGGACCGCGACCGCATAGGGTGTGATGCCGTTCCAGACCGCCGTGCGGCACGGCGAACTCGGCCCGGGGGCACCGTGGGGGCACGGCGGGAAGTGTCACATCCGTTCATTTCAGGGGGAATCAGAGCATGCGACTCATACGCCCGTCCTTCACCCTGCGTCGAAAAACGGGCGCCCGCCGCACCACCTCCCCCGCGCTGACCGCCGTCGCGCTGGTCTCGGCGCTGGTGCTCACCGCCACCGGCTGCGACTCCGGCGACGACACCAGGGCGGACGGCCGGCCCCAGGCCTCCGGGATCCCCGGTGACACCGACGGAATCGGCGACGGCAAGATCAAGATCCCGGACGACATCCGGCGCAGGCTCGAGGAGCACGGGATCGACATCGACAAGTGGAGGAACGGCGCCTGGAAGGACTGGAACAAGGACGACTGGCTGCGCGAGGCGGGCGACTTCATCAACCCGATCATCAAGGACCTGTGGAACCCGGAGCGCATGCGCCGGGCCGAGGACCCGAACCGGAGCATCGACGACAACGACCTCTCCGGTGACCAGGGGGTCACCGACCCGACTCCGGTACCGGTGAAGGCGCAGCCGGTCTCGCCGCCGTACCGCGAGAACGCGGCGACGGCGGGCAAGGTGTTCTTCGACTCCCCCGAGGGCAGCATGGTCTGCTCGGCGACGGTCGTCCAGGACCCGGCGCACCCGGGCAAGTCCAACCTGGTGTGGACGGCCGGCCACTGCGTGCACGCCGGCAAGAAGGGCGGCTGGTACCGCAACATCGCCTTCGTACCGGCGTACAACGACGCGGGCAGGAGCGCCGACCAGCTGAAGAACGCCTCCCGTGAGGAGGTCGCCCCGTACGGCGTGTGGTGGGGAGACTGGGCGCAGACCTCCCAGCAGTGGATCGAGCAGGGCGGCTCGACCGGCGGTCAGGGCGCTCCGTACGACTTCGCCGTCCTCCATGTCACGCCCGAGAAGGGCGGCAACGGCAAGTCGCTGGAGGAGACCGTCGGCGGGGCGCTGCCCGTGGACTTCAACGCCCCGGCCGTGCCGAAGGTGGACAGCGTCACCGCGACCGGCTACCCGGCGGCGGCGCCGTACGACGGCCAGCGGCTGTACCAGTGCCAGGACAAGCCGGGCCGGCTGTCGCTGAACGCCTCGGACCCGACGATGTACCGCATCGGCTGCACCATGACCGGCGGCTCCTCCGGCGGCGGCTGGGTCAGGACGGGACCGGACGGCAAGCCCGTCCTGGTCTCCAACACCTCGATCGGCCCGGTGACGACGGGCTGGCTGGCGGGCCCGCGGCTGGGCGAGGTGGCCAAGGGCGTGTACGACGCGATCAGCAGGAAGTTCGCCGGACAGTGACCGCCGGCCCGGCCCACTCGGCTGCGTACCGGAACGCGGGCGAGGGGCACGGCGTCCGGTGGCCTCGTGAACGCCGAGGGCTCGCTTCCCCGTCGCCGGGGAAGCGAGCCCTCGTTGTGTGCGAAGTCGTGGCCCGCGAGGGCCGCGGAGGCGGATCAGGCCGCGGGAGCCGGGGTGTACGGCGCCAGCTCCGCCGCGAGCTCCTCGTGCACCCAGGCCTTGAGCAGGGTGCCCTCCGCGGTGTGCTCCTGGGAGAGCACCTCGCCCTCGGAGTGGGCCCGGGCGATCAGGTTGCCGCAGGTGTACGGCACCAGTGCCTCGATCTCGACGGCCGGCCTGGGCAGCTCCCTGTCGATCAGGTCCAGCAGCTCGGGGATGCCCTCCCCGGTGCGGGCGGAGACCGCGATCGAGCGCTTCTCGATCCGCAGCAGCCGCTGGAGCACCAGCGGATCCGCCGCGTCCGCCTTGTTGATCACGACGATCTCGGGGATGCCGGCGGCGCCGATGTCCCTGATCACCTCGCGCACGGCGGCCAGCTGCTCCTCCGGGTCGGGGTGGGCGCCGTCGACCACGTGCAGGATCAGGTCGGCGTCGCCGACCTCCTCCATGGTGGAGCGGAACGCCTCGACCAGGTGGTGCGGCAGGTGCCGGACGAAACCGACGGTGTCGGCCAGGGTGTAGGTCCGGCCGCTCGGGGTCTCGGCCCGGCGCACGGTCGGGTCCAGGGTCGCGAACAGCGCGTTCTCGACCAGGACACCCGCACCGGTGAGCCGGTTGAGCAGGGAGGACTTGCCGGCGTTGGTGTAGCCGGCGATGGCGACGGAGGGCACCCTGTTGCGGCGCCGCTCCTGCCGCTTGACCTCGCGGCCGGTCTTCATGCTCGCGATCTCCCGGCGCATCTTCGCCATCTTCTCGCGAATCCGCCGCCGGTCCGTCTCGATCTTGGTCTCACCGGGACCGCGGGTGGCGATCCCGCCGCTGCCGCCACCCATCTGCCGGGACAGCGACTGACCCCAACCGCGCAGCCTCGGCAGCATGTACTCCATCTGCGCGAGCGCGACCTGTGCCTTGCCCTCCCGGGACTTGGCGTGCTGGGCGAAGATGTCCAGGATCAGGGCCGTACGGTCGATGACCTTGACCTTGACGACGTCCTCGAGCTGGATCAGCTGGCCGGGGCTGAGCTCGCCGTCGCAGATGACGGTGTCCGCGCCCGTCTCCACGACGATGTCGCGCAGCTCGTCGGCCTTGCCGGAGCCGATGTAGGTGGCCGGGTCGGGCTTGTCGCGGCGCTGGATCACGCCGTCGAGCACGACCGCGCCCGCGGTCTCCGCGAGGGCGGCGAGCTCGGCGAGCGAGTTCTCCGCGTCCTGCACGGTTCCCGAGGTCCACACACCGACGAGCACGACCCGCTCCAGGCGGAGCTGCCGGTACTCGACCTCGGTGACGTCCTCGAGCTCGGTGGAGAGGCCCGCGACACGGCGCAGGGCCGCGCGGTCGAAGCGGTCGAGCTGATCGCCGTCCCGCTCGCCGTCGATCTCGGGGCTCCAGGCGACGTCCTCTTCCATCAGGGCATCGGCCCGGAGGCCCTCGGGGCGGGTGTTCGCAAGGCGCCTGCCGGATCGAGACGCCCGAAACGTCTGGGAAGAGGAGGAAGAGGAGGTCATTGGATCCTTACGTCGTGGGACATTGTCGTCACCGGTCACAACACAGGAGTACCCGGGAACATTCCCTTGTCCCCCGCTGTACCGGCCCGACGATGGTCGCACGGCGCGAGCCGTTCCGCCACGGCATTATTTCTCCGTCCCCGCGTCCGCGCCCCTCCCGGCCGTTCCTCCGTTCCCCCGTTCATTCTCCGATCATTCTTTTCTCGATCATTGCCCGCCCATTCCCCGTCCGCTCCCCCGGTCGTTTCCCCGGTGCTTCCCGGAGGCTTCTCCGGCTGGCTTCCCAGGCACTTCTTCCCGGGCAACTTCTCCGGACGTCTCTCCGTGCGCCTTTCCGGACGCCTTCCCGGACGCCTTCCCGGTCATTTCTGCGCCGTCTTCACCGGCGGCACGGACTTCCAGTCGGGGTGGCCGGGCATCGGCGGGGTCTTCTCCCCGTACAGCCAGGCCTTGAAGAAGCCGCTCAGATCGCGTCCGGCGATCTGTGAGGCCAGCCGCTGGAAGTCGGCCGTGGTCGCGGTGCCGTCCCGGTGGGAACGCACCCAGGTGCGCTCCAGGCGCTCGAAGTCCTGCTTGCCGATCTCCTGACGCAGCGCGTACAGGACGAGCGCGGCGCCGTCGTAGACGTTCGGGCGGAAGATGCCGGTCTTCTGCCCGGGCTTCGGCGGCTTGGGCGTCCCGGGCGGTCCGCCGGCCTCGCGCCAGCGGTCGGAGGCGCTGTAGGCGGCCTTCATGCGGGCCTCCAGGGACCGGTTCGCCTTCTCCTCGGCGTACAGGGCCTCGTACCAGGTGGCATGCCCCTCGCTGAGCCACAGGTCGGACCAGGTGCGCGGGCTCACGCTGTCGCCGAACCACTGGTGGGACAGCTCGTGCACCATGATCGACTCGACGTACCACTCGGGGTAGGCGTCGTCGGTGAAGAGCCTCTTCTCGAACAGGGACAGGGTCTGCGTCTCGAGCTGGAAGCCGGTGTCGGCGGAGGCCACCAGCACGCCGTACGTCTCGAAGGGGTACGGGCCGACCTTGCTCTCCATCCAGGCGATCTGGGCGGGGGTCCTGGCCAGCCACGGCTCGAGCGCCGCGCGGTCCCCGGCCGGGACGACGTCCCGCACGGGCAGGTCCTGCGGGCCGGTGCGGTGCAGCACGGTGGAGCGGCCGATGGAGATCTGCGTCAGCTCGGTGGCCATGGGGTGCCGGGTGCGGTACGTCCACGTGGTCGTGCCGCCGCTTCGGTCGACAGCGGTCGGCAGCCCGTTGGCGACGGCCGTGTACCCCTCGGGCGTGGTGACACGGATGGTGAACATCGCCTTGTCGGACGGATGGTCGTTGCACGGGAACACCAGGTGTGCGGCGTCGGCCTGGTTGGCCAGGACGAGACCGTCCTCGGTGCGCACCCAGCCTCCGTCGCGGTTCTTTCCGGGCACGGGGTCGCTGGTGTGGCGTACGGTGATCCGCGTCCAACTGCTGCGGGGCAGCGGGTTCTTCGGGGTGATCACGAGGTCTTCGCCGACGGTGGTGAACGCGGCCGGGCTGCCGTCGACCTCCACGGAGTCGACCTTGCCGTGCGCGAAGTCGAGGTTCAGCCGGTCCAGCTTCTGCGTCGTCCACGCGTCGATCGTGGTGACGGCCCGCAGCGGCGTGCTGTTGTCGCCGGAGTAGGTGAAGGCCAGGTCGTACGACGACACGTCGTATCCCGGGTTGCCCAGGTGCGGAAAGAGCCGGTCCCCGACGCCCAGGGGCTCGGGCGGGGCGCTCGCGGCGACGAGGCCGACGGAGACGGCGGAGGCGAGAAGGACCGCCTTCAGGCGACGCGGGACACGTGATCCGGTGCTGAGCAGCATGTCCCACCGCTACCAGCGCTCCCGCGCGACGCGGCGCAGGCTCGCGCCCGACCCACCCGAAAGGATCCCTCGGAACCACACCGAGGGCCGGGGGACGAGGTGTTGAGGGGCGCTCACGGCGTGCGAGCGGTGTGCCGGGCGGCGCGCACGGCCGGGGAGCGCATGTGCGCGAAAGGGCGGGCCCCGGGGTGCACGGACGGCCGGGGCGGCGGAGCACGCGGGACCACCGGCCCGAAGTGCCGGGCGCACCGGGCGTCTTGTGCCGGTGCCCGGCACACCCGGCGTGCGTGTCCGGGGCGGGGCGCCCCATGCGCCCGGCGGCTACGGCTGGGTGCGGCTCACGTCGTAGACGCCCGGGACGTTGCGCATCGCGCGCATCAGGGACGGCAGCCCGGCGGCGTCGGGCAGTTGGAGGGTGTACGTGTGGCGGACGTGCTGCCGGACCGGCGGGGACACCGTCGCCGAGATGATCTCGACTCCCTCACGGGCGATCGCCTCGGTGAGGTCGGCCAGCAGATGGGGGCGGTCGAACGATTCGGCGAGCAGCGTGACCCGGCATGCGGTGGTGTCTCCCCAGCGCACGTCGACCTCCGCGCGCCCCGCGCTCTTCATCCGCGCGACCGTCGCGCACTCCACGCGGTGCACGGTGACCGCTCCCCCGCGGACGACGAACCCGGTGATCGCGTCGGGCGGCACGGGGGTGCAGCAGCCCGCGAGCCGTGCGTTCGCGCGGGGGCGGTCGACGACCAGGACGCTCGCCCCGCGGGGTGCGGCGCCGGCGGCCGCACCGGCCTCCCGGGCCGGGGGCGGACCGGCGTCCCCCGCCCTGCTCGGAACGGAAGCCGCGGCTGCCGGGGCGGCGGCACCGCCCGTGTTCCCGGACTTCCGGGACTTCCCGGCGTCCTCGGCGTTCCCGGCGCCCTCGGCCTCCTCGGCCGGGGACGGCCGTGCGGCCAGCCGGCGCTGGATGGCGATGCGGGCGGTCGGGGTGCGCGCGTGCTCCAGCCACTCCCGGGAGGGTTCGGAGGACGGGTCCTGGCCCATGAGCAGCTGGACGGTGTCGCCGTCCTTCAGGACGGTGCCCAGCGTCGCCAGGCGGCCGTTGACCCAGGCGCCCATGCACGCGTGCGCGTCCTCGCCGTACAGGGCGTAGGCGGCGTCCACGCACGTGGCGCCCTCGGGCAGGCCCAGCGTGCCTCCGTCGGGCCTGAAGACGGTGATCTCGCGGTCCTGGGCGAGGTCCTCGCGGAGCGTGGACCAGAAGGTGTCGGGGTCGGGTGCCGCCCGCTGCCACTCGAGGAGGCGGGAGAGCCAGCCGGGCCGGGTGGGGTCGGCGCGCTCGCCGTCGCCCGCGGACTGCTCCTCCGAGGACGGGGCGTAGGGGTTGCCGAGCGCCACGACACCGGCCTCGGCGACCTTGTGCATCCGGTGGGTGCGGATGAGGATCTCGACGACCTCGCCGTCCACGGGGGTCCCTCCGGGCGCGTCCGCGTGGTCCCGGGGGAGGGCGACGGCCGTGTGCAGCGACTGGTACAGGTTGAACTTGGGTACCGCGATGAAGTCCTTGAACTCCGAGACGATCGGCGTCATGCACGTGTGCAGTTCGCCGAGGACCGCGTAGCAGTCGGCGTCCTCGTTCACCAGCACCAGCAGCCGCCCGAAGTCGCATCCGCGCAGCCGGCCGCGTTTGCGGGCGACGCGGTGCACGGAGACGAAGTGCCGTGGCCGGATGAGGACTTCGGCGGTGATACCGGCCTCGCGCAGCACTCCGCGGACCTGTTCGGCGACCTCGGCGAGCGGGTCGTCGGGACGCGCGGCGTTCTCGGCGATCAGCTCGCGCGTGCGTGCGTACTCCTCGGGGTGCAGGACGGCGAAGACCAGGTCCTCCAGCTCGGTCTTGAGGGCCTGCACCCCGAGCCGTTCGGCGAGCGGGATGAGCACGTCCCGGGTGACCCTGGCGATGCGTTTCTGTTTCTCCGGGCGCATCACCCCGAGGGTGCGCATGTTGTGCAGCCGGTCGGCGAGCTTGATCGACATCACGCGGACGTCGTTGCCCGTGGCGACGAGCATCTTGCGGAAGGTCTCGGGCTCGGCGGCGGCGCCGTAGTCGACCTTCTCCAGCTTGGTGACGCCGTCGACGAGGTAGCGCACCTCCTCGCCGAACTCCTTGCCGACCTGCTCCAGGGTCACGTCGGTGTCCTCGACGGTGTCGTGCAGCAGTGATGCCGTCAAGGTGGTGGTCTCCGCGCCGAGTTCGGCGAGGATGAGGGTCACCGCGAGGGGGTGCGTGATGTACGGCTCACCGCTTTTGCGCATCTGCCCCCGGTGGGAGGACTCGGCCAGGAGATAGGCGCGGCGCAGCGGCTCGAGGTCGGCGTCGGGGAAGTGGGCGCGGTGGGCCTCGACCACGTGGCTGATGGCGTCGGGCAGCCGGTCGCGGGTGGCCGTGCCGAGCAGGGCGGCCCGGCCGAGCCGGCGCAGGTCGATTCGCGGGCGGGCCCTGCGGCGGGGCTCTGCGGGAGCCACCGGGCCCGGGGCCGCAGGATTCGTGGCATCCGCACTCATGGCACCTCCGGCTGCGTGGACCGGCGGACGGGGTGCCAAGGCATGCACGGCTCAAGGGATGGCAACGGATTCCCCCGTCCGAGCCGGTGCTTGATGCTACCGAGCCCGACGGGCCCGATCGGCCGCCTCTCGGCGAGCGTGAAACGGATCACCCATTCGAGCGATGGCTGGAAAGTTTAAGTTTTCCGGTCACCTGACCGGGTGGCGGCCATGGATTTCCTGCTCCCCGCACGTCCAGGCATACGTATGACCGGAGCCGCGGGCTGCCTCCTCTGCGATCCATGGCCGCCCCTCCCTCAGCCGACGACTGTTTTCAGCCATTCACCGTCGATCTCGCCTTCGGCGACGATCACCGCCGGACCGGTCATCTCGATCTCGCCGTCCGGCCGCTCGGTGATCACCAGTGTTCCGCCGGGCACGTCCACCGTGTACGTCACCGGGGTCCCGGTGACCGCGGGGTCGACGCCGTCGCGCCGGGCGGCCGCCACGGCGACGGCGCACGCGCCCGTGCCGCAGGAGCGGGTCTCGCCGGAGCCGCGCTCGTGCACGCGCAGGGCGACATGGCGGGGTCCTCGGTCGACCACGAACTCGACGTTCACCCCGTCCGGGTAGGCGGAGGCCGGGCTGAAGGCCGGCGGGGAGAGCAGGTCGCCGGCGTCGGCGAGGTCGTCGACGAAGGCGACCGCGTGCGGGTTGCCCATGTTCACATTGCGCGCGGGCCAGCTGCGCCCGCCGGCGCTCACCGTGACCTCCCCCTCGGGGAGCCGCGCCCTGCCCATGCCGACGGTGATGTCGCCGTCCTTGGCGAGGTGCACGGTCTTCACACCCCCGCGTGTGGCGATCGCGAGGTCGCCCTCGGCCGCGTGCCCGGCGTACTGGAGGTAGCGCGCGAAGACCCGCACACCGTTGCCGCACATCTCCGCGATCGAGCCGTCGCTGTTGCGGTAGTCCATGAACCACTCCGCCCCGGCCGCCATCTCGCGGGCCTCGGGGTGCGCGGCCGACCGTACGACGTGCAGCACGCCGTCCCCTCCGATGCCCGCGCGGCGGTCGCACAGGGCGGCCACGGCGGCCGGCGGCAGGTCCACGGCGTTCTCCGGGTCCGGGACGATCACGAAGTCGTTCTCCGTGCCGTGGCCCTTGAGGAAGGGGATGCGCGTGCTCATGCCTCGATCGTACGGGGTGCCCGCGCCCGAGGCGCACGCCCGGCGGACCGCCGTCCCCGCAGGGGTCCTCCGCGTCCTCGCAGGTCCCCACGGGCGCTCCCCGGGCCCTGCCGGCGCCCTCCCGCCTGCCCCGCCCGCCCGTGCGGCGCTCCCCGGCCCGGAAGGCCGGAAGACGCCTCCGGGCGTGCTCCCGCGCGCCCTCGGCCCTGCTCGGGCAGGGGGCTTCTGACACCGGCGGGGAACCTCATGACACCGGACGCCGTGCGGCCCGTCCTCCGGCCGGACGGCGAAGGACACCGACGGGAAGGACCCGGCCGGCAGAACTCCGCCCGAAAGGCACCGGCCGGCAGGGCCCCGGCCGCCGCAGGCCCTAACGGAGCCGGGCGACGCGCCAGACGGCGAGGGCGACGGCCACGGCGACGAGGAGGGCGTACGCGCCGATCACCCGCCAGTCGAGGCGGCGGCCCGAGCCCCGCGGGGGCAGGCCGGGCCAGGTGTAGCCGACTCGGCGGGCGGCCATCATGCCCCAGCCCGCCGAGCAGAGGCAGATCAGCAACCCCAGCATGGCGATCACGGCACCGCTGTCGCTGTCGAAGGCCAGTGGGAAGGCGAACATGAGGGAACCGACCGCGGCCAGGCCCACGATGGGGGCCAGCTGCCAGATGCGCAGCCGCCGCTGCGGGCGCAGCTCGACTTCCACCTCGGGCCCGGCGAACATCTCCTCGGACTCCGGACCGTCCGCGGTCACTCCGCCCTGCGTCTCGTCGGGGCCGTCGGAACTCAGGGAAGCGGAGCTCAGGGAATCGGAGCTCAGGGAACTTTCGTCCGGCTCCGCGCCGCCGCGGTCCACGGTGATGCGGTCCGTTCCTTGTGCGGTGTCGTGAGGGCCGGCCTCCATCGCCACGCGCCCTCCCAACTAGGACTCTCTTTGGTCGATCGGAGCTCGATGATGGCATGGCGCGGGGGACCCGGACGGCGCCCGGGGCGTCCCGATGCCATGACGTGATCAGGCTGTAACCGGTCGTTCGACCAACGACAATGCCAGACGCGGAAGTTCCCCGAGATCCGCCGCGGCTCCGCTCAGCCAGTGCACCCGCGGATCACGCCGGAACCAGGAGTCCTGACGGCGCGCGAAGCGTTTGGTGGCGCGTACGGTCTCCGCGCGCGCCTCTTCCAGCGTGCACTCCCCCGCGAGCGCTGCGAGCACCTGCTGGTAGCCGAGCGCGCGCGATGCCGTGCGCCCCTGGCGCAGGCCCTGGGCCTCCAGCGCGCGCACCTCGTCCACGAGCCCTGCCTCCCACATGCGGTCGACCCGGCGCGCGATGCGCTCGTCGAGCTCGGGACGGGGCACGTCGACGCCGATCTGGATGGTGTCGTAGACCGCCTCGTGACCGGGGAGGGTGGCCGTGAAGGGACGGCCGGTGATCTCGATCACCTCCAGGGCCCGGACGATGCGGCGGCCGTTGCTGGGCAGGATGGCCCGCGCGGCCTCGGGGTCGACGGCGGCCAGGCGGGCGTGCAGCACGCCGGAGCCGTGCCGGGCGAGTTCCTCCTCCAGCCGGGCCCGCACCTCGGGGTCGGTGCCGGGGAACTCCAGGTTGTCCACGGCCCCGCGGACGTACAGGCCGGAGCCGCCGACCAGGATCGGCCAGCGCCCCTCGGCGAGCAGCGCGTCGATCCGCTCCCGGGCGAGCCTTTGGTACTCGGCGACGGAGGCCGTGACCGTCACGTCCCAGATGTCGAGGAGGTGGTGGGGCACGCCGCCGCGCTCCTCGGGCCTCAGCTTCGCGGTGCCGATGTCCATCCCCCGGTAGAGCTGCATGGAGTCGGCGTTGACGACCTCGCCCCCGAGCTGCTGGGCCAGGAAGACGCCCAGGTCGGACTTTCCGGCCGCGGTGGGGCCGACGACGGCGATGACGCGAGGAGTGGAAGGTGCGCTGCTCACCGTGACAGTCTCGCAAATCCCGTACCGCTGCTTCGAATGAGTTTTGAAGGAGTTGCACTCCATGTGGGGTGATATGGGAGTTTTTGCGCAACTCCTTTGCGGGTAGGAGCGGCAGAGAAGGTCTTGGCCGTTGGGGAGAAGACCGCCAGGAAAGGTGAACCATGGGTCTGCTGGACAACATGAAGGCCCGTATCGGCCCCGCCAAGGAGAAGGTGTCGCACCTCGCCCAGCGGCACGGGGACACGATCGGGCACGGCCTGGAGAAGGCCGCGAAGCTGGTGGACGAGAAGACCAAGGGCAGGTACAGCGACAAGATCCAGGCGGGCACGGGCAAGGCCAGGCAGGCCATGGACCGGCTCGCGCACGGGAGCGGGAAGGGCCCGGAGAGGGGCGGCCCGGAAAGGAGTGAGGCTCCCCCGGCCGGCGAGACGCCGAAGAGCGCTGCCCCGCCGGCGTCGCCGGAGGGTCGGCCGCCCGTGTCCTGAAAAGAGCCGCGCCCGCCCTACGACCAGGTCGCGACCAGGTATCCCACGCCGTACGGCGCATCGTCGTAGAGCAGCTCACCCCGCAGGCCGGCGCCCTCGGCAGCTCCCGCGAGGACCTGCCAGGGGGCCCGGCCCACCGCTTTCAGCCCGTGTGCCGGCTCCGTGCCGAGGGCCAGGAGGGCCGCCGTGTCCGCCTCCTCCAGCGCACGGGCGACCTCTGCGTCGAAGGGCTCGGCGCGTTCGTCGAGGTATCCCGGCGCCTTGACCGACCGGCAGGCGCTGGCGTCGCCCATCACCAGCAGCGCCACCCGGCCGGCCCGCCGGGCGATGTCCCGGCCGGCCGCCGCGCACCGCTCGGGCTCCAGCAGCTCCTCCACACCGATCCCCTCGACGGGGACGTCGAGCCGGCCGGCTTGCTCCAGCAGCCAGGCGGCCACGGCGAGCGAGGGCGGCAGCTCCTGCCCGGGCACGGTGCCGGTGTCCCGGCCGAGCCGGACGTCCACGTCCACGCCGAAGCCCCGGAACGACCCCCGGGTGCCCTCGGGGTAGGAGGTGCACCCGGGCTGTCCGGCGGGTCCGACGACCACGAGCAGATCGGGCCGGGCGGCGGCGAGCACGCCCAGGGCCTGCCCGCACGCGGCTCGCGCGGCGTCCATCTCGGGTGCGGCGCCCGCGGCGACCTCGGGCACGAGAAGGGGCGGGCAGGGGCAGACGGCGGCGGCGACAAGCATGATCGGCAGGGTAGCGCCGGACCACGCCCGGGCGTCACTCCGCCGTCCGTTCCCGCCCGGCAGGGCGGGCCGGGTCAGTCGCAGCCGCAGCCGCTGCCCGCCGGGGCCGGCAGCGGGGCGGGGGCGCCCACCTTCGGCAGACCGAGCATGACGCCCTTGGACTTGGCCTGCTCGGCGGCGTTGCGCCGCTCCCAGGCGTCACCGGCGCGCGTGCGGCGCACATCGAGCACGGGGCCCTCGGCGAGGAGGTGGTGCGGGGCGGCGTAGGTGACCTCGACCGTGACCACGTCGCCGGGGCGGACGGCCTGGTCCGGCTTGGTGAAGTGGACCAGGCGGTTGTCGGGGGCGCGGCCGGACAGACGGCGGGTGGTGCCGTCCTTGCGGCCCTCGCCCTCGGCGACCATGAGCTCCAGCCTGCGGCCGAGCTGCTTCTTGTTCTCCTCCCAGGAGATCTCCTCCTGCAGGGCGACCAGCCGCTCGTAGCGCTCCTGGACGACCTCCTTGGGGACCTGGTTCTCCATCTCGGCGGCCGGGGTGCCCGGACGCTTGGAGTACTGGAAGGTGAACGCCTGCGCGAACCGCGCCTCGCGCACCACGTGCAGCGTCTGCTCGAAGTCCTCCTCGGTCTCGCCGGGGAAGCCCACGATGATGTCGGTGGTGATCGCCGCGTCCGGGATGGCCGCGCGGACCTTCTCGATGATCTTGAGGTAGCGCTCCTGGCGGTAGGAGCGGCGCATGGCCCTGAGCACCTTGTCCGAGCCGGACTGCAGCGGCATGTGCAGCTGCGGCATCACGTTCGGCGTCTCGGCCATGGCGGCGATGACGTCGTCGGTGAAGTCGCGCGGATGCGGGGAGGTGAAACGGACGCGCTCCAGGCCCTCGATCTTCCCGCAGGCACGCAGCAGCTTGCTGAACGCCTCGCGGTCGCCGATGTCGGAGCCGTAGGCGTTGACGTTCTGCCCGAGCAGTGTGATCTCCGAGACTCCCTCGGCGACCAGGGCCTCCACCTCGGCGAGGATGTCGCCGGGGCGGCGGTCCTTCTCCTTGCCGCGCAGCGCCGGGACGATGCAGAAGGTGCAGGTGTTGTTGCAGCCGACGGAGATCGAGACCCAGGCCGCGTAGGCGCTCTCGCGCCGTGTCGGCAGCGTGGAGGGGAACGCCTCCAGGGACTCGGCGATCTCGACCTGCGCCTCCTTCTGCACGCGGGCGCGCTCCAGCAGCACCGGCAGCTTGCCGATGTTGTGCGTGCCGAAGACGACGTCCACCCAGGGCGCCTTCTTCACGATGGTGTCCCGGTCCTTCTGCGCCAGGCAGCCGCCGACCGCGATCTGCATCCCGGGCCGCTTGGCCTTCTTCGGCGCGAGGTGCCCGAGGTTGCCGTAGAGCCGGTTGTCGGCGTTCTCCCGGACGGCGCAGGTGTTGAAGACGACGACGTCCGCGTCGCCGTCCGAGCCCTCCGGCGCCCGCACATAGCCCGCCTCCTCCAGCAGGCCGGCCAGTCGCTCGGAGTCGTGGACGTTCATCTGGCACCCGTAGGTGCGGATTTCGTAGCTCCTGGGTTTCTGGACGTCCACTGCGATGCTCCGGTCGCTGCTGCTGGTCATGCGTCAAGGGTAGGCGCTTCCGGCAGGACCCCGTACCGGCGGCGAGGACGCCCCGGTGAGGGCCTCGCACCCGCCGGAGGGCGCACACACGGCCCCCGGCCGTGGACAGGGGCCTCAATCGGGGCCGGGGGCCTCGGGGGCCCGGCCTCGGGGCCGCC
>NZ_MUME01000232.1 GCF_002155915.1 Streptomyces thermovulgaris | reverse complement strand
AGAAGTGTATAAGGGACAGAAGTGAACTGGCTGCTGCGGTCTCTTGGGCGCCGTCCATCCACGGATACCCTTGACAGGTGACCGACGCCCAAGAGACCGCAGCAGCCAGTTCACTGCGCATCACCGGAGGCGCCCCTCCGGACGACGGCGGCTCCTCTGACGCCAAGGCGCCGATCCCGTTGCTCGAGCCCCGCGAGGGCATACCACCCGTGGTCGCCGACGCGGCCGCGCTCGCCCGGGTGACCGCCGCCTTCGCCGCCGGCTCCGGCCCCGTCGCCATCGACGCCGAACGAGCGTCCGGCTACCGCTACGGCCAGCGCGCCTATCTGGTGCAGCTGCGCCGCGAGGGCGCCGGCACCGCGCTGATCGACCCCGCCGCCTGCCCCGACCTGTCCGGACTCGGCCAGGCCCTGTCCGGCGTGGAGTGGGTGCTGCACGCCGCCACCCAGGACCTGCCCTGTCTGCGCGAGATAGGCATGGTGCCCACCACCCTGTTCGACACCGAGCTGGCCGGCCGGCTCGCCGGGTTCCCGCGGGTCGGGCTCGGTGCGATGGTCGAGAGCGTGCTCGGGTTCACCCTGGAGAAGGGGCACTCCGCCGTCGACTGGTCCACCCGCCCGCTGCCCGAGCCCTGGCTGCGGTACGCGGCGCTCGACGTGGAACTCCTCGTCGACCTGCGTGACGCGCTGGAGAAGGAGCTCGACCGGCAGGGCAAGCTCGAGTGGGCCCTGCAGGAGTTCGCCGCCATCGCCTCGGCGCCGCCGCCCGAGCCCCGCAAGGACCCCTGGCGGCGCACCTCCGGAGTGCACAAGGTACGGCGCAGACGGCAGCTCGCCGTCGTGCGGGAGCTGTGGCAGACCCGGGACCAAATCGCCCGGCGACGAGACGTTTCCCCGGGCAAGGTCCTGTCGGACGCGGCCATCGTGCAGGCCGCGCTCTCTCTTCCGGCCGATGTGCACGCCCTCGCCGCGCTGAACGGCTTCGGCCACCGCATGGGACGGCGGCAGCTGGAGCAGTGGCAGGCCGCGATCGACCGGGCCAGAGCTCTCGACGACTCCGAGCTGCCCCAGCCCGGACAGCCCGTGGCCGGCCCCCCGCCGCCCCGGACCTGGGCCGACAAGGACCCCGCCGCGGCGGCCCGGCTGTCCGCCGCGAAGAGCGCGGTGTCCGCGCTGGCCGAGCGGCTCAATCTGCCGCAGGAGAACCTCATCGCCCCGGACACGGTGCGGCGGCTCTGCTGGGAGCCGCCGAAGAAGGTCGACCTCGACTCGGTCGGCGCCGCGCTCACCGCGTACGGGGCGCGCCCCTGGCAGGTGGAGCAGGTCTCACCGGTGCTGGTGGACGCGCTGTCGCTCAAGAACGCCCCGTCGTCGTAGAGCGCCGCACCGTGCCGCGCCGCGGGCGGGAGCGGCACGTCGTGGCCGCCCCGGTCGCACGGCGTTCCCCCTGCCCGCGCCGGGTGCCTCGCCCGGCCGCTCCCCTCAGTCCGGCGGGGGCACATGCGGTGGGGTCATGGAACGGCGGGGCCATGGCGCCGTGCGGTCGTGGGGCCATGACGTGGGGCCGTGCGGCCGTGCGGTCGTGGGGCCATGACGTGGGGCCGTGCGGCCGTGAAGGCACAAGGTCATGGACGGCCGGGAGGGTTCCGGCTCGCCTCCCGCGCCGTCCCCCATACCAGAGCGCGAGAGGTGAGGACTCCTCCGGCGGTGTGACGTTCACCGCTGTGGGCGTGGGGGCTGGGCAGCGACATTACCGACGAGTAGCATGGGTCTGAGCGCGCGCTCAGCGCAGCGCGGCAGTGCCATCCCGCACCCTGGAGGAGAGCCATCGTGCCTCGTACCGTCAGGGACGTCGTCTTCGTCGACGGCGTCCGCACCCCGTTCGGCAAGGCGGGCCCGAAGGGCATCTACCACGAGACCCGCGCCGACGACCTTGTCGTGAAGACGATCCGGGAGCTGCTGCGCCGCAACCCCGGTCTCGACCCGAAGAAGATCGACGAGGTCGCCATCGCCGCGACCACGCAGATCGGCGACCAGGGCCTGACCATCGGCCGCACCGCCGGCATCCTCGCGGGCCTGCCCACCTCGGTCCCCGGCTACGCGATCGACCGCATGTGCGCGGGCGCGATGACCGCCGTGACCACGGTCTCCGGCTCCATCGCCTTCGGTGCGTACGACGTCGCCATCGCCGGCGGTGTCGAGCACATGGGCCGCCACCCGATGGGCGAGGGCGTGGACCCCAACCCGCGGTTCGTCAGCGAGAAGCTGGTCGACCAGTCCGCCCTGTTCATGGGCATGACCGCGGAGAACCTGCACGACCGCTACCCGCAGATCACCAAGCGGCGTGCCGACGAGTACGCGGTGCGTTCGCAGGAGAAGGCCGCCAAGGCGTACGCCAACAACAAGATCCAGCCGGACCTGGTTCCCATCGCGGTCCGCCGTACGAACCCCGAGGGCGGCGAGACCGGCTGGGGCCTGGTCACGGCCGACGAGCCGATGCGCCCGGGGACGACCCTGGAGGGGCTGGCGAACCTCAAGACGCCGTTCCGCGTGCACGGCCGGGTCACCGCCGGCAACGCGGCCGGTCTGAACGACGGCGCCACCGCCTCGCTCATCGCGAGCGAGGAGTTCGCCCGCGAGCACGGCCTGCCGGTCAAGATGCGTCTGGTCTCCTACGCCTTCGCGGGTGTGGAGCCGGAGGTCATGGGCTACGGCCCGATCCCGGCCACCGACAAGGCGCTGGCCAAGGCAGGGCTCGGGATCGACGACATCGGCCTGTTCGAGATCAATGAGGCCTTCGCCGTCCAGGTGCTGGCCTTCCTCGACCACTACGGCATCGCGGACGACGACGAGCGCGTCAACCAGTACGGCGGCGCGATCGCCTTCGGTCACCCGCTCGCCTCCTCGGGCGTCCGCCTGATGACGCAGCTGGCCCGCCAGTTCGAGGAGCAGCCGCAGGTCCGTTACGGCCTGACCACCATGTGCGTCGGCTTCGGCATGGGCGCCACGGTCATCTGGGAGAACCCGCACTTCGACGGAGGCGACAAGTGAGCACCACCGCTGAGCTGTTGAAGGCCGCGGCCGAGCTGTTCCCGGACGAGGTCGTCACGCAGGCGCACGTACGCCACTTCGACCTTCCGCTGGGCGCGGGCCGTTTCGCCCTCATCACCCTGGACAACGGCCTGGACCACACCAAGCCGACCACCTTCGGCCCGCAGTCGCTGGCGAACCTCGACGCCGCCCTCGACCAGGTCGAGAAGGAGGCCGCGGACGGCGAGATCGTCGGTGTCGGCATCACCGGCAAGCCGTTCATCTTCGCGGTCGGTGCCGACCTCAAGGGCGTGGAGCTGCTCAAGCAGCGCGACCACGCGCAGGCCATCGGCCGGGGCGGCCACGAGGTCTTCAAGCGGCTGTCGAAGCTGGCCGTTCCCTCCTTCGCCTACTACAACGGCGCGGCGATGGGCGGCGGTGTCGAGGTCGGTCTGCACTGCACCTACCGCACGGTGTCCGCGGCCGTCCCCGCCTTCTCCCTCCCCGAGGTCTTCCTCGGCCTGGTCCCGGGCTGGGGCGGCTGCACGCTGCTGCCGAACCTGATCGGCGCGGACAAGGCCGTCTCCGTCATCATCGAGAACAGCCTCAACCAGAACAAGCAGCTCAAGGGCAAGCAGGTCTACGAGCTCGGCATCGCCGACGCGCTGTTCGAGGGCGCGGACTTCCTGGAGCAGTCGCTGGTCTGGACGGCGTCCGTCCTCAAGGGCGAGATCAAGGTCGAGCGTCCGGCGATCGACCGCGGCGAGGCCTGGGACCAGGCCGTCGAGCGCGGCCGGGCCATCGCCGACTCCAAGGTGCACGGCGCGGCCCCGGCCGCCTACCGGGCCCTGGACATCATCGCCGCCGCCAAGAACGGCGACCTGCAGCAGGGCTTCGACGCCGAGGACGAGGCCCTCGCGGACCTGATCATGGGTGGCGAGCTGCGGGCCGGCCTCTACGCGTTCAACCTCGTCCAGAAGCGCGCCAAGCGCCCGGTGGGTGCGCCCGACAAGAACCTGGCGCGCCCGGTGACGAAGGTCGGCGTGGTCGGCGCGGGCCTGATGGCCTCCCAGCTCGCCCTGCTCTTCGTGCGCCGGCTGGAGGTGCCGGTCGTCCTGACCGACATCGACCAGGAGCGCATCGACAAGGGCGTGGGCTACGTCCACTCCGAGATCGACAAGCTGCTCGACAAGGGCCGCATCAACCAGGACAAGGCCAACCGCCTCAAGGCGCTGGTCACCGGTGTGCTGGACAAGGCCGAGGGCTTCGCGGACGCGGACTTCGTCATCGAGGCCGTGTTCGAGGAGATGGGCGTCAAGCAGCAGGTCTTCGCCGAGGTCGAGGCGGTCGTCCCGGAGCACGCGATCCTGGCGACCAACACCTCCTCCCTGTCGGTGACGGAGATGGCCTCGAAGCTGAAGCACCCCGAGCGGGTCGTCGGCTTCCACTTCTTCAACCCGGTCGCGATCCTGCCGCTGCTGGAGATCGTCCGCGGCGAGCGGACGGACGACGCCTCGCTGGCGACCGCCTTCGCGGTGGCCAAGAAGCTGAAGAAGACCGCGGTGCTGGTCAAGGACGCCCCGGCGTTCGTGGTCAACCGCATCCTGACCCGCTTCATGGGCGAGATCCAGAACACCATCGACGAGGGCACCCCGGTCGAGGTGGCGGAGAAGGCGGTGGAGCCGCTGGGTCTGCCGATGTCGCCGCTGGTCCTTCTCGAGCTGGTCGGCCCGGCCATCGGCCTGCACGTCTCGGAGACCCTGCACAAGGCGTTCCCGGACCGCTTCAAGGTCTCCCCGAACCTCAAGGCGGTCGTCGAGGCCGGCAAGCGCGGCTTCTACGTCTACGAGGACGGCCGGCCCAAGCTGGACCCGGAGATCGCCGCGCTGCTGAAGCAGGGCGACACGGTCCTGACGGAGGAGCAGGTCCGCGCCCGGGTCCTGGAGGCGGTGGCCCAGGAGATCGGCCTGATGCTCGACGAGGGCGTCGTCGCCGAGGCCCAGGACATCGACCTCTGCCTGATCACCGGTGCCGGCTGGCCCTTCCACCTGGGCGGCATCACGCCGTACCTGGACCGCGAGGGGATCAGCGAGCGGGTGAACGGCAAGCGGTTCCTCGAGCCCGGGGTGGCGTCGGTCCCGGCGTGACGCGCGCACCGCACTGACCCCGTATCGAGAGGGCCCCCGCCACGGCGGGGGCCCTTCGCCGTGCTTCCGTCCGCCCGGCCGGTCCCGGGGGCCGGACGGCCGGGAGCGGGCGGGATCGGGCAGGATCGAGGACACGGCCCGCCGGGCCGCCGCTTCGCCCCCGCCCCGGGACGGCCTCGCCCCCACGGACATGAGGTCCCCCGTGGACACGAGGTCCTCCACGGATACGGGGTCCTCCACGGGTACGGGGTCCTCCACGGACACGGGCGGGGCGGCCCGTCCGGGGGAGCCCGCGAAACGTGCGGGACCATACCGCCGTCGCCGAGATCACGGGCCGCCGAAGCCGCGGTCCGGGGAAGGTCCGAGCCCATGCCCGAGAACCGGGACACCGCCGCCCTGCCCCTGCTCGTCGTGGACGGTGCGAACGTCGTCGGCTCCGTCCCGGACGGCTGGTGGCGCGACCGCCGCGGGGCCGCGGAACGCCTGCGGGACCGGCTGGTGGCGTACGCCGAGTCCGGTCTGCCGGGCCGTTCCGGGCCGATGGACGTCGTCCTGGTCGTGGAGGGCGCGGCCCGCGGGGTGGAGCCGGTGCCGGGGGTACGGGTCGAGTCGGCTCCCGGCAGCGGCGACGACCGCGTCGTCGAACTCGTCGAGGGGGCCGGTGACCGTCCCGTCCTGGTCGTCACCGCCGACCGCGAGCTGCGCCGCCGGGTGACGGAGCGGGGAGCCGAGGTCACCGGTCCGCGGGCGCTCCGCGCCTGAGGACCCGGCCGGAGAGGCTAAAGGAGCCGAGACCGAAGAGGCCGAAAGGACCGGAGAGGCCGGGCGGACCGAAGGCCGGAGAGGCCGGACGCCCTGCCCCGCCCGGCCGGACGGCGCTCCCCCGCGCGGCCCCGTGCACGCAGCCGCGCGCACCCGCCGCGCCTCCGCGCGACGGACGGGACGCCCGCTCCGCCCCCTGCCGGCTACCCGTTCGTCTTCGGCGCCGCCTTCTTTGGGGTGTCCTCGACCCGTGCGAGGCGGCTGTGGGTGCGGCCGTAGAGGAAGTAGACGGCGATGCCGATCGCCATCCAGATGCCGAAGCGGAGCCAGGTCTCGGCGGGCAGGTTCAGCATCAGCCACAGGGAGGCGAGCACCGAGAGCGCCGGGAGGAACGGGACCAGCGGGGTCCGGAAGGCACGGGGCAGGTCGGGGCGGCTCCTGCGGAGGATGATCACGCTGAGCGCGACGACGACGAAGGCGAACAGCGTGCCGATGTTCACCAGCTCGGCCAGCTCGCTCAGGCTGGTGAAGCCCGCGACGACGGCGATCACCACACCGAGCAGGATGGTCGGGCGGTAGGGGGTGCCGAATCGCGGGTGGGTGCGCGAGAAGAAGCGGGGCAGCAGGCCGTCGCGGCTCATCGCGAAGAAGACACGGGTCTGCCCCAGGAGCAGGATCATGCACACCGTGGTCAGGCCGACCGCGGCGCCGAAGCTGATCAGACCCGCGAACCACGGGTGCCCGGTGGCCTTGAACGCGTCGGCGAGCGGGGCGTCCACGGACAGCTCGCTGTACTTCTGCATGCCGGTGACGACGATCGCCACGGCGACGTACAGCAGGGTGCAGATGACCAGGGAGCCCAGGATGCCGCGCGGCACGTCGCGCTGCGGGTTGCGGGTCTCCTCGGCGGCGGTGGCCACGACGTCGAAGCCGATGAAGGCGAAGAAGACGACGGAGGCGGCGGTGAAGATGCCCATGACGCCGAAGTTCGAGGGCGCCCAGCCGAACAGCAGCTGGATGAGCGGTGCGTCGAGGGTGCTGCCCGCCACCGTCGGCTGCTCGGGCGGGATGAACGGCTCGTAGTTGCCGCCGTTGATGAAGAACGCGCCCGCGATGATCACCACGAGCACGACGCCCACCTTGATGGCGACGACGATCGAGGTGAACCGCGCGGAGAGCTTCATGCCGACGACGAGGATGGCGGTGAGGCCCAGGACGAGGAGGGCGGCCAGCAGATCGAAGCCGAAGCCGGTGGCGGTCTCCCTGCCGGCGAGGTACTCGGGCAGCTGCCAGCCCGCGTTGTCGAGCAGGGAGTGGATGTAGCCGGACCAGCCGACGGCGACCACCGCCGTGCCGAGCGCGAGTTCCAGCACCAGGTCCCAGCCGATGATCCAGGCGGGCAGCTCGCCGAGCGAGGCGTAGGAGAAGGTGTAGGCGGAGCCGGCCACCGGGACCGTGGAGGCGAACTCGGCGTAGGAGAGCGCGGCGAGCGCGCAGACCACGCCGGCCAGGATGAAGGACAGGGACACGGCGGGGCCGGCGGTGTTCCGGGCGGCCGCGCCGGTGAGGACGAAGATTCCGGTGCCGATGATGACGCCGACGCCGAAGACGGTCAGGTCGAGGGCCGAGAGGGACTTCCGTAGCGCGTGCTCCGGTTCCTCGGTGTCCTGGATGGACTGCTCTACGTTCTTCGTCCTCAGGAGCGTGCTGGTCACGGCCTACCTCCCCTGGTGTCGTCCTCGATCCGGTCGAGGGGCTGGGGATGCGTGTTGCCCCGGCACTGGCAGATTCACGCAGCAGGGCCGGTTCCGCCACCCGTAAGGGCTGGAAGGTCGCGGAACCGGCCCGATCGGCCCTGTGCGGACTCCTGGGCTGTGAGCCGTGCTGCTCAGTCGCGCGCGGACTGCATCGAGTCGGCCTCGGCGCCCGGGCGGTCGAACCGTCCGTCGAGCCGGGAGACCAGCTCCGTGACCTGGCGTGCGATGTCCGGCGCGGTCAGGCCGATCTCCGCGAGCACCTCGGCACGGGAGGCGTGCTCCAGGAAGCGCGGCGGGATGCCGAAGTCGCGCAGCGGCACGTCGACGTCGGCATCCCGCAGGGCCTGGGCGATGGCCGAGCCGACACCGCCGACGCGGCAGTTGTCCTCGACGGTGATCACCACGCGGTGCCGGGCGGCGAGCGGGGCCATGGCCTCGTCGACGGGCTTGACCCAGCGCGGGTCGACGACGGTGGTGGAGATGCCCTGCTTGTCGAGGAGCTCGGCCGCCTCCAGGCACATCGGGGCGAGGGCGCCGATGGAGACGAGCAGGACGTCCGGGGTGTCGGTGCCGGGCTCGCGCAGGACGTCCATGCCGCCGATGCGGCCCACGGCGGGCACGGCGGGGCCGACGGCGCCCTTGGAGAAGCGGACCACGGTCGGGGCGTCGTCCACCTCGACGGCCTCGCGCAGCTGGGCGCGGACCTGGTCGGCGTCGCGCGGCGCGGCCATGCGCAGGCCGGGGACGACCTGGAGGATCGACATGTCCCACATGCCGTTGTGGGAGGGTCCGTCGGTGCCGGTCACACCGGCCCGGTCCAGGACGAAGGTGACGCCGCACTTGTGCAGGGCCACGTCCATCAGCACCTGGTCGAAGGCACGGTTGAGGAAGGTGGCGTAGACGGCGAAGACGGGGTGCAGGCCGCTGTAGGCGAGGCCGGCGGCGGAGACGGCGCCGTGCTGCTCGGCGATGCCGACGTCGTAGACCCGGTCGGGGAAGGCCTTGGCGAACTTGTCCAGGCCGACCGGCTGGAGCATGGCCGCGGTGATGGCGACGATGTCCTTGCGCTCCTTGCCGAGCTTGACCATCTCGTCGCCGAAGACGCTGGTCCAGTCGGCGCCGGAGGTGGCGATCGGCAGCCCGGTGTCGGGGTGGATCTTGCCGACGGCGTGGAAGCGGTCGGCCTCGTCCTGGAGGGCGGGCTGGTAGCCGCGGCCCTTCTCGGTGATGCAGTGCACGATGACCGGCCCGCTGAACTGCTTGGCGCGGGCCAGGGCCGACTCCAGGGCCTCGATGTTGTGGCCGTCGATGGGACCGACGTACTTCAGGCCCAGGTCCTCGAACATGCCCTGCGGGGCGATGAAGTCCTTCAGGCCCTTCTTGGCGCCGTGCAGGGTGTCGTACAGCGGCTTGCCGACGACCGGGGTGCGCTCCAGCAGCTCGCGGGTCCGGGCGAGGAAGCGCTCGTAGCCGTCGGTGGTGCGCAGGGTGGCGAGGTGGTTGGCGAGACCGCCGATGGTCGGGGCGTAGGAGCGCTCGTTGTCGTTGACGACGATGACGAGGGGGCGGTCCTTGGCGTCGGCGATGTTGTTCAGCGCCTCCCAGGCCATGCCGCCGGTCAGCGCGCCGTCGCCGATGACCGCGACGACGTGGCTGTCCCGCTTGAGCAGCTGGTTGGCCTTGACGATGCCGTCGGCCCAGCCCAGCACGGTGGAGGCGTGGCTGTTCTCGATGACGTCGTGCTCGGACTCGGCCTGCGAGGGGTAGCCGGACAGGCCGCCCTTCATCTTCAGTCTGGAGAAGTCCTGGCGGCCGGTCAGCAGTTTGTGCACATAGGACTGGTGGCCGGTGTCCCACAGCACCTTGTCCCGCGGCGAGTCGAAGACACGGTGCAGAGCGATGGTCAGCTCCACCACGCCGAGGTTGGGGCCGAGGTGGCCGCCGGTCCTGGAGACGGATTCGACGAGGAAGCTCCGGATTTCCTCTGCCAGCTGGTTCAGCTCCTCCAGGCTGAGCCGGTCCAGATCGCGCGGTCCCCTGATACGGGTCAGCAGCGGCACCCGTGCCTCCTTGCAGTAGAGCCGATCGAGCTGTTGGCGGGCGGCTCGAGTCTAATGTTCCGTCCGGGCGGCCGGTGCCCCGGCCGTGGATCCCGCGTCACACGGACGGCCGTACCCGGGGCCGCCCTCCGTCATGACACGGAATGACGGTCATCACGGTCGTCCGGCGGTCGTCGCGGTCGTCGCACGGCTGACGGGACATGGCCGGGCCGGTCCGGGCATGCCGTGGCACGACACGACCGTGCCCGGCACCGCCGTGGGTGCCGGGCACGGTTCCGGGTCGGGCGCGGTTACGCGCGGCCCGCCGTCTTCTGGGTCCTGCGGGTGACCGCGTCGATGACGACGGTGGTCAGCAGCACACCACCGGTGATCATGTACTGGACCGGAGCGGCGATGCCCTCCAGGGCGAGGCCGTACTGGATCGAGACGATCACCAGCACACCGAGGAGCGCGTCCCAGGTGCGGCCGCGGCCACCGAACAGGGAGGTACCGCCGATCACGGCCGCGGCGATGACGTTCATCAGGAACTCACCGGTACCCGCGCCCTGGTTGGCGGAGGCGATCTTCGAGGCGACGAAGAGACCGCCGATCGCGGCGAAGGTGCCGGCGATCGCGAAGACCGAGATCCGGACCAGCGTCACGTTGATACCGGCACGCCGGGAGGCCTCGACGCTGCCGCCGAGCGCGTACACCTTGCGGCCGTACGCGGTGCGGCGCAGCACGAAGTCGGTGATCACCAGCACCGCGAGGAAGAGCACCACGGCCAGGGGCAGGCCCTTGTACTGGTTGTAGACGGCCGCCACGGCGAAGGCGACGACGGCCAGGAGCACGGTGCGCAGCACGAGGTCGCTGAGCGGGCGGGAGGGGATCCCGGCCGCCTCCCGGCGGCGGTTGCCCAGGTAGCCGGAGATGAAGTACGCGGCCACGGCCACGGCGGCCAGTCCGTAGGCGGCGGCGATGTCGCTGAAGTAGTAGGTGGTGAGCTTGGCGACCAGGCCCTCGCTGTTGAGGTTGATGGTGCCGTTGTCGCCGAGCACCTGGAGCATGAAGCCCTGCCAGAACAGCAGGCCGGCCAGGGTCACGGCGAAGGCGGGCACACCGACGCGGGCGAAGAAGAAGCCGTGGATGGCGCCCGCCGCCGTGCCGGTGAGGATGGCCAGCACCAGGGCCAGCGCCTCGTTCATCCCGTGCGAGACGCTCAGCACCGCGAAGGTGGCGCCCGCGACACCGGAGACCGAGCCGACCGACAGGTCGATCTCGCCGAGCAGCAGGACGAACACGATGCCGACGGCGATCATGCCCGTGCCGACCATGGCGACGGAGATGTCGGAGAGGTTGCCCGCGGTGAGGAAGTTGGAGTTCAGGCTCTGGAAGATGGCCCAGATGACCACCAGGCCGACGACGACCGGGAGGGAGCCGAGGTCACCGGCCTTCAGCTTGCGCTTGAACTCGGTGATGTAGCCCGCGAAGCCCTGCTCACGCACCAGCAGCCGGGGGTCCACCGCGGTCGCCGCGCCGGCAGCCGCCTCGGGGTTCCCCGCGACCTGGTCCTCGGGGGACGTGGAAGTCTTGTTGATGCTCACTTCTTGCTCTCCCCACGGGTGCGCGCCGCACGACGGGTCACGGCGTTGTCCGTGGCCCCGGTGATGGCGGAGATGATCTCTTCCTGGGAGGTCGACTTGACCTCGAAGACACCGTTGTTGCGCCCCAGCCGCAGGACGGCCACCTTGTCGGCGACGGCCTTGACGTCGGCCATGTTGTGGCTGATGAGGATCACGGCGTGGCCGCGCTCACGCAGCCGCTCGACCAGGTCGAGGACCTGCGCGGTCTGCTCGACGCCGAGGGCGGCGGTGGGCTCGTCGAGGATGACCAGCTTGGGGTCGCCCAGCATGGAGCGGGCGATGGCCACGACCTGGCGCTGACCACCGGAGAGCGAGGCGATCGGGATGCGGACGCTGGGGATGCGGATGGACAGCGTGTCCAGCAGCTCGTGCGAGCGGCGCTCCATCTCGACCTCGTCCAGGACACCGCGTCTGCGGATCTCCCGGCCCAGGAAGAGGTTGCCGACGACATCGATGTTGTCGCACAGCGCGAGGTCCTGGTACACCGTCGCGATGCCCAGGTTCTGGGCGTCGTTCGGCTTGTTGATCTGAACGGGCTTGCCCTCCCACTCGATGACGCCCTCATCGATGGGGTGCACGCCTGCGATCGTCTTGATCAGCGTGGACTTTCCGGCGCCGTTGTCGCCCACCAGGGCGACCACTTCACCGGCGTGGACCTCAAGCTCTACGTCGGTGAGCGCCTGGACGGCACCGAATCGCTTGGAGACCCCGCGCAACGCCAGCACGGGCGTAGCGGACACGTGAACCATCTCCTTCGCCGCCTGACCCGGCGGAAGGTTGTGCAGAAGTTTGGGGGGTGGTGTTCCGTCCGGCGCCCCGTACGAGCTTGCGGGGCTTGGAAGGCGCGGGGCGCCGGAGGGAGTCTTCGGGCGCTTTTCCCCGGAGGAGTTCACGGGGGAGAACTCCTCCGAGGAAAAGCACTTGTCTTGCTTGCCTCGGACCGGTCCTGCCGGTTACTTCAGACCGATCTTCTCGCAGGCCTTCTTGTACTGGGCCGTGCAGATCTCGTCGATGGTGTAGACGCCGTCCTTGACCACAGTGTCCTTGATGTTGTCCTGGGTCAGCGAGGTCACCGGGACCAGGACCGCGGGGATGCCCTTGTTGGTGGGGCTGTCGACCTTGTCCTTGGCGATGGAGTCCAGCGACTTGCCCTGGGCGAGCGCGACAGCCATCTCGGCGGCGGCGTTGGCCTCGGGAGCGTACGGCTTGTAGACGCTCATGTACTGCTCACCGGCGACGATGCGCTGCACACCCGCGAGTTCGGCGTCCTGGCCGGTGACCGGGACCTTGATGCCCGCGGCCTTCAGGGCGGTGATGATGCCGCCGGCCATGCCGTCGTTGGCGGAGTAGACACCGATGATGTTCTTCTTGCCGAGGGCGGAGATGGCGCCTTCCATGTTCTTGTTGGCGTTCTCCGGCTTCCACTCGTTGGTGTCGTACTCCTTGCCGATGTTCACCTTGCCGTCGAGCACCTCGTGGGCGCCCTTCTTGAACTGCGCGGCGTTCGGGTCGGTGGAGGAGCCGTTCATCATGACGATCTTGCCGGACTTGGCCTTGTCGCCCAGCGCCTCCAGCAGCGCCTCGCCCTGAGTCCGGCCGACGGTCACGTTGTCGAACGAGGTGTAGGCGTCGATCGGGCCCTGCGCCAGTCGGTCGTAGGCGACGACCGGGATGCCGGCGTCCTTGGCCTTCTGCACCGAGTTCTTGATGGCCGCGGCGTCCACCGCGTCCAGGATCAGGACGTCCACCTTGTTGGTGATCATCGTCTCGACCTGCTGGTTCTGCAGGGTGGCGTCCTGCTTGGCGTTGGCGTAGACGACCTCGCCCTTGTTGTTCGTCAGCTCCTTGATCTTCTTTTCGATCAGCGGGCGGTCGAACTTCTCGTAACGAGCGGTCTGGTTCTCCGGCAGGAGCAGGCCGACCTTGATGTTGTCGCCCTTCTTCTCGCTGCCGGACGACTTGTCGGAGCCCCCGGACTCCTTGGCGCTGCCACAAGCGGCGAGCGAGACGGCCATGGCACCAGCGGCGACAATGACAGCCGCGCGACGCATACGCGTGTTCACTTCTTCAAAACCTCCCTGACGAGGCCGCGTCGTTGCGGCCGAGGTGGCTGGAAGTCAACTCGGCCATACGTGCGACGTCAAGAAGTAAATACTTAACGAGATGGCAACGGTGCCATGCGTTCTCTACGTGAAGGCAGGCTCCGTTGACCGCAGAGTTCCGTCCAAAAGGGTCGAATCGCCCATTTCGCTGAGCGCCAGAGCGAGCGCCCCCAGAACCTCCGCACGGCTCCCGAGAGCCCCTGTGCGCACGGAGAGACGGCGGGCCGCACTGGGGATGGCGTACCGGGCGACGGATTCTCTGATCGGCCCCAGGACCAGCTCGCCGGCCTCCGCGAGATCGCCGCCGAGGACGATCCGGCTCGGATTGAGCAGGTTGCAGAGGTTAGCGACCCCGCTGCCGACATGGCGCCCGACATCGGCGATCACCCGCCGGCAGCCCGGATCCCCGTCCCGTGCCAATCGCACGACGTCCTCCAAGGTCAAGTCGGCGCCGTGGCTGGGCTGGAGCAGCGGGAGCACATACCGCGCGGCAGCGAACGTTTCCAGACAGCCCCGGTTCCCGCAGCGGCAGACCGGACCCGATTCATCAAGGGTGATATGTCCTATTTCACCCGCGGTGCCGCCGGGGCCGCGATAGATCTTGCCGTCGATCACCAGGCCGGCGCCCACACCGCTGGCGATCTTGATGTACGCCAGGTCGCGCACCCCCCGGCCGCTGCCCCAGACCAGTTCGCCCAGGGCACCGAGGTTGGCGTCGTTGTCCACGTGCACCGGCACGCCGAGGCGCCCCCGCAGCTCCTCGGCGGGCTTGACGCCCGTCCAGCCCGGCAGTATCGCCGTGGAGCCCAGGGTGCCGGACTCGACGTCGATCGGACCGGGTACGCCCACGCCCACGCCCGTGATCTTCGCGCGGTCGATGCCCGCCGTCTTGAGCAGCCGGTTGACCAGCTCCTCCGCCCGGTCGAAGCCCTGGCTGGAGGAGGCGTCCACATCCAGCGGCTCGGACTCCTCGGCGAGCACCTGGTGGGCGAGGTTGCCGATCGCGACCCGCAGATGCGCATGACCGAAGTCGATCCCGATCACGATGCCGGCGTCCCCGCTCAGCGACACGCTGCGGGCCCGGCGTCCGCCCGCGGACGTGGGCGTGACCTGGACCGTTCCCCCCTCCTTGAGCTCACGCACAATGTTGGAGACGGTCGCCGCGGACAACCCCGTGGTCCTCGCGATCTCCGCCTGCGTGAGCGATCCCGCCAACCGCACGGCACGTACGACCCGCTCCAGGTTGGCTCGATGCAGTGACGACTGCGACCCTGGAGTCTGCACGACGACCTCCCGAGCGCGGGGCCGCTTCGGTGAGGCCCCGACCATGTCCAACTAGTGAACTCTAAGCTGAGCTGTTCGGGTTGCCTTCCGTCAAGAGGTTGAACCGTTATACAGATCCTTGGACATGTCGCTGAAGACGTGGTATGGAGGCGTCCGCGTGACGCGGAGGTGCGGCCCGGGAACCGTGCCCCGCGGCTCGGGCCTGCTCACGGCCCGGAAGCGCCGCGCACGGCCCGGGGGACGCCTCGCCCGGGAGGCCCGGCGAGGCGTGCGGAAGCGAAGGAGTGAAGACGGCGTGCGCGGGGGCGTGCGGGAGCATGCAGAAGTGAAGGCGAGCGCCCGGCGCCGCCCCGGGGACCCACCGGTGCCCCCGGGGACCCACTGGCGCCGCTCCGGAAATCCGCCGATGCCGCCCCGGAGATCCGCCGGCGCCGCTTCGAAGGCCCGCCGGTGCTACGTCGAGGATCCGGCCCTCACTTCAGGGCTCCCGCCGTCAGGCCCTGCACCACCTGGCGCTGGAAGACGATGTACGCGGCCAGCACCGGCAGCATGGCCATGACCAGACCGGCGAAGAGACCGGACCAGTCGCCCTTGTAGCCCTGGTTGACGGCCAGCTGGACGAGGCCCTGGGTGAGCACATGCTTGTCCGGGTCGGTGTTCAGCACCGTCGGCAGCATGTACTGGTTCCACTGCCCGAGAAAGTTGAAGATCCCCACGCTGACCAGGCCGGGCCGGGCCATCGGCAGCATGATCTGGAAGAACGTCCGGGTGTGCGAGGCGCCGTCCACGAAGGCGGCCTCCGCCACCGTGGTCGGCAGGCTCCGGAAGAACGCGGTCAGGAAGAACACCGTGAACGGCAGCGAGTAGGCGATGTAGACCAGGATCAGCCCGTGGATGGTGTTCAGCAGCGCGATGTTGTCCACGACGTAGAACAACGGGACCAGCGCGAGCATCACCGGGAAGCCCATGCCGCCGACGAAGAGGTAGTAGATGAACCGGTTTCCCGGGAAGTCGAACCGGGCCAGCACATAGGCCGCCATCGAGCCGAGCACCAGGGTGCCGACGAGCGAGCCGCCCACCACCAGCACGGTGTTGAGGAAGTAGTCGCTCATCCGGGCGTCGGTCCAGGCCCGCGCCCAGTTCTCGAAGTGCAGTCTGTCCGGCAGCGACCAGGGCGAGCTGAAGATGGAGCGGTCGTCCTTGAAGGACGTCATCACCGCCCACACCAGCGGCATGACCACCATGATCGCCCAGGTGACCAGAATGCCGTGCGAGAAGACGTTGAGGACCCCGCCCTCCTGCTTCGTCCGTCTCGGCTCCCGCACCGCCGGCGCACCGGTTCTTCGGACGCCGGTACCGGACTCGGCCGGGACGGGGGCGGGGGTCTCGGTCGTTTTCATGATCAGTACTCCAGCCGCTCGCGCCGTCCCAGCCGCATCACGATCGCGGCGAAGGCCAGCGTGACGATGAGCAGGGCGACACCGACCGCGGTGGCATAGGCGGCCTGACCGTCACGGAACGCCTTCTGGTACACGTACAGGACCATGACGGTGGTCGAGTAGTCGGGACCGCCCGGTCCGGTTGTCATGATCTGTACGACCGCGAACGACTCCGCGCCGAGGGCGAGGATGCCCATGTAGACCCAGCCGGACTGCACGGTGTCCCACAGCAGCGGCAGGGTGATCCGGAAGAAGGTGGTGAACCGGTCGGCGCCGTCGAGGAGCGCTGCCTCGTACAGCTCCACCGGGATGGAGGCCATGCCGGCGGAGAAGAGCACCACGAAGAAGCCGACCGTGGACCAGACGATCACCGCCATCACGCACCACAGGGCGAGGTCCGGATCGCCCAGCCACAGCGGCTGGACGTCGTCGAGCCCGATCCCGCGCAGCACGGAGTTGATCGCGCCGCTGCTCGGGTTGTACGCGAAGGCGAACAGCAGGGCCACGATCGCGATGGACAGCACCTGCGGGAAGAAGTAGACGATCTTGTAGAACGAGGAGCCGCGGACACCGGAGATCACCGGTCCGCCCCGGCGCCGCCGCCCGCCCACATTGATCATGAAGGCGAGGAACAGCGCCAGGCCGATCGTCACCAGCGGCAGCAGCAGGGCGAACAGCAGGCTGTGCTGCAACGACTTCCAGAAGATCTCGTCGTCGAGCATCCTCCGGTAGTTGTCGAGGCCGACCATCACGAAGTCGGGGCTCAGGCCGGTCCAGTCCGTGAACGAGTAGTAGATGGACTGGACGAACGGCCAGATGACGAAGAGCGCGTACAGCCCCAGAGGAACCGTCAGGAATCCCACGACGAACGGGTACTTGCCGTGCTGCATTGCCACCTATCCCGATCTCCGGACGGGGGGTGCCGCCGGTGACGGACCCTCACGACGGTTTCACCGGTGCTTCACTGGTGCTTGTAGTGCTTGATCGACGGGTCCTTCGCGGTCTCGTCGGCGAAGCCCTGGATCCTCCTGATGGCCTCGGCCGGGGTGAGACGGCCGGCCATCATCTCGCCCAGGCCCGCCACACCGATCTTCTCCTTTTGCAGCTGCACATACCAGTCCTGCAGCCGCGGGTTCACCACGTTGGACCCCGCCTTCTCCAGCGCCGCGACCGCGGACTTCAGTCCGGAGGTGAGGGGGATGCCGTCGGTGCCGCCGTTGTACGCGGTCAGCGACTTCACCTTGGTGGTGAAGTTCTTCGAGGACGCCTCGCTGAGCATGATGCGCAGCTGCTCCATGCCGCCCTCGGGGTTCCTGGCCTTGGCCGGGACGATGAAGGGCTCGCCGCCGGAGGCCCAGATGGTGCCGAAGGGCATCCTGTCGGAGTCGTCCAGACCGCTGGGCGCGGAGACGGCGAGTTCGAAGTCCTTCGGGATGACATGGGAGGACTCGTTCTCCACCCAGGAGCCGTTCGGGATGAACAGCGCCTTGCCCTGGGCCCAGGCGGTCTGCGACTGGATGTGGTCCAGGCCGGGCGTGCCCTTGAGGATGTAGCCCTTCCGGTAGAGCTCGTAGTAGGCCTCGAAGCAGTCCTTGACCGCCGGGTGCTTCCAGGCGTTCGGCTCGAGGTTGTCGATGGCGTCGAGAACCTCGCGGCCGCCGACCTTGCCGATCATCGGGTAGAGCGAGAAGGGGATGTAGTACGGGTACTTGCCCGCGTACGTCCAGCCGGCCATGCCCCTCTTCCTGGCCTTCTCGCAGACCCGGAGCATCTCGTCCCAGGTCTCCGGGTACTTCTCGTCGAGCGAGTCCAGGGCCTTCTGCGAGTACCACACGCCGTACACCGTGTAGGCGTAGTACAGGATCCAGACCGGCTTGCCGTCGAACTGGCCCATCTCCACGATGCCCGGACGCAGGGTGTCGCGGACCTTCTTGCCCGGATCGTCGTACGACGGCGCGTCCAGCAGGGGGGTGAGGTCGGTGAGCTGGTTCTTGCCGACGAGGACGCCCATGTCCATCTGCTCGGCGCCGGAGTTGTCGATGAGGTCCGGCGGGGTGCCCTGGTTGAAGCGCGGCTGGAGCGTGGACTGGATCTTCTGGGTGGCGGAGAACTTCACCTCGGCCCCGGGGAAGTTCTTCTCGTAGATCTTCACGGCGTCCTCGGCGTACTCCCTGCCGAATCCGCCGTCGAACAGGACGAATTCCATCGGCGCGGTGGTATTGACGCCGAGCGGGTTCTTCGCGGTCTTCTCACCGGCCTCGGCCCTGCCCCGGCCGCCGCCGCCCCCACTGGCGCAGCCGGACAGAAAACCCACCGCGGGAACACTGATCAGACCGAGCGCGGCGGACCGCTTGATCAGATCCCGGCGACCGACTCCTGTGGGGTTCTCGGCGGACGTGGATCCCATGCTCAAGTCCTCGCTTTCTCCAGGACTCAGGCGGTGAACCGGATCCTCCCCGGCACCGCGGTCGGGTCAAGCTGGGTCGTGCAGGAATTGCTTCTGTGCGTCATCCACCGGGACCGGCGGGAATGCAAGGAGGACGGCGCGTTTCGCGCGTCGGACCACCTTTCCGGATCCTTACCATGTCCGCTCGGCGGCCATTCGGACGGTCGTCCGACGATCATTCGGACAGCCGTCCGACGACCATTCGGACGGCCTGCGGACGCCGACAGGTATAGTCCACTTCCGGTCAACCGGGCAAGATCGAATACAGGGTTCCACCAGGTCTTTTCCGAGTTGAGACCTCGTCCGAAACATGAACCCCCCGTGGCCTCGCCGAGCAGAAATATTCACGGCTTTGCACTCGAACGCCACTGTCAACACCCTTGACATTGCTGGTCAGTTGACTCCCTACTGGTCTTTGCGCACCGAGTTGACAACGTTGTCCGACGCAGCGGCACCGCAGGGAGGGGCATTGCGCATGCAGCGCAGATCACGGCACAGATGGGGTCCGGCGGTCGTCCTCACGACCGCCTTCGTCATGGCGGCCGGCTCGCAGGGGGCGGCAGTCGCCCTGCCCGCCAAACCCCCGGCCGCCGACCGGGAGTTCTCCTCCTCGTTCGAGACGGGCGAGCCGGCACCCGACTGGCTGAACACGGTCGACACCGCCAAGGACGGCAGCAAGCGCGCCTCGGGCGTGGACGGCGGCTACAGCACCGGCATACCGGGCAATGTGAACGACCATGTCGTCGACGTCAGGGCCAACGGGGAGAACACGGGCGCCGGTGAGGTGAAGGAGAACCTCGTCGACGGCGAGCCCGGCACCAAGTGGCTGGTCTTCGAGTCCACCGGCTGGGTCGAGTTCGACTTCGACAAGCCGCAGAGAATCGTCCGGTACGCCCTCACCTCGGCCAACGACTTCGACGGGCGCGACCCGAGGGACTGGACCCTGAAGGGCTCCACCGACGGCAAGGAGTGGAAGACCCTCGACACCCGCTCGGACGAGAACTTCTCCGAACGGTTCCAGACCAGGACGTACGAGCTGGCCGAGCCGGCCGAGTACCGGCACTTCCGGCTCGACATCACCCGGAACAACGGCGCCTCGAACATCCTCCAGCTGGCCGATGTGCAGTTCTCCACCGGCGACAGCGACGGCCCCGTTCCGAAGGACATGCTCTCCCTCGTCGACCGCGGTCCGAGCGGTTCCCCGACCGCCAAGTCGGGCGCCGGCTACACGGGCAAGCGGGCCCTGAGGTACGCCGGGCGCCACACGGCCAAGGGCCGGGCGTACTCGTACAACAAGATCTTCGACGTCCATGTCGAGGTCGCCCGCGACACCCGGCTGTCGTACCGCGTCTATCCGTCGATGGCCGACGGCGACCTCGACTACGCCGCCACCAACGTCGCCGTGGACCTCGTCTTCACCGACGGCACCTACCTCAGCCGGCTGGGCGCCGTCGACCAGCACGGCTTCCCCCTGAGCCCGCAGGGGCAGGGCGCGTCCAAGCGGCTGTACGTCAACCAGTGGAACAACGTCGTGTCACGGATCGGGTCGGTCGCGGCCGGCAAGACGGTCGACCGGATCCTCATCGCCTACGACTCCCCCGCCGGCCCGGCGAAGTTCCGCGGCTGGCTGGACGACGTGGTCATCGACCGGGCCGCGCCGGAGAAGCCCAAGGCGCACCTGTCGGACTACGTCCTGACCACCCGCGGTACCAACTCCAGCGGCAGCTTCTCGCGCGGCAACACCTTCCCCGCGACCGCCGTCCCGCACGGCTTCAACTTCTGGACGCCGGTGACCAACGCGTCCTCGCTGAGCTGGCTGTACGAGTACGCACGCGCGAACAACGACGACAACCTGCCGACGATCCAGGCGTTCAGCGCGAGCCACGAACCCAGCCCCTGGATGGGTGACCGGCAGACCTTCCAGGTGATGCCGTCCGCCGCGTCCGGCACCCCGGACACCGGCCGCACCGCCCGCGCCCTGGCCTTCCGGCACGAGAACGAGACCGCACGGCCGTACTACTACGGGGTGCGGTTCGAGAACGGCATCACGGCGGAGATGACGCCGACCGACCACGCGGCCGTCCTGCGCTTCACCTACCCGGGCGAGGACGCGAGCGTCCTGTTCGACAACGTCACCGAGCAGGCGGGCCTGACCCTGGACAAGGAGCGCGGCGTCGTCACCGGCTACTCGGACGTGAAGTCCGGGCTGTCGACGGGGGCGACCCGGCTGTTCGTCTACGGCGTGTTCGACAAGCCGGTGAAGGAGGGCTCGTCGAGCGGCGTCAAGGGCTATCTGCGCTTCGACGCCGGCAAGGACCGCACCGTCACCCTGCGCCTGGCCACCTCCCTGATCAGCGTCGACCAGGCGAAGGACAACCTGCGCCAGGAGATCCCGGACGGCACCTCCTTCGAGACCGTCAAGAAGCGCGCCCAGCGCGCCTGGGACGAGGTGCTCGGCAGGGTCGAGGTCGAGGGCGCCGCGCCGGACCAGCTGACCACGCTCTACTCCAACCTGTACCGGCTGTACCTGTACCCCAACTCGGGCTTCGAGAAGGTGAACGGGAAGTACCGGTACGCCTCCCCGTTCTCGCCGATGCGGGGCGAGGACACCCCGACGCACACCGGCGCGAAGATCGTCGACGGCAAGGTGTACGTCAACAACGGCTTCTGGGACACCTACCGCACCACCTGGCCGGCCTACTCCCTGCTGACGCCGAAGCAGGCGGGCGAGATGGTGGACGGCTTCGTGCAGCACTACAAGGACGGCGGCTGGACCTCCCGCTGGTCCTCCCCCGGCTACGCCGACCTGATGACGGGCACCTCCTCGGACGTGGCCTTCGCGGACGCCTACCTCAAGGGCGTGCCCATGGACGCGAAGAGGGCGTACGAGGCCGCGCTGAAGAACGCGACGGTCGTGCCCCCGTCCTCGGGCGTGGGCCGCAAGGGCATGACCACCTCCCCCTTCCTCGGCTACACCAGCACGGCCACGCACGAGGGCCTGTCCTGGGCGATGGAGGGCTACATCAACGACTACGGCATCGCGAGGATGGCCGAGGCCCTCCACAGGAAGACGGGCCAGAAGCGCTACAAGGAGGAGGCGGAGTACTTCCTCGACCGGGCCCGGGACTATGTGAACCTCTTCGACGCGAAGGCCGGCTTCTTCCAGGGCCGTGACGCCAAGGGCAACTGGCGTGTGGAGTCCGAGAAGTACGACCCGCGCGTCTGGGGCCACGACTACACGGAGACCAACGGCTGGGGCTACGCCTTCACCGTCCCCCAGGACAGCCGGGGCCTGGCGAACCTGTACGGCGGCCGAAAGGGCCTCGCGGACAAGCTCGACACCTACTTCTCCACCCCGGAGACGGCCTCCCCGGAGTTCGTCGGCTCCTACGGCGGTGTCATCCACGAGATGACCGAGGCGCGGGACGTACGGATGGGCCAGTACGGCCACTCCAACCAGGTCGCGCACCACGTGCTCTACATGTACGCCGCGGCCGGACAGCCCTGGAAGGCGCAGGCGAAGATCCGTGAGGTGCTCTCCCGGCTCTACGTCGGCAGCGAGATCGGCCAGGGCTACCACGGCGACGAGGACAACGGCGAGCAGTCGGCCTGGTACCTCTTCTCCGCGCTCGGCTTCTACCCGCTGGTGATGGGCAGCGGTGAGTACACCATCGGCTCCCCGCTGTTCACCAAGGCGACGATCCACCTGGACAACGGCCGGGACCTCGTCGTCAAGGCGCCGGGGAACAGCGCGAAGAACGTCTATGTGCAGGGGGTGCGGTTCAACGGCAAGCCGTGGAACTCCACCTCCCTCCCCCACTCCCTCCTCTCCAAGGGCGGGGTGCTGCACTTCGACATGGGTCCGCGGCCGTCGTCGTGGGGCACGGGCAGGAACGCGGCGCCCGTGTCGATCACGACCGACGACAAGGTGCCGGCCCCGCGGACGGACGTGCTGAAGGGTGACGGCGCGCTGTTCGACGACACCTCGTCGACGGACGCGACCGTGACGACGGTGGACCTGCCCGTGGCCGAGGCCACCAAGGCGGTCCAGTACACCCTGACCTCGTCCGCCGACCGCACCAAGGCCCCGGCCGGCTGGAGGCTGGAGGCCTCCGCCGACGGCAGGACCTGGAAGACGGTGGACCGGCGCTTTGGCGAGTCCTTCGCCTGGGACCGGCAGACCCGCCCCTTCACCATCGCCTCGCCGGGCACGTACCAGAAGTACCGCCTGGTCCTGGACGGTGCCTCGACCCTGGCGGAGGTGGAGCTGCTGGCCTCGCCCGCCCGCCGCTGAGGCGACGGGACGGCAGCACGCCGTGTCCCGCACCCTGTTCGCCCCGCCCTCCGGGCGGGGCGAACAGGGTGCG
>NZ_MUME01000231.1 GCF_002155915.1 Streptomyces thermovulgaris | reverse complement strand
TCGTGGTTCCGTCGTGCTTCCCGAAGGCGGGGTGGTCTGGCGGTTCTCGCGGTCCTCGGGGCCCGGCGGACAGCATGTCAACACCACTGATTCGCAAGTGGAGTTGCGCTTCGACCTCGCAAACACCAAGGCCCTGCCCGAGGCGTGGAGGCGGCGCGCCCTGCAACGGCTCGCGCGCCGCCTCCACGCCTCGGGCAGGGCCTTGGTGTTTGCGAGGTCGAAGCGCAACTCCACTTGCGAATCAGTGGTGTTGACATGCTGTCCGCCGGGCCCCGAGGACCGCGAGAACCGCCAGACCAGCTCGGCTTCGGGAAGCACGACGGAACCACGAATGGGATAGGGACCGGGCATGCGGTCCATGTTCCCGCTTCCGCGCGTTCGCGTCACCGGATTTTCACGCGCCCGCGGACGGGTCCGGTGAAAAAGACGGGGGGACGAGGAACCCCTGGGATCTCCGCGGCGTTCCTACGGTGGGCTGTAGCTTCGTCCGCATACGCAGAACGTCCGCATACGCAAAACGAGGGAAGGGACTCCCGAACATGGCTGTAAGCCTGTCCAAGGGCGGCAATGTCTCGCTCACCAAGGAAGCTCCGGGCCTGACCGCCGTCACCGTGGGCCTCGGCTGGGACGTCCGCACCACCACCGGAACGGACTTCGACCTGGACGCCTCCGCGATCGCGGTCAACGCCCAGGGCAAGGTCATCTCCGACGCCTACTTCGTCTTCTTCAACAACAAGCAGACGCCGGACAACAGCATCGTCCACACCGGCGACAACCGCACCGGCGAGGGCGAGGGCGACGACGAGGCGATCAACGTCAACCTCACCGCGCTGCCCGCCGAGGTCGACAAGGTCGTCTTCCCGGTCTCCATCTACGACGCCGAGAACCGCGGCCAGAACTTCGGCCAGGTCCGCAACGCCTACATCCGCATCGTCAACCAGGCCGGCGGCACCGAGATCGCCCGCTACGACCTGTCGGAGGACGCGGCCACCGAGACGGCCATGATCTTCGGCGAGCTGTACCGCCACGGGGCGGAGTGGAAGTTCCGCGCGGTGGGCCAGGGCTACGCCTCGGGCCTGGCCGGCATCGCCCAGGACTTCGGCGTCAACGTCTGAGCGGCGCCCTCCGGGCACCGGCGTCCGAGCGGTGCCGTCCGAGGACGGCGCACGCCGGCGAAGCCCCGGCCCCCGCGGGCCGGGGCTTCGCCCGTCAGGGGCGGGCCGGCTTGCCGTCGCCGTACAGCCAGTCCTTCCAGATCCCGTCGAAGTCCTTGTCCGGGGCCTTCCTCTCCACATAGGCGATGAAGTCGTCGGTGGACGCGTTGCCGTGGCGGTGGGCGGCGGCCCAGCCCCGGACGATGTCGTGGAAGGCGTCGTCGCCGACGGTCTGGCGGATCTTGTGCAGGACCATCGCGCCGCGGTCGTAGACGGGCGGGTCCGAGATGTGCGCGGCGCTGCTCGGCCTGCCCGGCGGGAACTCCCAGACGGCCTTGTTGTGGTCCTCGTCCGGATAGTGCTCGTCGCGGTAGAGCTCGTCGAAGATCTGCTGCGCGCTGCTGCCGCCGTGCTCCTCCGCCCACAGCCACTCGGCGTAGGTCGCGAAGGCCTCGTTGAGCCACATGTCCTGCCAGCTTTTGGGGCTGACGGAGTTCCCGTACCACTGGTGGGCGATCTCGTGGACGACGGTGTCCAGGTTGGGGGCGCCGGGGTAGACGGGCCGGGTCTGGGTCTCCAGGGCGTAGAAACCGTCCCGGGCAGGATCGACGATCGCACCGGTGGACGAGAAGGGATACGGGCCGAACTTGCGCTCCGCCCACTGTGTGATCTCGGGAATCCGCGCGAGCACCGCACGGCTCGCCTCCGCCTGGGTCGGGTCCACGGCGATGTACACCGGCAGGCCGTTCTTCATGGTGGAGCGCGTGATCTCGAAGCGTCCGACGGCGACGGTGGCCAGATAGCTCGCCATCGGCTCGGCCATGTGCCAGTGGAACGTCCGGCGTCCCCCGCTGGTCGTCTCGCTCTTCAGCTCGCCGTTGGAGACGGCCTGGAACCCCTCGGGAACGGTGATCGAGATGTCGTAGGCGGCCTTGTCGGACGGGTGGTTGTTCCCCGGGAACCACGCCATCGATCCGACCGGCTGGCCGAGGGCGACCGCACCGTCGTCGGTGGGCAGCCAGCCCTCCTTCTCCCCGTCGGGATCGACGACGGTCTGCGGCCGGCCCGCATAACGCACCGTCACCTCGAAGGTCTCCCCCCGCATCAGGTCCTCGCGCGGGCGCACGGTGAGTTCCTGGCCGGCGCGGCTGAACGAGGCCTTCCTCCCCTCCACCGTGACATCGCGCACCTCGAGCCCCTTGAGGTCGAGGTTGAAGGCGGACAGGTTCTTGACGGCCCGGGCGGTGATGACCGCCGTCCCCGTCAGATGGCGGCGGTCGGGGTCGTAGGCGAGGGTCAGGTCGTAGTGGCTGACGTCGTATCCGCCGTTGCCGGCCTTGGGGAAGTACGGGTCGCGCACCCCGTCCCCGCCCGGAGTGCCGCGCACCTCCCTGCCGCACCCCGTCAGCGCGAGCACGGACAGGACACAGCAGAGAGCGACATTCCGGACCATCAGCACGGATCGGTACATGGGCGCGATCCTATGCCGCGGGTCCGTGACACCATCGCCTCTGTGCTCGACATCGGCTACGCCCTCTCCTCCCGCTTCCCCGATCCTCCCCAGACGGACTACCGCCAGGTGGACGTACGCACCCTGCGGCACGACCTGTTCTGCGGCGACGTCTATCTGGCGGACACCGAGACGGACCGCGAGCTGGCCACGGCCTGGGGCTGGGTGCCGGTGCTGGACTTCGCCTGGGCGCTGTGCGACATCGTCGAGCAGCTGGACCGGGACCCGGCCGGCTCCCGCGCCTCCCGCCCGCAGCGGGCGGAGCTGGACTTCAC
>NZ_MUME01000230.1 GCF_002155915.1 Streptomyces thermovulgaris | reverse complement strand
CCGCAGCGACTCCTCGCTGTACTCGATCATCGACCGGTAATGCGGACTGCCCAGGTAGTAACGCAGCACGATCGGCCGCCACCGCTTGAGCATCTCCGACACCAGCACACTGTTGCCCAAGGACTTGGACATCTTGTCCCCGGCCATGGTCACCCAGGCGTTGTGCAGCCAGTACCGGGCAAAGGTGTCGCCGTAGGCCTGGGCCTGGGCGATCTCGTTCTCGTGGTGGGGAAAGATCAGATCCAGGCCGCCGCCGTGGATGTCGAACGCAGGGCCGAGGTATTTGTGGGCCATGGCCGAGCATTCCAGGTGCCAGCCCGGCCGGCCCGCACCCCAGGGGGTGGGCCAGGTCGGCTCACCGGGCTTGGCCGCCTTCCACAGCGCGAAGTCCCGCGGATCACGCTTGCCGGTCTCGCCCTCCCCGGAGGGCTGCTGGAGATTGTCCAGCCGCTGACGCGACAGCCGCAGGTAGCCGGGGAAGGAACGCACGTCGAAGTAGACGTTGCCGTCCGCCGCGTAGGCGTGACCGCGGTCGATCAGCCCCTGGATCATCGCGATCATCTCCGGCACATGGCCGGTGGCGCGGGGCTCGTAGGTGGGCGGCAGGCAGCCCAGGGCGGTGTAGCCGTCGTTGAAGGCGCGCTCGTTGGCATAGGCGATCGCCCACCAGGGACGGTCCTGCTCGCGGGCCTTGGCCAGGATCTTGTCGTCGATGTCGGTGACGTTGCGGACGAAGGTGACCTCATAGCCGCGGTAGGCGAACCAGCGGCGCAGGATGTCGAAGTTCAGCCCCGACCGGATGTGCCCGATGTGCGGAGCCGCCTGCACGGTGGCACCACACAGGTAGATCGAGACACACCCCGGCCGCAGCGGGATGAAATCACGGATCTGCCGGGCACTGGTGTCGTACAGGCGAATAGTCACCACTCCAGGGTAGTGGGCCGCGACGGGTGCCTCGTACGCCTTCCCGCACGACCGTCGCACATCCACCACAGGCACGCGTGCGCGCCGCCGTCACGGCCTTCACCCGGCCCGCACGCCCGAGTCGTCCGCCCCGTCCGCCTCACCCGGGCCGTCCGGGTCGTCCTCGCTCGCGGGGTGCCGCGCTCGCGACCGGCGGAGCGCGGGGAGCGCGGCCCCCGCTCCGGTCCCGGTCCTACAGGCGTCCGACGACCTTCTGCGGCCTGATCCGCAGGACCACCCGTTCGGCGTCCTGGACCGAGGAGGGGTTGAACTCGGCGTACTTCTTGCCGGTGTACTTCAGGGACAGTTCGTCGATGAGCTCCCGGGCCCCCTGGGTGGTGACCTCGGCGGTGCCGCGGATCTCGGCGTACTCGTAGGGCGACTCGGGGTCCAGGAGGACGACGCTGACGCGGGGGTCGCGGTCGACGTTGAGCTTCTTGCGGCGGTCGACGGTGGTGGAGATGAGGAGGTCGTCGCCGTCCCGCTTCACCCAGACCGGGGACAGCTGCGGGCTGCCGTCGGGCTGGATGGTGCCGAGGACGACGAAGACGGGGCTGTCGAGCAGTGATCTGATCCGGTCGGACAGAGCGGCCGGCATGAGGGCACCTCCGTGAGCCTGATGCGATGGGGCCTACGCGGGTACCCTCGCACGCCCTCAGCCCACCCGCACCACGAGTGCCGTGGCCACCGCCATCAGGCCCTCGCCCCGGCCGGGGAAGCCGAGCCCGTCGGTGGTGGCGCCGGAGACGGTGACCGGTGCGCCGGCCGCCTCGGAGAGGACCTTCTGGGCCTCCTCCCTCCGCTTGCCGATCTTCGGCCGGGGGCCGACGACCTGCACGGCGACGTTGCCGATCCGGAAGCCCGCCTCACGGACGATCCGTGCGGCCTCCGCCAGGAGCGTGACCCCGGAGGCGCCCGACCACTCGGGGCGTCCGGTGCCGAAGTGCTGTCCGAGGTCGCCGAGGCCGGCGGCGGAGAACAGCGCGTTGCACGCGGCGTGCGCGACGACGTCGGCGTCGGAGTGCCCGGCGAGGCCGGGTCCCTCGTCCTCCCACTTCAGGCCCGCGCACCACAGCTCGCGGCCCTCCTCGAAGGCGTGGATGTCGGTGCCGATGCCGACCTGGGGCAGCAGGGGGATGTCAGAAGCCATCGTTGAGCCTCCGGCGTGCCAGGACCGCCTCCGCGAGGATCAGGTCCAGCGGACGGGTGACCTTGAACGCCTCCTCGTGACCGGGCACGGCCACGACCTGCTCGCCCAGCCGTTCGACCATGCTGGCGTCGTCGGTGACGTCGTCGGTGATCGTCTCGTGGGCGCGGATCAGCGTCGCCCGGTCGAAGCCCTGCGGGGTCTGCACGGCCCGCAGCCGCGACCGGTCGGGGGTGGCGACGACCGGTTCGGGCCGGCCCGCCGGCGCGGGCTCGACCTGCTTGACGGTGTCGGCGAGCGGCAGGGCCGGTACGACGGCGACGGCTCCGTCCCGGACGGCCTCCACGACCGCGTCCACGATGTCCACCGGCACCAGCGGGCGGGCCGCGTCGTGCACGAGGACGATCTCGTAGCCGGGCGGCAGCGCGTCGAGGCCGAGCCTGACGGACTCCTGACGGGTCTCGCCGCCGGGCACGACCAGGACGTCGGTCCTGCCCCAGCCGCCGCCGGGGGACCCCCCGGGCAGGGCGTGGGCGTCCAGGATCGACTTGACCTCGGCGGTGCCGTCGGGCGGGGCGACGACGACGACGAGGGACACGGCACGGGAGGCGGCCATGGCCCGGACCGCGTGGACGAGCATGGGGGTGCCGCCCAGGGTGCGCAGCGCCTTGGGGATGCCCGGGCCGAGGCGTACGCCCCGGCCGGCGGCCGGGATCACGGCGGCGACGGGGGAACCCGGCCGGCCGCCCGTGGGCGAAGGGCGCGAATCGTCAGACATCGGTTCCTGTCAGGTTTGTGTGCCGGTCGGGCTTGGGTATGGCCTGGGACGTGACCCCCTGATGGGGGAGTGCCGGACGCGAGGCCCCGACCGGACCCTTCCGTGACCCTGGTCGAGCCGACTGTCCGGGCCCGGCGCACAGGACCGGGGGACGTCTCCCCCACCCCATGCGGCGGGGACACGACCGGTGCGGGACGCACTCGGACACAGCCGTGTGCGGACATGCCGCAGCGCCCGGCGACGTGCAGCATGTCATCGGGCACCGCGGCATTCACGTGCTGATCCGAGGCGTGTGCGGGCGTCGCCTCGCGTCAGGAGACCGCCTCGCGTCAGGAGGCGAGAACCTCGTCGAGCAGGGCCTCGGCCTTGTCCTCGTTGGTGTTCTCCGCGAGAGCGAGCTCGCTCACCAGGATCTGGCGCGCCTTGGCGAGCATGCGCTTCTCACCGGCGGAGAGTCCTCGCTCGCGCTCGCGACGCCACAGGTCGCGCACGACTTCCGCGACCTTGATGACATCGCCGGAGGCGAGCTTCTCCAGATTCGCCTTGTAACGACGTGACCAGTTCGTGGGCTCCTCGGCGTACGGAGCACGCAGCACCTCGAAGACACGGTCCAGCCCGTCCTGACCGACCACATCACGCACGCCGACGAACTCCGCATTGTCCGCTGGCACACGCACCGTCAGGTCACCCTGAGCGACCTTCAGCACCAAGTAGGTCTTGTCCACGCCTTTGATCTGGCGAGTTTCGATGGCCTCGATCAGCGCGGCCCCGTGATGGGGATAGACCACGGTGTCGCCAACCTTGAACGTCATGTGACAGGTACCCCTTCCGTGGCTATCCAGAGTAACACGGATACGCTGTCATCTGAATGGCGTTTTCGCAGGTCAGGGCATATCTCGGGGCTTGACAACAGCAACAGGGACGTGCTCCGGAAGGGGCGGGCGGGCCAAGAGGAAGTGGGTATTCGCAGGTCGGAGGGGCTCTTCCCGCGAGGTGAAACGCGTACGTTACACGCTTCCGGCGGCCCACCCAAACGGCCGAACAGTCCGATTTGCCTGGTTCCTGACGCTCGACTTCCGCTACTCCGTTCGGTGTGATCCCGATGAGTCCCGGCCGATTCCGGAATTGATCGCGGCCTTCGTCACATCCTCCGACCGGGCGACCGGTGATCAATTCCCGCCATCGCGTGCATTCCTTCACCGGTAAATCCGCGCATCGTCCGAGACGGGCTATGGCGGGCTATGCGGACGGGCTCTTATGCGAAAGGCGGCGAGGTGTGCGGCCAATGCGGACGGAACCCCGCCGGGCCCCGCCGGCCGTCCGCCGGACCTCCGCCGAGCCACCCGCGCGGCCCGATTCCCGGCCGCGGGGAACGGGACGCCGGACCGGACGCCCACGTGCCCCCGGAGGGCGTAGAGGCGGGTCGGGTGCGGCCCCGTCGGAACGGCTCGGTAGCCTAAGGCCGCCGACAGACACTTAGGGTGGCTTTATCCACAGAGCCACCCCTGCGTTAAAGGAGTTGCCGCCGCCGTGAGCAGCAGCCTTCGACGCGGCGCCTTCGCCGCCACCGCCATCGCGTTCTCGATCGCCTCGCTCGCCGCCTGCGGCGCCGGCCACGACGCCGAGACGCTCCAGATCAAGCCGGACAACGCGGCCGCCTCCGTCGGCCCGATCAAGGTCCAGAACGCGGTGGTCGTCACCCAGCCCGGCACCCAGACCAAGGGCCCGGCCGTGGTCATCGCGACGCTCTTCAACAACGGCAAGACCGACCAGACCCTGGACTCGATCAGCGTCGAGGGCGGCGGCACCGCCCGGATCACTCCTGCCGGGGGCGGGGGCAAGCTGACCGTCCCCGCCGGGGGCTCCGTGGTCATCGGCGGCAAGGGCAACGCCGTCGCCGAGCTGCCCAACCCCAGCTCCGAGCTGAAGGACGGCAACGCCCAGAAGGTCACCTTCGCCTTCAGCGAGACCGGCGACGTGAGCCTGCGCGCCTTCGTCGTCCCGGCCGAGGGGTACTACAGCTCCTGGGGCCCGAGCAGCGCTCCGGCGGCCCCGGGCGCCCCCGGTGCCTCGCAGGCCCCCGACTCCGAGGCGGGCGAGGAGTCGAAGGCTCCCGAGAAGAAGGACGACGAGAAGAAGGACGAGGCGGAGTCGTCCGAGAACGCCCCGGACCCGAGCGGCTCGGCCTCCCAGTCGGCGTCGGCCGGCCACTGAGCCCCCGCTCCCCTTCCTCTCTTCTCCCTTTCCTGTACCGGCTGCAGATTCCTGTACGACCGCAGACGTCCTCGTACGCCCAAGGGCGGCATCCTCCGCGCGGAGGGTGCCGCCCTTGTCGTGGGAGCCGTGATAAAAGCCGTGGAACCGCGGCGCGCGGTCCGGTTCACGGCTCGAACTTGTACCCCAGTCCCCGGACCGTCACCAGGTACCGCGGCGCGCTCGGGTCCGGCTCGATCTTGGCGCGGAGCCGCTTGACGTGGACGTCGAGCGTCTTGGTGTCGCCCACGTAGTCGGCGCCCCAGACACGGTCGATGAGCTGCATACGGGTCAGCACGCGCCCGGCGTTGCGCAGCAGCATCTCCAGCAGGTCGAACTCCTTCAGCGGCAGGTCGACCTTGGTGCCGGAGACGGTCACGACGTGCCGGTCGACGTCCATGCGGACCGGTCCGGCCTCCAGCGCCGTCGGGGCGGCCTCCTCCGGCTCGCCGCGCCGCCGCAGCACCGCACGGATGCGGGCCACCAGCTCACGGGAGGAGAACGGCTTGGTGACGTAGTCGTCCGCGCCTATCTCCAGACCGACGACCTTGTCGATCTCGCTGTCCTTGGCGGTCACCATGATCACGGGGACGTTGGAGCGGCTGCGCAGCTGGCGGCACACCTCCGTGCCGGGCAGCCCCGGCAGCATCAGGTCGAGCAGGACGAGATCGGCACCGTTGCGTTCGAACTCCTCCAGTCCGTCGGGCCCGGTGGCCGCGACGGCGACCTCGAAGCCCTCCTTGCGAAGCATGTACGACAGAGCGTCGGAGAAGGACTCCTCGTCCTCGACGACGAGCACTCGGGTCACGGAAGGACCTCCGGGGCGGGATGCGGTTCGTAACGGGTTGGTTCGGTGGAGGGCTGCCCGTCCTCCTGGTCGAGGGCGGGGTGCTCCTGTGCGTGGTCCTGATCCCGGGACCGGCCGCGGTCCCGACCGCGGTCCTGGTCCCGGCTGCGGTCCCGGTCCTGGTTCCGGTCCTGGCCGCGGTCCTGATCCCGGTCGCGCTCCCGGTCCTGGTCACGCTCCGGGTCCTGGTCGCGTTCCTGCTCGCGCTCCTGGTCCCGGCCCTGGTCGAGGGCCTCACGAGCCGCGGGCGCCTCCGGCAGCCTCAAGGTGAAGGTGGACCCCTGTCCCTCGGCGCTCCACACCGCGATCTCCCCGCCGTGCGAGGCGACCACGTGCTTCACGATCGCCAGGCCCAGGCCGGTGCCGCCCGTGGCACGTGAGCGAGCCGGGTCGACCCGGTAGAAGCGCTCGAAGATGCGCTCCTTGTCCTTGTCGGAGATGCCTATGCCCTGGTCGGTGACGGCGATCTCGATCATGTTCCCGCCGGGCGCGCTCACCCGCCGGGCGGCGATGCCGACACGGGTGCGGGGCGGGGAGTAGTTGACGGCGTTCTCCACCAGGTTGCCGAGGGCGGCGGCGAGCTGGCTGCGGTTGCCCCACACCTGCAGGTCCGCGGCGCCCCCGGAGGCGATGGTGATCTGCTTGGTGCCGGCCTGGTGGCGGCAGCGGTCGACGGCCTCGGCGACCAGCTGATCCACCCGGACGGGTTCGGCGTCCTCCAGCGGATCGTCGTTCTGCACCCGGGACAGGTCGATGAGCTCCTGCACCAGGCTGGTCAGCCGGGTCGCCTCGATCTGCATGCGTCCGGCGAAGCGCTGCACCGCCTCGGGGTCGTCGCAGGCGTCCATCACGGCCTCGGAGAGCAGGGAGAGCGCGCCGACGGGCGTCTTCAGCTCATGACTGACGTTGGCGACGAAGTCGCGTCGTACGGCTTCGATACGGCGGGCCTCGGTCAGGTCCTCGACGAGCAGCAGCACCAGGCGGGATCCCAGCGGTGCGACACGCGCGGAGACGGCGAGGGGCTCGCTCCGCCCGGCACCGCGCCGGGGCAGGTCCAGCTCGACCTGCCGTATCTCCCCGTCCCTCCTGGTGTCCCGGGCCATCTGGAGCATGGGCTCCACGGAGAGCTCGCCACCGCGGACCAGCCCCAGGGCGTAGGCGGCGGAGCTGGCCTTGATCACGTTGTCGTTCTCGTCCAGGACGACGGCCGAGGACCGCAGGACGGACAGGACGGTGTCCACACCCGGTGGGAGCACCGGACTGGTGGGCAGGGAACTACGGGTCGGGCGCCTCAGCTCGCGCTCGCTCCAGCGGAACGCCAGCATGGCGATGACACCGGTGAGTACTCCGGCGATCGCTGCCGCTGCGGCGACCGCCGCGTTCACGTCCATGCGTCCAGGTTAGGCATGGGATACGGCGTCCCTGCAGCCGTCCGGGTGCGACCTCGAACACTCGTCGCCCAGAGTTCACCCAGAGGCCAGGAAGGGTTCACGTGGGGTGGCGGAAACGGACGCGTTCGGCCCGGAGCGTGGAGGGGCACGGGGTGCGAGCCCCCAAGGAACACGCAGGAGAGGGAACCCTGATGCGGGACGCGTACCACGAGGAACTCGACTCGATCGGCGACGGTCTGGTGGAGATGGCCCGGCTGGTCGGGTCGGCGATCGGGCGCGCCACGACCGCCATCCTCGACGCCGATCTGAAGCTCGCCGAGAGCGTGATCGAGGCCGACCGGAAGATCGACGATCTCCAGCACGACCTGGAGAACCGGGCCATCACCCTGCTGGCCCGACAGCAGCCGGTGGCGACGGACCTCCGGATCGTCGTCACCTCTCTGCGGATGTCCGCGGACCTGGAGCGCTCGGGCGACCTCGCCCAGCACGTGGCCAAGCTCGCCCGGCTGCGCTTCCCGGAGCGGGCGGTCCCCCACGACCTGCACGCCACCATCCTGGAGATGGGCCAGCTCGCCCAGCGCCTGATGGCGAAGGCGGCCGAGGTGCTCGTGACCAAGGACGTCGACCTGGCGCTGCAGCTGGAGCAGGACGACGACGAGATGGACCTGCTGCACCGCACCCTCTTCACGCACCTGATGGACGACCGCTGGAAGCACGGCATCGAGACGGCGGTGGACGTCACCCTGCTCGGCCGCTACTACGAGCGCTACGCCGACCACGCGGTGTCGGTGGCGAAGCGGGTGGTGTACCTGGTGACGGGCGAGCACGCGGACGAGCTGCAGCAGGACGTCCAGCCGGTGACGGGGGCGGAGAGCGCGTGAGGGCCGTCGCGCGAGCCGTTGCGTGAGGGCTGTCGCATGAGGGCTGTCGCATGAGGGCTGTCGCATGAGGGTATGGACCCGTGGCCGGACGGACCCGTGATCACACGAACCCGTGATCACAGGGATCCGTGATCACAGGGATCCGTGGTCACACGGGTTTGTGACGGCCGGCGCATGACCGTCACAAACCCGGCGTGAAAAGCCGGTGCCGGAGCGCGCACGAGCCTCCGTGCGCCGTTGATGCGCCCAGTACGGCGGGCATGGAATGGGTACAGGCATCTGCCCGAGGAGGGACCCATGGCCGAATCCCCCGGCATCACGCCCGACCCCGTTCAGCAGCGCGAGACCGAACAGTCCGCCGAGATCAAGAGCCTGCCGCTCCTCGGCGCCTGCGGTTGCAGCTCGAGCTGCGGCTGCGGCTGTCAGTCGGGCGGCCCCTGCCAGTGCAGCTGACAGGGGCGCGACACATCCCATCGGTGGGTCGTACACGCCGCGACGCATGACCGCGGTGTGCCGCAGGGCCTCGGTGAAGAACCGGGGCCCTGCGGCGTGTGCGCCGGGCCCCGGCCGAACGGCACCCGCCCGCCCCGGAAAACCCACGGATCAGGCATCGTGGGCTTCGGCCACCGCCTTCAGTGCCTCGGCGCTGCGGGTGTACTCCTGCTCGAGGGCCGTACGGTGCTCCGCGATCACGGATGCGGCCATGCTGCCCGACCAGCGCTCGGTGTCGGTGAACCGGGTGATGCCCTCGGACAACGGGACGAGGTCGAAGCTGTGCCGGCCGAGGAAGACCCCCGGCACGCCACCCTGCCAGGCCAGTCGGCGCGGAGCGTCCACCTCGACGATCTCGCCGGTGAACTCCTGGTCACCGGCAACCCCGCCGGAAAGTCTCATGGGAAGCTCGGCACCGACGGCCACGTCCGGCACCGGGCCGTTCAGCGACAGCACGGGGTGCCAGGTGGCGTAGTCCTCGAAGGCGGTGAGTATCTGCCACACCCTCGTCTGAGGGGCAGCGATGTCGATGGTCACCGAAATAAAAGGGTCGTTTTCCCGCACGGCAGCTCACGCTAGACCTGCCCCACCCCGTGCGCCACACGTTTTTGTCCCGCCCCGCCTCCGCCGCAGCGGAAAGTCCACCAGGGCGCGGCCGGGGTGCGGCGCGGAAGACCGGTGCACCGGCTCCAGCCCGAAGCCGCGGACCCGACCGCCCGGTCAGAAGCTCCCCGCAGAACCGTGGCCGCCGTCCGAGGCACTGGGGCTGCGGACCACCGAGGTACCTGCGCCCGGAACGGGTCCGGCTTGCGGCACGAACGCTCCGCACCCTCACCCATGACCTCCTCATCAGCGGCGTGACCCCTGCCGACCTGACCAGGGCCCGTGTGTATCCCTTCATATGGGACGAGCCCGGAACGCTCGCACGGGAACGCCACTGGTACGACGGCCTCGTGCAGTTCTTCGAGGCCGCCGCTGCGGCGGACGACGCCCTGCTCGTGTGGCTCGGCCGAGGAGCATGCCCTCCAGGACGCTCGGCTTGGGAGGAGTCCATGGTCCTGCTCCCTGCCGTTCCCCGTGGTTCCCCGCATGGTCCGGCATGGTTCTGGCACGACCTCTTCGCCCGTTTCCGGCAATACGGGAGTACCTGGCCGGGTACGCCACGAAGGCCGGACAGTGGCCACGGGACGGGGGACCATGGGGACCAAGGATCCGGAGTACCCGGCAGCGGTCGAAGCGGCCGTGGAGATCCTGCGGAAGCGGGCCCGGCGGTGCCGTCGTCGGGCCCGGTCCGGGGCCTGGCCGCTGCCTGTGTCAGGTCCGTTCAGGCGTGGGGGTGAGCTGTGGATCCGTTCAGCTGGAGGGGACGGCGTCGGCCGGGTCGGTGTGCCAGTTGGTGACGATCGGGTCCTCGACCAGGATGGTGCCGACCGGCAGGGAGACCGGGTTGGGGTCGTCGTCGCCGACGGCGACGATGATGGAGTCCAGTTCCTTGCCGCCGTTCCCCTTGGTGGTCTTCGGGTTCACCCCCGCGTAGGCGGCGGTGTCCCCGCTCAGCTTGATCTGCTCGCCGACGGACTGCTCCGCGGGACCTGCCTGGGTGCCGTCGGATCCGAACGCCACGGTCGGAAACTCGGCGGGCAGGTAGCAGGTGATCCCCGGCTTGGCCTTGGCGACGATCAGGATGTATCCGCCGGCCTGGGTCTGGGCCCTGGTGCTCCAGGAAATGTCGTTGGCGCCGCAGCGCTGCTCGACCGGTTCCCGCTTGCCGTTGCCGGTGTCGACGCCGGAACCGGCCGTGTCCTCGGGCCTCTTGCCCGCCGAGGCGGCGCTCTCGCCGGTGCCCTGGCCGCTGCCCGCGGTCGTCGGGCCGGACGGAGTGGCCGCATCACCGGCGGGGGCGGCGGACGAAGAGCTCTGCGCGGCGCCGGTGTTCGCGGTCGTGTCCCCGTTCTGGCATGCCGTCGTCAGCAGAACGCCGCCCATGACGGCCGCGGAGACGAGCAGGGCCTTGCGACGGTATCCGGACATGAGATCCCCCTGTCGGTGAGCGATGGTCGGACCGAAGTCGTGCGGGTTTCCGGTGATCACCCGACCGCTAGGAGGGGGCTGCGGACCGCGACGGTTCTGGGTGCCTTCGTTCCAGGACAACACCGTCACAGGCCGGTGACATGATCACAAAGAGCTGCGAGAGCCGTCGCACGGGAACCGAGGTGGACGGCGGAAGGAGGGCCTGCCGGAATCCTCGTCGTCGACGGGGGATTCATGGCGCTGGTCCGCAAGGGGTCACGACGCGTCGTCGTCGACGGCACGGCCCGCCGCCGGCGGCTGCGGGGCAAGCCGACGTACTGCCAAGGACTGGCCTGGTCGCCCTGTACGTTCGCGGTCGAGCACGAGAACACCCCGGGGCGGTCCTCGTGGTGAGGACCGACCAGCCGCATACGAGCAACTGGATCGGTCGCAGGGCCGAGCCCGTGCTGCCCTTCGAGGGCGCCGCGGCCATTCGGCAGGCCCCGCGTGAGGGGTGGGCTCCGACGGCTCCGGGCCCCGCGTTCCGCATCGACGAGTCCGCCGGCTTCGCGCCCGGCCTCTGAACGCACCGGGAAGGGCCGGGATCTGGGCTCCCGCCGACGACAGCCGGCCGCGGCCGAAGGGCGAGATCCGTAGAAAACCTCGTCCGCACAAAGCCTCAATCGGGACCGGGCACGGCCCGACGACGGCCCAAGGGTGGCCCAAAGGTCCGGAAGCGCTCCGGAGAGGACGCAAGCCCCCTCCCGCGGAAGACCTGCGGGCAGGGGGCTTGTTGGTGGGTGCTTGCGGGCGCTTGCAGGCCCTTGCGGGCGGTTACTTCTTCTTGCCCTGGTTCTTGACCGCCTCGATCGCGGCTGCCGCCGCCTCCGGGTCGAGGTACCTGCCGCCGGGGGTGACCGGGCGGAAGTCGGCGTCGAGCTCGTAGTGGAGGGGGATGCCCGTCGGGATGTTGAGGCCCGCGATGTCGGTGTCCGAGATCTGGTCGAGGTGCTTGACCAGGGCGCGCAGGCTGTTGCCGTGGGCGGCGACCAGGACCGTGCGGCCGGCGAGGAGGTCGGGGACGATGGCGTCGAACCAGTACGGGAGCATCCGGGCGACGACGTCCTTCAGGCACTCCGTCTGCGGACGCAGCTCCGGCGGGAGGGTCGCGTAGCGCGGGTCGGAGAACTGGGAGTACTCGGCGTCGCGGTCCAGCGGGGGCGGCGGGGTGTCGTAGGAGCGGCGCCACAGCATGAACTGCTCCTCGCCGAACTCCTCCAGCGTCTGGGCCTTGTTCTTGCCCTGGAGGGCGCCGTAGTGGCGCTCGTTCAGGCGCCAGGAGCGGTGGACCGGGATCCAGTGGCGGTCGGCGGCCTCCAGCGCGAGCTGGGCCGTACGGATCGCGCGCTTCTGGAGGGAGGTGTGGACCACGTCGGGCAGCAGACCGGCGTCCTTCAGCAGCTCTCCGCCGCGGACCGCCTCCTTCTCGCCCTTGTCGGTGAGGTTGACGTCCACCCAGCCGGTGAACAGGTTCTTCGCGTTCCACTCGCTCTCGCCGTGGCGGAGGAGGATCAGCTTGTACGGTGCGTCGGCCATGCCTCAGAGCGTAATCCACGGGTTCGGACACCCGTACAAACCGCCCGGCAGGCGGACAGGCGGGCGGAGGCGGAGGCACGGACGGCCGCCCGGGGCGGTCGGCTCCGGTGAGGGGCCGGTTAATTCGGTGGGCGTCGAGAAGCCGTCTGTGTAAGGTGTGCTCGCCAGGTCGGCCGCTTACATCTCCGAGGTCCTCCATGTCCGTCGCCCGTCTCGGACGTGCCGTCCGGGAGACCGTCTCCGGGCTTCCCCGCGCGTTCTGGTGGCTGTGGGCCAGCACCCTCGTCAACCGGCTCGGTGCCTTCGTCGCCACCTTCATGGCGCTGTATCTGACGCTCGACCGCGGCTACTCCGCCTCGTACGCCGGTCTGGTCGCGGCGCTGCACGGGCTCGGCGGGGTCGTCTCCTCGATCGCCGGGGGCGTGATGGCCGACCGGCTGGGGCGGCGGCCGACGCTGCTGATCGCCCAGGCGTCCACCGCCGTCTCCGTCGCGGCGCTCGGGTTCATGCGCGATCCGGTCTCCATCGCCGTCGTCGCCTTCCTCGTCGGTGTGACCTCCAACGCCTCCCGGCCCGCCGTGCAGGCGATGATGGCCGACATCGTGCGCCCCGAGGACCGGGTGCGGGCCTTCTCTCTCAACTACTGGGCGATCAACCTCGGTTTCGCCGTCTCCTCCATGGCCGCCGGTTTCATCGCCGAGGTCAGCTATCTCGCCGGCTTCCTGGTGGAGGCGGGGATGACGGCGGTCTGCGCGGTCCTCGTCTTCGTGAAGCTGCCCGAGTCCCGGCCGGGCGACCGGGGGAACGGCCACGGAAGCACGCACGGGAACGACGGGAGCGGCGGGGAGGACGTCAGTCTGTGGACCGTTCTGCGGGACGGGCGGTTCATGGGCGTCGTCGGGCTGTCCTTCCTCGTCGCCCTCATCTTCCAGCAGGGGTTCGTCGGGCTTCCCATCGCCATGGGCCGGGCCGGGTTCACCCCCGCCGACTACGGCCTGGCCATCGCCGTCAACGGTGTCCTGATCGTCGCCCTGCAGATACCGGTCACCCGTTTCATCCAGCACCGGGACCCCCGGCGTCTGCTGATCGTCTCCTCCCTGCTCTCCGGCTACGGCTTCGGGCTCACCGCCTTCGCCGGGTCGGTCGGGGTCTTCGCCCTCACGGTGTGCGTGTGGACCCTCGGCGAGATGATCAACGCACCGACCCAGACCGGGCTGGTCGTCCGGCTGTCCCCGGTGCACGGGCGTGGCCGCTACCAGGGCGTCTACACCCTGTCCTGGGCGGTGGCCTCGCTGGTCGCGCCCCTGATGTCCGGAGCCGTCATCGACCGGTTCGGCGCCGGGTGGCTGTGGGGGGCGTGCGCCGGTGTCGGCACGGCCGCCGCCCTCGGCTACGGGCTTCTGACGCGGCATCTGCCGAAGGAGGAGGCGGCCGTGGACGCGGCCGGCACCAGGAGCGGGGTCGGCGCCGCCTGAGCGCGACGGCCGCCCCCTCCCCGCGG
>NZ_MUME01000023.1 GCF_002155915.1 Streptomyces thermovulgaris | reverse complement strand
ACGCCGCCCTCGCCGCCGGCCACTACCTGTGCCGCTTCGGCTGGGACCTGTCCAAGGACGCCGACCTCGAGCGCGCGATCCTCAGCTACAACAACTCGCGGGACTATCTGCGCACCGTCCTGACCTGGCTGGAGTACTACCGCAAGCACAGCCACTCGGTGCCGGACGGCACGGGTCCGCTGCCGTCCCGGCGCAGCGACGGGACGACCGGGACGGGCACCGGTGCGTCGACGGGACCGTCCTCCCGCACCTCGGGCTCCGCATCCGGAAAGCCGGCGAAGCCGGGCGGCGGCACGGCGAGCCCGAAGCCGTCCCAGCCGGACAAGCCCGCCACGCCGGACCGGCCGGCCCCGCCGTCCAAGCCCACTCCGCGGCCCGCCCCGCAGGAGCCGGCCCCGGACCGGCCCGCCCCGTCGCCCACGCCCACCGACACCGTGCACCACCTGGAGGACGCGGGCACGGGCAGGCTCACCGCCATGGCCGGTGACGCGTTCGCCGAGAGGATCAGCACGCGTGCCGAGACCGAGGACGGCAAGCCGGTCGGCAAGGTCCGGGTCCGGTTCGTGATCACCGGTGACACCGACGCCGTCTTCGCCGGCGGGGAGAAGGTCGCCGCGGCCGTCACGGACGCCTCGGGCGTGGCGGTGGCGCCCGTGCTCCAGGCGGGCGAGAAGACGGGCGACTTCACCGTCCGCGCGGTGCTGGTCGGCCGCACGGTCTTCGGCGTCGACTACACGGCCACCGTCACCGAGCGCGCCGCCGACACCCTCACCCGCACCTTTGACACCCCGCTCACCTGCACCCCGGGCGGCGAGTTCGCCGACCAGGTGGAGGTCAGGGCCACCCACCGGGGCGCCGTCGCGGACCGGGTGGCGGCCACCGCCACCCTGATCAGGTCGGAGGACGACCCCACCGAGAACGACAGGGGTCCTTACTTCAAGGACGCCGACGGCAACCCCGTCCGCACCCTGACGGACCTCCGGACGGACGACAAGGGCCTTCTGAAGCTCCCCAGGCTGTACGCGGACGACACCACCGGTACGTTCCTGCTCCGCATCACCACCGCCGGCGGCGCGACGCTGACGGTGGAGCTGACGGTGGAGCCGGCGGACCCGTCGCCGAGCCCGTCGGCGGCGTCGTAGCTCCGAGCCGCACTCCCGCCGCGGTCCCCGGCAGCGGTCCCGGAGCGGGCGGCCTCGGCCCGGCACGGGGCCTCGGCCCGGCAGGGGCACCTCACAAGGCCCCTGCCGCCGCTCCGGCCGCCCGGTCCCGTGCTCCGGCCCCTGCCCCGGTCCCGTACCCGGTGCCCGGTCCCGCTCCGGTCCGTACGCGCTGCGCCGCCCTCGGCGACTCGGCCCCGTACGTCAGTCCCGTACGTCAGTCCCGTACACAGACGAAGATCGCCGTCCCCGGGATCAGCCTTCCGCGCAGCGGCGACCAGCCGCCCCACTCGGAGGTGTTCCAGTCCGGCCACTCCGGCTCGACCAGGTCCACCAGGCGGAAGCCGGAGGCCACGACGTCCCGCACCCGGTCGCCGAGGGTCCGGTGGTGCTCGACGTACACCGCACGGCCCTCCTCGTCCTGCTCCACGTACGGCGTGCGGTCGAAGTAGGACGCGGACACCGACAGCCCCTCCGGGCCGGGCTCGTCCGGGAACGCCCAGCGGATCGGGTGCGTCACCGAGAACACGAACCGCCCGCCCGGCCGCAGCACCCGCCGCACCTCCCGCAGCACCGTGCGCGGGTCGGCCACGAACGGCAGCGCCCCGTACGCCGAGCAGGCCAGGTCGAAGGAGCCGTCCGCGAAGGGCAGCGCGGCGGCGTCGGCGCACACCAGGGGGAACGTCCCGCCGATGCGCAGCGCGTGCTGGAGCTGGCGGTGGGACAGGTCCAGGGCGACCGGGCGCGCCCCCTGCCCGGCCAGCCAGCGGGAGCACTGCGCCGCACCGGCGCCGACCTCCAGGACGTCCTTGCCCCTCAGCTCGTCCGGACCGCCCAGCAGCCCCGCCTCCGCCTCGTCCAGGCCCTCCGGGCCCCACACGAAGCGGTCGTCGCCGAGGAACGCGCCGTGTTCGGTCTGGTACTCGTCCGCGTTGCGGTCCCACCAGCCCCGATTGGCCCTGACGCTCTCCGTGACACCCACCTCACGCCGGGTGGCGACCGGCTCGAAAACTTCAACCGCCTTGGAGGTTTCAGGCTCTTGGATGATCGGCTCCCTCGTCGTACCCTTCCGTCCGGGCCGCGGGGCCACGCGGGTCGCCAACCCGGGTTTTCTGCCGGGAATGGGGCGTTCTGCGCCTAGTGCGCGGCTTCGCGATTGACCCTGCCCGGCTGCCCCCGTATGCTACAAGTTGCGCTGCGGGCCTGCGCGCCTCGGACGGAGCAGGCTGCGCTCGCATCTGTTGTTGTCCCCTCGGTTGTCGAGGCGCCACCAGTGGTCCGACTGGGCTCTCGTGTGGCGCTTCCTTGGCTGTCCGGCTTCTACAGAGCGAAACGGGCTCCGGCGTAAGCAGTACCTACGACTTCAATGTCCGTACCGGAGTCCTTTTCCACATGACGAGCAGCACCGAGACCACCGCCACCACCCCCCAGGTAGCGGTCAACGACATCGGTAACGAGGAAGCCTTCCTCGCGGCGATCGACGAGACGATCAAGTACTTCAACGACGGCGACATCGTCGACGGCGTCATCGTGAAGGTCGACCGGGACGAGGTCCTGCTCGACATCGGTTACAAGACCGAAGGTGTCATCCCGAGCCGAGAGCTCTCGATCAAGCACGATGTCGACCCGAACGAGGTCGTTGCCGTCGGCGACGAGATCGAGGCTCTCGTTCTCCAGAAGGAGGACAAGGAAGGCCGCCTGATCCTCTCGAAGAAGCGCGCCCAGTACGAGCGTGCCTGGGGCACCATCGAGAAGATCAAGGAAGAGGACGGCATCGTTACCGGTACCGTCATCGAGGTCGTCAAGGGTGGTCTCATCCTCGACATCGGCCTCCGCGGCTTCCTGCCGGCCTCCCTGGTCGAGATGCGCCGGGTCCGCGATCTCCAGCCGTACGTCGGCAAGGAGCTCGAGGCCAAGATCATCGAGCTGGACAAGAACCGCAACAACGTGGTCCTCTCCCGCCGTGCCTGGCTGGAGCAGACCCAGTCCGAGGTTCGCCAGACGTTCCTCACGACCCTGCAGAAGGGGCAGGTCCGCTCCGGCGTGGTCTCCTCGATCGTCAACTTCGGTGCCTTCGTGGACCTGGGTGGCGTCGATGGTCTGGTTCACGTCTCCGAGCTCTCCTGGAAGCACATCGACCACCCGTCCGAGGTCGTCGAGGTGGGCCAGGAGGTCACCGTCGAGGTGCTCGACGTCGACATGGACCGCGAGCGGGTCTCCCTGTCGCTGAAGGCGACCCAGGAAGACCCGTGGCAGCAGTTCGCCCGTACTCACCAGATCGGCCAGGTCGTGCCCGGCAAGGTCACGAAGCTGGTTCCGTTCGGTGCGTTCGTTCGTGTGGACGAGGGCATCGAGGGTCTGGTCCACATCTCCGAGCTGGCCGAGCGCCACGTGGAGATTCCGGAGCAGGTCGTCCAGGTCAACGACGAGATCTTCGTCAAGGTCATCGACATCGACCTGGAGCGCCGTCGGATCTCGCTGTCCCTGAAGCAGGCCAACGAGGCCTTCGGGCCCGACCCGCTGGCGGCCGAGTTCGACCCGACTCTGTACGGCATGGCCGCGTCCTACGACGACCAGGGCAACTACATCTACCCCGAGGGCTTCGACCCGGAGACCAACGAGTGGCTGCCGGGCTACGAGAAGCAGCGCGAGGAGTGGGAGCGCCAGTACGCCGAGGCGCAGGCCCGTTTCGAGGCGCACCAGGCGCAGGTCATCAAGTCCCGCGAGGCGGACGCCCAGGCCGCTGCCGAGGGCGGCGAGGCCGCCGCTCCGGCCGCGTCCGGCGGGTCGTACTCCTCCGAGGGCGGCGACAACTCCGGCGCCCTGGCCTCGGACGAGGCGCTGGCCGCGCTGCGGGAGAAGCTGGCGGGCGGCCAGAGCTGATCACCGGCTGCCGGTTCTAGCCGCATAGGCCGACAGGCCGAAGAGGCCGACCAGTGCGAGGGGCCATACCTTCCGGGTATGGCCCCTCGCATGCATGCCGGGGCGGGAACCGGAACCGGCCGTCCTGCGTACGGCCGGCCCGCCGCGCCCGCCCGCGCTGACGGGCCGCACTCCCGCACGGTGGACACTCCGGTGGTCTCCGCCGGGGAAGGAACGCCCGCTCTCCGCCGAGGAAAGGGGTGCCCGGCCGCGCCCCTGCCCCGCCCCCCGCATACCGGCACCCAGGGCATCCCGGCCGATGCGGAGGCCGGACACGGCGGACGACGGGCCGTCCGCCCGCGCACGGCGGCGTGACGGTGCTGTCGGAGTGCATCGGAGCGAAGGCGCCACAATGAAGCGCACACACCGTTGTCAACAACGTTGACAACAGTGATGGCAATGGTTTTCACCAGTCTTGGGCACAATACAGGGGCCAGCACGAGGTGGAGGGAGCCGGTGGAGATGGGGGCCGGGGGCAGCCGGAGCGGACGCCGCGCGGCCACGCTGTCGCCGCAGCGCACCGTCGGGGCGAGCCTGGGACTGCCGGAGAGGGACGGCACCGGCAGGTTCACCTTCCGCGCGCTCGGCGCCCGTCCGGGTGCCGGCCCGACCGCCGTGTACCGGCACTTCCGCGACAAGGACGACCTGCTGCTCGCCGTCGCCGACGAGCTGCTCGCCCGCGCCCTCGACGCCTTCGAGCCCTCGGCCGACCGGCAGGAGACCCTGCACAGTCCCTTCCCGCGGATGCGCGAGGTGCATCCGGCGCATCCGCGCACCGCCGCGCCGGCCACCGTCCGGACCACCCGGCGGCCGGCCGGGATGCGGGCCGTCGGCATCATCCCGGGCGCGCCGGCCGAGGCGGGCTTCGGACCCGGGCGGGCCGCGTACCACTGCCGGGCACTGGTCGGCTTCGCCCCGTCCTGGTCGTGCAGGAGGAACGTCACCCACGCCGCCCCGGACGCACGGACCCGCGCCGGTGACGCGTCCTTCCGGGGACACGAGTACGCCCTCGCCTCCGCGCACCGCCATCCCCGCCTCGCGGCTGCCGCGCCCTGTCTCCCGAAGGCCGAGGGGCCGGACGACGGGCACTTCGCCCTCGCCCCGGACCCGACGCCCGAAGCGGTCGCGGCCCGGGCCGGGGCCGCCGGAGGGCGGACGTCGGACTGAGTGCGGGAATGCCGATACCGCGCTGCTCGTTGTGAACCTACGAACACAAGGAGGGGCGATCACACAGTGCTTGATCCGCAGGGTTTGTACGCATGGGAGCCGAAGGGTCTGGCAGTCGTCGATATGGCACTGGCCCAGGAGTCGACCGGCCTTGTCATGCTCTACCACTTCGACGGATACATCGACGCGGGCCAGATCGGCGACCAGATCGTCGACCGGCTGCTGGACTCGCTGCCCCACCAGGTCGTGGCCCGTTTCGACCACGACCGGCTCGTGGACTACCGGGCCCGCCGCCCGCTGCTGACGTTCCGGCGCGACCGCTGGATCGACTACGAGGTGCCCCGCATCGAGCTGCACCTGGTGCAGGACGCCACGGGCGCGCCGTTCCTGCTGCTGTCCGGGCCCGAGCCCGACGTGGAGTGGGAGCGTTTCGTGGCGGCCGTGCGGCAGATGGTGGAGCGGCTGGGCGTCCGTCTCTCGGTGAACTTCCACGGCATCCCCATGGGCGTCCCGCACACCCGCCCGGTGGGCCTGACCCCGCACGGCAACCGCAGTGACCTCGTGCCGGGCCACCCCAGCCCCTTCGAGGAGGCGCAGGTGCCGAGCAGCGCGGAGGCACTGCTGGAGTACCGCCTGATGCAGGCCGGGCACGATGTGCTGGGCCTGGCCGCGCACGTGCCGCACTACATCGCCCGCTCCCCGTACCCGGACGCGGCACTGACGGTCCTGGAGGCGATCACCTCGGCGACCGGCCTGGTCCTGCCGAGCGTGGCCCACTCCCTGCGCACCGCCGCCCGGCGTACGCAGACCGAGATCGACCGTCAGATCCGCGAGGGCGACGAGGAGCTGACGGCCCTCGTCCAGGGCCTGGAGCACCAGTACGACGCGGCGGCCGGTGCGCAGACCCGGGGCAACATGCTCGCCGAGCCGGTCGACATCCCGACGGCGGAGGAGATCGGCCGCCAGTTCGAACGCTTCCTGGCGGAGCGGGAGGGCGAAGCCTGATCGGCTAGGCTTCCGACCATGCTGTCCGTGGGCCTGACCGGGGGCATCGGAGCCGGTAAGAGCGAGGTGTCGCGGCTGCTCGTGGAGTGCGGGGCCGTGCTGATCGACGCCGACCGCATCGCGCGCGAGGTGGTCGCTCCGGGCACGCCCGGACTCGAGGCGGTGGTGGAGGCCTTCGGCCAGGACGTCCTGGCCGAGGACGGCAGCCTGGACCGTCCCCGGCTGGGCTCGATCGTCTTCGCCGACCCCGAGAAGCTCGCGGTCCTCAACTCGATCGTGCACCCCCTGGTGAGCGCCCGCTCCCGCGAACTGCAGGAGGCCGCGCCCGAGGACGCGGTGGTGGTCCACGACGTCCCGCTCCTGACGGAGAACGGCCTGGCGCCCCAGTACGACGTGGTCGTCGTGGTCGACGCGAGCCCGCAGACCCAGCTCGACCGCCTCGTACGCCTGCGCGGCATGACCGAGGAGGACGCACGCGCCCGCATGGCCGCGCAGGCGACGCGGGAGGAGCGCCTGAGGATCGCGGACATCGTGATCGACAACGATGTGCCGCTGGAGCGGCTGAGGCAGCGGGTGAAGGAGGTCTGGGAGGACCTCAGGCGCAGGGAACGGGAGCTCGGGCAGAAGCCGCGAGGACCGCAGGCCCCGCGGAAGCCGCAGGCGGAGCGGAGGCAGCAGGAGCAGCGGGAGGAATAAGGAGGCCGGCGCGGCGCGTTGAACGATCCCGGCAAGGGAAGGAAGCAGCCGTGCCCGAACGTACTCCTGAGACGCATGTCGTCCACTACCGTGCCGCCGAGCAGCTGCTGGCCGCACAGGACCCGCGGGGCGCGGTGAAGCTGCTCGACGGGGTGATAGCCGCGCACCCGGAGAACACGGCGGCCCGGCTGCTGCGTGCCCGCGCCTTCTTCGCCGCCGCACAGCTGCGCTCGGCCGAGCTGGAGTTCACGATCGTGCTGGAGCGCGAGCCGGACAACGCCTACGCGCACTTCGCGCTCGCCCGCACCTACGAACGGCAGAGCCGCCCCGATCTGGCCAGGCGCCACTTCCGGCTGGCGGCGGCCCTGGACCCGAACCCGGAGTACCTGGAGCGGGCCCACTTCGACACCTGACACCGGCCCCGGCACCGGTTGCCGGCGCCTGCTCCGGCTACTCCGGCGGCCAGTACGGCGGCACGTCCCGTCCCGGCTGATAGTGCGGCCCCTGCCGTATGCGCCGCACGATCACCGCCAGATCAAGGGCGATCACCAGCCACAGCACCCCACAGGCCACCGCCCACCCGAGGATCCCCATCAGCGCGAACACCGCCGTGCCGAGGGCCGTCCAGACCAGCCCCCACACACTCAGCCAGAACCGCGCCCGCAGAGCACTGCGTGCGGTGGTGGGCTCACTGCCCGTACGCATGGCCGATCACCACCCCTTTCCGCACCGTACTCCCCTCGGAAGAGCTTCGGCAAAGGCGGGTTCCGCCCCCCTCTCGGACGGGTGAACCGCCCGGAAGGCGGCGGCCCGTGCGGAGGCGGGGCGGGGGCGGCGGGCGCGGGACGGCGGGCCGTCACCGCCCCCGGAAGCGGCCGTCCAGGCCCCGCAGACGCTCCAGCTCCCGCCGGTCGCGCTTGGTGGGACGGCCGGCGCCGCGGTCACGCATGCCGATGGGGGCGACGGCCTCGCGGGGCGGAGGCGGCGGGGAGTTGTCGATGTAGCACTGGGCGGCGACGGGGGCGCCCACACGCTTGCGGATCAGCCGCTTGACGACGACGATCCGCTCGCGGCCCGCGTGCCGCAGCCGCACCTCGTCCCCCACGCGCACGGAGTACGAGGGCTTCACCCGCTCCCCGTTCACCCGGACATGCCCGCCCCGGCAGGCGGTCGCGCCGATGGAGCGGGTCTTGACCAGACGGACGGCCCAGATCCAGCTGTCGATCCGTACGTTCTCACCGGCGGCCGGGCCGGCGGCCTCGGCGGCGGCGATGGCGGCGGC
>NZ_MUME01000229.1 GCF_002155915.1 Streptomyces thermovulgaris | reverse complement strand
CACCAAACGGGGTCCGGTCACCTGCCCCCGTGCCTCCTGCCTCCTCGCAACGAGAGCTGCGGGGACTGCGGTGGCAGCGGTGCCGACTCGTCCGGCAGGAGTTGCGGCACCTGCAACGGGCTTGGCGAGATCTACTGCCGCGTCGCCGGATGCCAGAGCGTGCGCGTGCCGTCGCGCCTCTCGATCGGGAAGGAGTATCACTGATGGTCCACGCTCTGATCGCCTCCCCGTTTCTTGACGGACACCTGCTCCTCAAGCCCGGCGCCAGGGCCGGGGCTCGTATCCCCGTCGGCCACTACGAGGGCCTGCGGCAGGCCGTTGCCGACGGTGAGGCTTTGCCTGCCTGGGCGGTGCAGACCGCGTCCGACGTGTGGGACATCGACCTGAGCGGCCGGTCAGCGCGGGATACGGTGCTGGTGCGCGAGCCGTCCCCGTACGGTTACTGCCGAGCTTCCTGGGAGATCAACCTCGGCTGCAACTTCGGCTGCAAGCACTGCTACCTCGGCGAACGGCCCTTCTCCGGTCTTGCCTGGGAGGACAAGGTGCGGCTGCTGGACATCATGCGTGAGGCCGGCGTTCTCTGGCTCCAGATCACCGGCGGTGAGCCCACCATGGACCCCCACTTCCGGGATGCCTACCGGTACGCCTGGGAGGCCGGGATGATGCTCACCGTCTCCACCAACGGCTCGTTGCTCTGGCGTCCGGACCTCCTCAAGCTCTTCCGGGACTCTCCGCCGTACCGCTTGGTGGTCAGCATGTACGGCGCGAGTGAGAAGTCATTCGACACGCTCACCCAGCGCCGTGGGGCCTGGAAGGCGTTCCGGCGCGGCATTGACGCCGCGCGCAAGGCGGGGCTGCCGCTGCGCATCAGCATCGTGGTGACCGAGGACAACGCCTCCGAGGCCGACAAGATGGCCGCCCTTGCCGAGGAATGGAATGTGGAGCACCACGCGTACACGAACATGACGCCCACGATCTACGGCGGCGGTGAGCCACTGCTCGCCCAGTCCGCTGCCCATCTGCGGAAGCGCAAGCCGTTCGCCGGCTGCAACGCAGGACACACCTTCTTTCACGCCGATCCGCACGCCAAGGTCTCGATCTGCAAGGTCGGCCGCGACGACCAGATCGACCTCATGGCCGAAGGCATCGACGGCCTCACCCGGCTCGGTGCCATCGCCGACCGTCTCATGCTTCGCACCGGAGGGTGCGAGGGCTGCGCCCTGTCCGGCACCTGCCGGGTCTGCCGCCCCCTGGCCAAGCACTATCAGGAGGCCAAGGCGCCGTTGTACAGCTACTGCCAGCACGGAGAGAAGGAGAACGGCTCATGACCCCGCCCGTAAGGGTGAACCTTCTGCCCGGTCCGCCCGCCTCGGCGCGCCGCACCGCGCCACCCGTCGCCACCTCGGCGGTCACCGCCGTCCTGGATCTGGACGAGGTCGTGGAGAGCGCGGAGTGCTCCTGCGACGCGGGTGACGACAACCCCCACTGACCGACAGGATCCGGTCGGTTCGTTCAGGCCCCGGCGTCTTCGCGTCGGGGCCTGAGCCCTGACCGGTCGACCGCTAGGGTGCCGCTCGTGTTCTTCCGCTGGGACTGGCTCCGGCCCGTGCTGACCGCGCCGATCGTGCCGACTCTCGGTCCCGTCCATCCCCACACGCTCACCGTGGATCTTTTCGAGGACACGCTGCGAGCAGCCGCCGCCGACCGTGCCTTCCTCCACTACGACAAGGACCGGCGCTGGAGCAGAGAGAAGGACGAGACGGTCCTTTGCGGCGATGTGGTCCACCAGCCCGATCACACGCTCATTCCCACTCTGACCCGGCATGGACGCGGTACCGTCAAGGTCTTCGCCTACGGGCACCGTGACAGCGTCGTGGACGAAGCGGCTGAGCTGGCCGCGAAGCTCGCCGTCATGCATGACGCGCTCAGCGCCAGGGTTGTGCGTCCGCTCGGTCCCGAGACCGAATTCCCGCGTGGCACTCGTATTCAGCTTCAGGACTTCACCGCTGGACCCTGCCCCGACCCCGGTGGCCCGGTTCGCCCCGTCACTGACTGGCCGGTCGCTGTGCAAGAGACCTTCGCCCCGTTCGCCTCGGCCATGGCCGCCGATGGCCTGGCCTTCCTTCACCGGCAGATGCAGGCCGGCCGGTGCGGCCCGGTCCTCGCCGCCGCTGTGGACGGTCGCATCGTGGGCGCGATCGGCCCGATGGAAGTACGGCACGACGCGATCGGCTGTCCCCAGCTCATGCCCCAGTACTTCGCCGTCCTGCCCGAGGCGCGGGGGCAGGGGCTCGGGCGGGTGCTGTGGCGGGCCGCGATGCACTGGGGTCAGTCCCATGGTGCCGCCTACCAGCTGCTGCAGACCGAGGTTGGCGGCCCGTCCGACAGGTTGTGTCAGTCCGAAGGGCTGGCCTCCCTGGGCTTCAGCCACAGCACACAGGTATGGGCGCGGCGGGATCGCGCCTGACTTCCGACGACGAAGACCGAACCACACCTCGGCCTGGATGGCGCCGGGGGTGGTCCGGTCGCGGAAGGCCTGATCAGGACTTCCGCTGCCGGGAGCATCAGGGGAGCCGTGCCCGGATACAGGCCGGTCCCGACTCTGATCCTGCCCTGTCGTGTTGGAGGGATGAGCGGTTCGGGCGGCCTCGCGTCCCTGGTGAGCCGACGGGCGGCGCACCAGGCACCGCGTCCGGCTGAAACGGCCTCGACCGGCGTCCTGTCCGGTCTGGGGCCGGGCATGTTCAGGGGGCGTACGCCGACCTGGTGACTCGGGCAGGCTTTGCCTCTGCCCGGGATGTGTGCGAGCGGCCCCCCAGGACTTGCCCGGCGCGGGAGCCGGACACGGAAGGTGGTGAAGCTGCGGAAGCCGCTCGCTCCGGCCATATGGCGGCCGCCTGCCGCACTCCCGTGAATGCCGGGGGAACACGCACGTCGGGACCGGTGTGCCGTGTTCCCGTGGATGGACATCCGCCGTGAACACGGCGTCACCCAGGCCGAGATCGAGGAGGGCATGGCCCGGAAGGCGAAGGAGTCCGCGGCCGCCGGCAACAAGGTGTACCTGCCGGTCGTGGACTGAGAGCCGTCGCGTACGGAGAACGGGGTGCGCCGGGGCCTTCGGGTGAGGGCCCCGGTCACTCCGGCTGGTGTTCCGGACCCCCGAAGTCCGGGCTGGTGAAGTCGGGGCGGGAGAAGTCGGGACGGGAGAAGCTCGGGCGGGGACCCGGGATCCCGTCGTGGGGACTGCTGAACCCGGGGCGGTCGTAGCCGAGTTGGGGGATGCGGCCGGAGGGCGCCGCCGGTTCTGCGGGGGCCGGCGCGGAGGAGCCGGCCTCGGTGAGCGCGTCGCGCAGGAACGGCAGGATGCCTCGTTCGAGCAGGGCCTTGTGCCAGGCCTCTCTGGCCTGGGCGAGTTCCTCGGCCAGTTCGCCGTGGGAACCGGGCTGTGGCGAGGGGCGGTTGCGCAGTGCGGTGAGCAGCAGTCCGGCGGTGGCCACGAGGATCGCCACCGCGGTCACGGCACCGAACACCCAGCCCGTGGTGATCATGGTCTGGGCGAAGTCCTGCTCCGGGGCGAGCATCTTCAGGACGTACCCGATGAGCAGGAAGAGAACGGCGGCCACTCCGGCCAGGACGGGGGCGAGCACGATGACGACGGCGCCCACGCCCGCTCCGGTGGTCTCGACGACCCCCTCCACGGTGGTGGCCAGTTCGGTTCCGTCCGGCTCGGCGGAGCCGGAGCGGCCGGCGGGGGACAGGGGCGCCGACGCCGACCGGCGCAGTTCTTCACGGATCTTGACGTAGTGCCGGTACTCGGCCGCCGCGGCGGCCGTGATCAGGGCGGTGGCGCCCAGCGCCAGGGTGCGCAGCTGGTCGGGATCGAGCCGTTGTCCGACAGCGGCCAGTTCCGGACGGTACGGGGCGGAGCGCAGCGCCGCGTCGAGGACTCGCTCGTATTCCGGACGGTCCTCGTCCAGCAGGTGCTGCGGAACGCTGTTCATGTGCATCCCCCGATGCTCCGTAGGGCTTGGGGCTCGCACAGCGGCGAGCCGTCGGGCAGAAACGGAGGGGAGCCTGCTACGGACAAGCCGATGGTAGAGCCGTGACGGCGCGCGATGACAGGGGGTTTGCACAAATTGGGTGCCGATTCGCGCGGGCGTTCACCGGGCGGCTGCCCGGTGAACAGTCAGTTTTCCAGGGGAAGTTGCTGGACCAACAGCTTTCCGGCCATGGTCACGCCGCCGTCCATTGCGATGGCGAGCCCGTCGGCGTAGACATGCGGTCCTTCCACGATCGGCCCCGCGCCCTCGTCGCCGTCCTCGGAGCCCACATGGCCCAGCAGATAAGGAATGGGGCTGTGGCCGTGAACAATACGGGTGCCGCCGTACGTATGGAGCAGGGAGCGTACGGCGTCGGCGCCGCCCTCGTCGCGGAAGGAGAAGCGCTTGGTGAACTTGCGGAACAGGTCCCAGACCTCGTCCACGTTGTTGCGCGTGAGCGTTTCGCGGACGGTGTCGTTGACCTCCTCGATCGACGTGCCGTAGTCGAGGTAGGCGGTGGTGTCGGAGTGCACGAGCAGGTAGCCGTCGACCTCCGTGACCGCGTCGAGGCGCGCCATCCACTGCAGATGGTGGTCCTGCAGACGCTCCATGTCGGTCTTCTGGCCGCCGTTGAGCAGCCAGGCCGCCTGGAAGGTGGCGGTGCCCGCACCGGAGTTGACGGGGGTGTCGCCGAACCGCTTGGCGCCGAGCAGCAGCAGCTCGTGGTTGCCCATGAGGGCCTTGCAGTAGCCGCCGGCCGCGGCGGCCTCGGCGGACAGCCGCATCACCAGGTCGATGACACCGACGCCGTCCGGGCCGCGGTCGGTGAAGTCGCCGAGGAACCACAGCCGCGTGGTGCCCGCGCACCAGTGGCCGGCGGAGTCGATGAGCCCCTTCTCCTGAAGGGCGGCCACCAGCTGGTCGAGGTAGCCGTGCACGTCACCGACGACATACAGGGGACCCGGGCCGGTGCCGGGCTGTGCGGCGGCCGCGGGGGAGACGCCCACCTGCACCGTGTCACCCCGGTTGATGACCGGCAGGTCGCGCTCGGTGGGTGTGTACGCGTCGGAGTAGCCTCTCCGGGCCGCCTCGCTGAGAGGCGTGCTGTGGGCGTACGGACCGGTCCCGTGGACGTACGCGGGTACCCGGAAGTCGCGCAGCGTCGCCGTGCGCTCCACCTCGGGTCCCTGACCGGCCCCCTGCGTCATCGACCCCTCCACCATCGCGCCGCACCTGCACCGCTCCGGACTGCCTGGTCGCAGCGGCCTGCGGTGTCGTGGGCCCATCATAGGAATGCGGATCGCGCCATGTGATGACCCAGGGGTGGTGAATCGGAGCAAGGCTCCGGTCCACCGCGGCTTTCGCCCCGAATGACTGGCCTGCGACGACCCCGCGGCCGCTTTGCTCCAGCACTCCGGCAGCCACCATTGTGCCCGCCGGACAGCGGTGTTCGGTGCGTGCCCCGGCAGTCCCCCGCCCGGACCTGCCCGAAGGGCGCGGGGAGACGTGCCGGAGGCGTCGCGACGGGGCGGAGATCGCCTGCCGGAGCACCGGGGAGCGGTGTGCGGACCGTGCCGTGGGCCCGCGGGTCCGGTGCGGGCGTCCGCGGCGTCGTCGTCATGTGCCGGAGCTCCGCGCCGGCCTTCTCTCCGGTCCTTCTTTCCCCGGTCCCTCACTTTGCCGTGCGGCCGTGCGCACCGAACCCGCTCCCCCGGTCACCGGGCACGGCCCACCGGGGCCGGCCCGGTCCGTGCAGCGCCCTTCGCTAGTGCCCGTCCGAGGCGCGGGGCGGGCTGATCGTGCGGCGCTGCGGGCGTCGCTGGGACGAGGTGCGCACGATCAGCTCGGTCGGTATGACCTGCTGGACCGGGTGCTCCGACTCGACGCCCTCGATCGCGTCGATGAGGAGCTGCACGACCGCGGTGCCGATCCGGCGCGGCTTCAGGGAGAGCGTGGTGATGGGCGGCTCCGTGCTGGCGTACACGGTGGACTCGCTGCAGCACACCAGCAGCAGGTCCTCGGGGACGCGCAGGCCGTAGCGGCGGGCGGCGGCGAGCAGGTCGGTGCCGTTGGGGTCGAACAGCCCGTAGACGGCGTCGGGCCGGTCGGGGCGGGCCAGCAGCCGGTCGGCGGCGACGGCGCCCGCGCACGGGTCGTGGGCGGGATAGGCCTCGTAGACCGGGTCCTGGCCGACGCGCTCGCACCAGTTCAGATAGGCGGTCGTCGACAGGTGGGTGTAGGTGTCCGTGGTGGTGCCGGTGAGCAGGCCGATGCGGCGGGCGCCTGCTTCGGCGAGGTGGTCCAGGATGCCGAGGACGGCGGCTTCGTGGTCGTTGTCGACCCAGGCGGTGACGGGGAGCGTGCCGGCCGGGCGGCCGTCGCTGACCACGGGTAAGCCCTGACGGACCAGTTCGCTGACGACCGGGTCCTGGTCGGAGGGGTCGATGACGACCGTGCCGTCCAGGGCGACGTTCGACCACACGTCGTGGCGCGAGGTCGCGGGCAGGATGACGAGGGCGTAGCCGCGGGCGAGCGCGGCCGAGGTGGCGGCCCGGGCCATCTCGGCGAAGTACGCGAACTCGGTGAAGGTGAAAGGTTCATCCCCGTAGGTCGTCACCGTCAGACCGATGAGGCCCGACTTGCCGGTACGGAGGGTGCGGGCCGCGGCCGAGGGGCGGTATCCCAGCCGGTCGGCGACCTCGCGGACATGGCGTCGGGTGGCGTCGGGGAGCCGGCCCTTGCCGTTGAGGGCGTCGGAGACGGTCGTGATGGAGACTCCGGCGGCGGCGGCCACGTCTCTGATGCCCGCCCGGCCCGACCGACCGCCTCGGCGTGAGGTTTCCGCGCGGCTCACCTGGTGCTTCCCTGCTGCTGTCATGGCGTGCCGATAGTAGGGCTCATGCGGCGGGGCAGTGCGGACGCATATGCAGTTGTTGACAGGCACGTTTCTGCATGGTCATCCGCGCTCGATTTTCTTTGAAAACATGTCAGTTGAGAGAAGCAATGGCAGGACCTGACGTGGTGGCCCGTATGAACCTGTCGAGCCCCCGAGGTCTCGAAGAGGTCTCAACTCACCTTCACGAGGGATGCGCGCCACGGCGCAGGCCACCGGCGCGTGGATATATCTTGACGCGCCCCCTCGGGGAGCAGGTCCTGAGGCGGTGATGCGCCTGATGCGGGTGTGACTCATGAGGTCAGCCGCACCGCGCAGCCGGTGCCCGGTGGTCCGCCCGGCCGGTGCCCGGGTGATTCGCCCGGCCGATGCACAAGTGATGCACAGCTGATGGCGTCCGACCCATTCGCAGCGGCATTCAATCCTCATAAGGTGTGCAGTATTGGAAGCCGGTGGTGGTCACGAGGAGGACTGCGGTGAGCAAGACGAGCCCGAAGCTGCGCGCCGAGCTGGAGGGTATCCCCACCTACAAGCCGGGGAAGCCCGCCGCGGCCGGCGGCCCGGTGGCGTACAAGCTGTCCTCCAACGAGAACCCCTATCCGCCGCTGCCGGGAGTGATGGAGGCGGTGACGGCCGCCGCCTCCTCCTTCAACCGCTACCCGGACATGGCGTGCACGGCCCTGATCGACGAGCTGGCCGAGCGCTTCGGCGTGCCGGCCTCCCACCTGGCCACCGGCACCGGCTCCGTCGGTGTCGCCCAGCAGCTGCTCCAGTCCACCAGCGGCCCCGGGGACGAGGTCGTCTACGCCTGGCGGTCCTTCGAGGCGTACCCGATCATCACGCAGATCAGCGGGGCGGCCTCCGTGCGGGTGCCGCTGACCTCGGACGAGGTGCACGACCTGGACGCGATGGCGGACGCGATCACCGAGCGCACCCGTCTGGTCTTCGTCTGCAATCCGAACAACCCGACCGGCACGGTGGTGCGGCGGGCCGAGCTGGAGCGCTTCCTGGACCGGGTGCCCTCCGACGTGCTGGTGGTCCTGGACGAGGCCTACCGCGAGTTCATCCGCGACCCCGAGGTGCCGGACGGGGTGGAGCTCTACCGCGACCGGCCGAACGTCTGTGTGCTGCGCACCTTCTCCAAGGCGTACGGCCTCGCCGGGCTGCGGGTCGGCTTCGCGATCGCCCATGAGCCGGTGGCGGCGGCGCTGCGCAAGACGGCGGTGCCGTTCGGCGTGAGCCAGCTGGCGCAGGAGGCGGCGGTCGCCTCGCTGCGGGCCGAGGACGCACTGCTGGAGCGGGTCGATGCGCTGGTGCGCGAGCGCACGCGGGTGGTCGACGGGCTGCGTGCGCAGGGCTGGACGGTGCCCGAGACCCAGGCCAACTTCGTGTGGCTGCGGCTGGGGGAGCGCACGGCCGACTTCGCCGAGGCGTGTGAGCGGGCGGGCGTGGTGATCCGGCCGTTCCCGGGCGAGGGCGTGCGGGTGACCGTCGGAGAGACCGAGGCGAACGACATCTTCCTGAAGACGGCGGAGGAGTTCCGCAAGGAGCTCTGAGCGATACGGCCGGGGCGGGCGCCGGGCGGGTCCCGGGCCCGCCCCGACTGCTGCCGGCCGGCATGTCTCATTCAAGGGGTTGACATCAGGGGGGACCCCCTTTCGAGCTCCGAGGACACGTGCGCCATAATTGCTTGTGAATGTGAACGCTTTCACAAGTACGTCCATTATGGCCTTGTTGTGCAGGTCACATCGGGGCAAACCGTCGCCACCTCGGTGGTGACGTAAGGAGAGTGACGACGTGGACCTGGCGTTGGCGCCGGAGACACTGGCGCGCTGGCAATTCGGCATCACGACCGTCTACCACTTCCTGTTCGTCCCCCTGACGATCTCTCTGGCTGCCCTGACGGCTGGACTGCAGACCGCCTGGGTGCGCACGGAGAAGGAGAAGTACCTCAGGGCCACCAAGTTCTGGGGCAAGCTTTTCCTGATCAACATCGCCATGGGTGTGGTCACCGGCATCGTGCAGGAGTTCCAGTTCGGCATGAACTGGTCGGACTACTCCCGCTTTGTCGGTGATGTCTTCGGCGCACCGCTCGCCTTCGAGGCGCTGATCGCCTTCTTCTTCGAGTCCACCTTCATCGGCCTGTGGATCTTCGGCTGGGACAAGCTGCCCCGGAAGATCCACCTGGCCTGCATCTGGATGGTCGCGTTCGGCACGCTGGTGTCGGCCTACTTCATCCTCGCGGCCAACTCCTGGATGCAGCACCCCGTCGGCTACCGGATCAACGAGGAGAAGGGCCGGGCCGAGCTCACCGACTTCTGGCTGGTGCTCACCCAGAACACCACGCTCAGCCAGGTCTTCCACACCTTCTCGGCGGCCTTCCTGACCGGTGGCGCCTTCATGGTGGGCATCGCCGCCTACCACCTCATGCGCAGGAAGCACATCTCCGTCATGCGCACCTCGCTGCGGCTCGGCCTGGTCACCATGGCGGTCGGGGGCCTGCTCACCGCGATCAGCGGAGACGTCCTCGGCAAGGTCATGTACGAGCAGCAGCCCATGAAGATGGCCGCCGCCGAGGCGCTGTGGGACACCGAGAGCCCGGCACCCTTCTCGGTCTTCGCGTACGGGGACGTCGACAAGGGGCACAACAAGGTCGCACTGGAGATCCCCGGACTTCTGTCCTTCCTCGCCCACGGCGACTTCGACTCGCCCGTGCCCGGCATCAACGACACCAACGAGGCCCTGCAGAAGCAGTTCGGCCCCGGTGACTACCGGCCCGTCGTCCCCGTCGCCTACTGGAGCTTCCGCTGGATGATCGGCTTCGGCATGGCGTCCTTCTCGATCGCCCTGCTGGGGCTCTGGCTCACCCGCAGGAAGTTCCTTCTGCCGGCCGCCCTGCGCACCGGGGAGGACGAGGTGCCGCACCTGGTGCTGCTGAAGAAGCCGCTCGGAGCGAAGCTCACCCGGATGTACTGGCTCCTGGGGCTCTGGACGATGGCGTTCCCGCTGATCGCCAACTCCTGGGGATGGCTCTTCACCGAGATGGGCCGGCAGCCCTGGGTCGTCTACGGCCTGATGCAGACCCGGCACGCGGTCTCCCCGGGCGTGTCCCAGGCCGAGGTCATCACTTCGATGAGCATCTTCACCCTGCTCTACGCCGCCCTGGCCGTCATCGAGGTCAAGCTGCTCGCCAAGTACGTCAAGGCGGGACCGCCCGAGCTCACCGAGGCCGACCTCGCTCCGCCCAAGAAGATCGGCGGCGATCTCCGTGACGCCGACAAGCCGATGGCCTTCTCGTACTAGGCCGAGGGAGCCGCACCGCCATGGAACTGCACACTCTCTGGTTCGTACTGATCGCCGTCCTGTGGATCGGCTACTTCTTCCTGGAGGGCTTCGACTTCGGAATCGGGATCCTCACCCGGCTGCTCGCCCGTGACCGTGCCGAGAAGCGGGTACTGATCAACACCATCGGCCCCGTCTGGGACGGCAACGAGGTGTGGCTGCTCACGGCCGGCGGCGCCACCTTCGCCGCCTTCCCCGAGTGGTACGCCACGCTCTTCTCCGGCTTCTATGTGCCGCTGCTGGCCATCCTGATCTGTCTGATCATCCGGGGCGTCGCCTTCGAGTACCGCTCGAAGCGGCCGGAGGAACGCTGGCAGCGCAACTGGGATGCGGCGATCTTCTGGACCTCGCTCGTCCCCGCCTTCCTGTGGGGCGTGGCGTTCGGGAACATCGTGCGCGGAGTGAAGATCGACTCCGACTTCGAGTACGTGGGCGGCCTGGGGGACCTGCTCAACCCGTACGCCCTGCTGGGCGGTCTGGTCACGCTGACGCTCTTCACCTTCCACGGCGCGGTGTTCGCGGCGCTCAAGACCGTCGGTGACATCCGGGGGCGTGCACGGCGGCTGGCGCAGCGCGTGGGACTGGTCACGGCCGTCCTGGCTCTGGCCTTCCTGCTGTGGACCCAGGCCGACAAGGGGGACGGCACGAGCCTGGTCGCGCTGGTCGCCGCGGCCGCCGCACTGGTCGCCGCCCTGGTGGCGAACCGGGCGGGACGCGAGGGATGGGCGTTCACCCTGTCCGGCGTCACCATCGTGGCGGCTGTGGCGATGCTCTTCCTGACGCTCTTCCCGAACGTCATGCCGTCCACGCTCAACGCGGACTGGAGCCTGACGGTCACCAACGCCTCCTCCAGTCCCTACACCCTGAAGATCATGACCTGGCTCTCGGTGATCGCCCTGCCGGTCGTCCTGCTCTACCAGGGATGGACCTACTGGGTGTTCCGCAAGCGGATCGGCACGCAGCACCTCGCCGACTCCGCGCACTGAGTCCGACAAGGGTGTGTTTCACGTGAAACACACCCTTGGGGCCGAAGGGCGTCTCACGTGAAACCGATCGATCCGCGACTTCTCCGTCACGCTCGTGCCACCCGGCTCTTCCTGGTGGCCGTCGTCGGGCTGGGCGCCGTCGGCGCGGGACTGGTGATCGCACAGGCGATGCTCATCGCCGAGGTGGTGGTGGGCGCTTTCCAGCACCACAGGGCGGTGGGCGAACTCCGCACCCCCTTGCTGCTGCTGGTGGCCGTGGCCTGCGGCCGGGCGCTGGTCTCCTGGCTGACCGGGCTCGCCGCGCACCGGGCGAGCGCGGCGGTGAAGTCGGAGCTGCGCGGACGGCTGCTGGAGCGTGCGACGGCACTCGGCCCCGGCTGGCTGAGCGGGCAGCGGACCGGTTCGCTGGTCGCCCTGGCCACACGCGGGATCGACGCCCTGGACGACTACTTCTCGCGCTATCTGCCGCAGTTGGGGCTGGCGGTGGTCGTCCCGGTGGCGGTGCTCGCGCGGATCGTCACCGAGGACTGGGTCTCCGCGGCCCTCATCGTGGGCACCCTTCCGCTGATCCCCGTCTTCATGGTGCTGATCGGCTGGGCCACACAGTCCCGCATGGACCGTCAGTGGCGGCTGCTGTCCCGGCTGTCCGGACACTTCCTGGACATCGTGGCGGGGCTGCCGACCCTGAAGGTGTTCGGCCGGGCCAAGGCACAGGCGGAGTCGATCCGGCGCATCACCGGTGCATACCGGCGGGCGACCATGCGCACGCTGCGGATCGCCTTTCTGTCCTCCTTCGCCCTGGAGCTGCTGTCCACCCTGTCGGTGGCCCTGGTCGCGGTCACGATCGGCATGCGGCTCGTCCACGGCGGCATGGACCTGTACACCGGACTGGTCATCCTGGTGCTCGCGCCCGAGGCGTATCTCCCGCTGCGGCAGGTGGGTGCGCAGTACCACGCGGCGGCGGAGGGGCTGGCGGCGGCCGAGGAGGTCTTCGCCGTACTGGAGACACCGGTGCCGGCAACCGGTACCGGTGCCGTCCCGACGGGCACCCTGTCCTTCGAGAAGGTGACCGTCCGTTATCCCGGGCGGTCCGTGGACGCCGTGACGGACGTGTCCTTCGCGGTACGGCCGGGAGAGACGGTCGCCCTCGTCGGCCCCAGCGGTGCGGGCAAGTCGACCCTGCTGAACGTGCTGCTGGGATTCGTACGGCCCACCGCGGGCCGGGTGCGGATCGCGGGAGCCGATCTGGCCGGCCTCGACCTGGAGCAGTGGCGGTCGCGGATCGCCTGGGTGCCGCAGCGTCCGCACCTGTACGCCGGGACCATCGCCGAGAACGTACGGCTGGCGCGGCCCGACGCGGACGACGCCGCCGTGCGCAGGGCGCTGGCCGACGCCGGGGCACTGGAATTCGTGGACGCGCTGCCCGAGGGGATGGACACCCGGCTCGGTGAGGACGGGGCCGGGCTGTCCGCGGGACAGCGCCAGCGGCTCGCGCTCGCCCGGGCCTTCCTCGCCGACCGGCCCGTCCTGCTGCTCGACGAACCGACGGCCGCCCTGGACGGAGCCACCGAGGCGGAGATCGTGGCAGCGGTGCGACGCCTGTCCGCCGGGCGGACGGTGCTGCTGGTGGTGCACCGGCCGGCCCTGCTGGAGCTGGCGGACCGGGTGGTGCACCTCGACGGAGCCAAGCCCTCCGCCCCCGCGCGGGCCGCGGCCCCGAGCACCGCGGCACGGCCGGCGGACGAGCCGCCGCCGGAGCACACCGCCGCCTCGCCCGGGCCCGAAGCCGAGGGCACCACGGCCCGGGGGAGCGTCCTGACCCGGGTCCGGGCGCTGTCCGGCCCCCGGCGCGGCCGTCTCCTTCTCGCCCTGCTGCTCGGCAGCCTCGCACTCGGCAGCGCGGTCGGGCTGATGGCCACGTCCGGATGGCTCATCTCGCGGGCGTCCCAGCAGCCGCCCGTGCTCCATCTGATGATGGCGGTCACGGCGACCAGGACCTTCGGCATCGGACGGGCGGTCTTCCGGTACGCGGAACGGCTGGTGTCGCACGACGCCGTGCTGCGGATGCTCGCCGATGTGCGGGTGGCCGTCTACCGCCGGCTGGAACGCCTGGCGCCGGCCGGACTGCACCGGATGCGCCGCGGCGACCTGCTCACCCGGCTCGTCGCGGACGTGGACGCGCTGCAGGACTACTGGCTGCGCTGGCTGCTGCCCGCCGGTGCGGCACTTGTCGTCTCCACGGCCTCCGTCGTCTTCACGGGCCGGCTGCTGCCCGAGGCCGGTGCGGTGCTCGCCGCCGGCCTGCTCGCGGCCGGTGCGGGGGTCCCCCTGATCACCGGGGCCGTGTCACGGCGCGCCGAGCACCGGCTCGCCCCCGCACGGGGCGTCCTCGCCACCCGGGTGACCGACCTGCTCACCGGCACCGCCGAACTGACGGTCGCCGGTGCCCTGCCCGCCCGCACCGCCGAGACCCGGCGGGCCGACGACACGCTGACCCGGATCTCCTCGCGCGCCGCCACCGCCACCGCGATCGGCGACGGACTCACCGCCCTGATTTCCGGGCTGACCGTCGCGGCAGCGGCCCTTCTGGGCGCCCGGGCGGTCGCCGACGGACGGCTGGCCGGTGTGGCCATGGCCGTGGTCGTCCTCACCCCGCTGGCCGCCTTCGAAGCGGTTCTCGGCATGCCGCTCGCCGTGCAGTACCGGCAGCGGGTGCGCCGCAGCGCGGAGCGGGTGTACGAGGTCCTGGACGCCCCCGAACCCGTCCACGAGCCCGAGCGGCCCCGGAAGGCGCCCGTCTCCCCCTTCCCGCTCGTCGTCGACCGCCTGACGGCCCGTCACCCGGGCCAGGACCGCCCGGCGCTCTCGGACGTCGGCCTGAGCCTGGCACAGGGCCGCAGGATCGCCGTGGTCGGGCCGTCCGGATCCGGCAAGACCACGCTCGCCCAGGTGCTGCTGCGCTTCCTCGACGCGGAGACGGGCACCTACACCCTCGGCGGCGTCGACGCCCGCACCCTGGCCGGCGACGACGTACGACGGCTGGTCGGACTGTGTGCCCAGGACGCGCATCTCTTCGACAGCTCGGTGCGGGAGAACCTGCTGCTCGCGAAGAAGGACGCGACCGAGGCCGAACTGCGGGACGCCCTCGCCCGGGCCCGGCTGCTCGACTGGGTCGACACCCTGCCCGACGGGCTCGACACGCTCGTCGGCGAGCACGGGGCCCGGCTGTCGGGCGGACAGCGGCAGCGGCTGGCCCTGGCCCGTGCGCTGCTCGCCGATTTCCCGGTGCTCGTGCTCGACGAGCCCGCCGAGCACCTCGACCTGGCGACCGCCGACGCGCTCACCGCCGACCTGCTGGCCGCCACCGAGGGCCGTACGACTCTGCTCATCACGCACCGTCTGGCCGGGCTGGAGGCCGTGGACGAGGTGATCGTCCTGGACCGGGGACGAGTGGTCCAGCAGGGGACGTACGCGGAACTGGCCGCCCTGCCCGGACCGCTGCGGCGGATGATCGAGCGGGAGGCGGAGACCCAGCTGCTGGTGGAGGCGGGGTAGCGGCTCACCCGTGGGCCGGACCCCGCCGGATCGTCACAGCCGCTCCCCCAGCAGCCGTTCGATCACCACGGCGACTCCGTCCTCGTTGTTGGCGAAGGTCACTCCCGAGGCCGCGGCGATCGCGTCGGGGTGGGCGTTGCCCATGGCGTAGGACTGGCCGGCCCAGGTGAGCATCTCGATGTCGTTCGGCATGTCGCCGAAGGCGACGACCTCCTCGGGCGAGATGCCGCGCTCGGCACAGCACAGCGCCAGCGTGCTGGCCTTGGAGACACCCGGGCCGCTGATCTCCAGCAGAGCGCTGGGGCTGGACCGGGTGATGGTGGCGCGATCGCCGACGGCGAGCCGGGCGACGGTGAGGAACGCGTCCGGGTCGAGCGTGGGGTGGTAGGCGAGGATCTTCAAAACCGGCTGCCGGGTGCCGAGTCCGCCCTCCGCCAGCAGCTCCTCGGCGGGCGCCAGGGCGTCGGGTATCTCCATGTGGAGCTTCGGATAGGCCGGCTCCTGATAGAAGCCGTATGTCTGTTCGATCGCATACACCGTGCCCGGTGCCGCCTCGCGCACCAGCCGCACGGCGTCCAGCGCGTTCTCCCGTGCCAGGTCGCGCACCTGCACGAAACGGTGGGCGCCGGGGCCGCCGTGCAGGTCCACCACGGCCGCGCCGTTGCCGCAGATCGCCAGACCGTGCCCATGGACGTGGTCGGCGACCACGTCCATCCAGCGGGCCGGGCGGCCGGTGACGAAGAAGACCTCGATACCCGCCTCCTCCGCGGCCGCCAGGGCGGCGATCGTCCGGGGGGAGACCGACTTGTCGTCGCGCAGCAGGGTGCCGTCGAGATCGGTGGCGATCAGCCGCGGTGGAACGGTCGGCGTGCTTCTTCGTCCGAGTGAGTCCGAGAGCTGGGGTGAGGCCGGGTCCTTGGGCTGTCGGGTCGCTGAGGTCATCGGCTCATTGTGGCGCATATGCCAAACGATCGTGCGACGGATCGCACAACCGAGGACTTGTATCGGTCACCTCAGCTGAGCGGCCGCTTCCAGGGCGATCTTCTCGAAGACCTTCTCGTCCGAGGCGAAGTCCGAACCGGGGATCGGCCAGTGGATCACGATCTCGGTGAAGCCCAGCTCCTGGTGCCGGCCGGCGAAGTCGACGAACGCGTCGAGGGATTCCAGCGGGCGCCCCCGGTCCGGGGTGAATCCGGTCAGCAGAATCTTGTCGAGTTCGGTGACAGCGCGGCCTTCTGCGGCGCAGGCCTCCGCGAGCTTCTCGATCTGAGCGCGAAGGGCCCGGACCGACTGTTCCGGTGTGCCGTTCTCGTACAGCCTGGGGTCGCCGGTGGTCACCCAGGCCTGCCCGTACCGTGCGGCGAGCCGCTGCCCGCGCGGGCCGGTCGCGGCCACTGCGAACGGCAGCCGGGGCCGCTGCACACAGCCGGGGATGTTGCGGGCTTCGTGGGCCGAGTAGAACTCGCCCTCGTACGACACCGTGTCCTCGGTCAGCAGCCGGTCGAGCAGGAGGACGAACTCGGCGAACCGGTCGGCCCGCTCACGCGGCGTCCACATCTGCTGCCCGAGCGCGGTGGCGTCGAAGCCGGTGCCGCCCGCGCCGATGCCGAGCGTGATCCGCCCCCCGGAGAGGTCGTCCAAGGAGATCAGCTCCTTGGCGAAGGGGACGGGGTGCCGGAAGTTCGGTGACGCCACCAAGGTGCCCAACCGTATCCGGTCGGTCACGGCCGCTGCGGCGGTCAGTGTCGGAACGGCTCCGAACCACGGGCCGTCCCGGAAGCTGCGCCAGGACAGATGGTCGTAGGTGTACGCGGTGTGGAAACCGAGCTGTTCGGCACGGACCCATGCCGAACGTCCGCCTTCCTGCCAGCGACGGTACGGAAGGATCACGGTGCTCAGACGCAGACTCATGGACCCGAGCCTAGGCACTCAGGAGTGTTCCACGTGAAACCGTCGCTGTCCGTGGTCGGCCGGCTGCGGGCTCAGCAGGGCGGGTGTTGGAGTGCGCTGTGCGGCCGCACCCCGACGTGTGCCGTGCTGCCGGGGGCGTGTCCGGTCACGCCGGGGCGGGCTCGGAGGAGGACGGAAAACCCAGGTAGCGCGGTGGCACGGACTTTGTGAGCCATACCCCGTTGGCGCTGACGTGGAAGACATGGCCGTCGCGGTGCATGGCGGCCGCGTCCACGGTGAGCACCACCGGACGGCCGCGGCGGGCGCCGACACGGATCGCGGTCTCGCGGTCGGGCGAGAGATGCACATCGTGCCGGCTCATGGGCCGCAGCCCCTCGACGCGGATGGAGTCCAGATGGCGGGCCACCGTTCCGTGGTAGAGGTACGGCGGCGGGGTCGCGGCCGGCAGGCCGAGGTCGACCTCGACGGTGTGGCCCTGGGCGGCACGGATGCGGGTGCCCTCGATCGTGAAGCGCCGCTTGTCGTTGGCGGCGACCACATGGTCCAGCTCCGCGCGTGAGAGGGGGAAGCCATGGGCGGCCGCCGCCGCGAGCAGTGTGTCGATCTCGACCCAGCCGCCCTCGTCGAGGGTGAGCCCGATCCTTTCGGGCTGGTGGCGGAGGTGCCGGGAGAGGTACTTCGACACCTTCACGGTGCGTCGCGCGTCCATGCGACCAGCCTGCCGGAAGAGACGAACATCACGCAGGTCAATATCGCTCCGGAGGTTTGATCCACAGTCAAGTGGTGTTATCCACAGGGGAATTGACAGAACCTGTGGACAACCGGCCGTTGTCCCCGGGATGCTGTGCAGGGATCGGCGACTTCCCGCGGCGGGCACCGTCCGCGCGGTCCCGCCGTGCGCACCCCGCGCTCCCACGCGTCCGCCGGCGGCGGTCGCGCGTCGCCCTCCTCCGGGACCACGCACGTCCTCCCCCTCCACGGCCGTATGAGACCTGGGGTGCCCCCTTAAGGGGTCCCCCTACTACTCGAGTCTGATGCCAGGACGGCCCTCGGGTCTGACGACGGGCGGAGCACCGGTCACTACCGTCGACGGCGTGACTGTGATCGCGACCGAAAGCCTGAGCAAGCGGTACCCCCGGGTGACCGCGCTTGACCGGCTCTCTGTGGACATCGGACCCGGTGTGACCGGACTCGTCGGTGCCAACGGAGCCGGCAAGTCCACTCTGATCAAGATCCTGCTGGGTCTGTCCCCCGCCACCGAGGGCCGCGCCGAGGTGCTCGGCCTCGACGTCGCCACCGAGGGCTCCGCCATCCGCGAGCGCGTGGGCTACATGCCGGAGCACGACTGCCTGCCGCCCGACGTCTCGGCCACCGAGTTCGTCGTCCACATGGCGCGCATGTCCGGTCTGCCCCCGGCGGCCGCGCGCGAGCGCACCGCGGACACCCTGCGTCACGTCGGTCTGTACGAGGAGCGCTACCGCCCCATCGGCGGCTACTCCACCGGCATGAAGCAGCGTGTGAAGCTCGCCCAGGCGCTGGTGCACGACCCGCAGCTGGTCTTCCTCGACGAGCCGACCAACGGCCTCGACCCGGTCGGCCGCGACGAGATGCTCGGACTGATCCGCCGCATCCACAGCGACTTCGGCATCTCGGTCCTGGTCACCTCGCATCTGCTGGGCGAGCTCGAGCGCACCTGCGACCACGTCGTCGTCATCGACGGCGGCAAGCTTCTGCGCTCCAGCTCCACCACCGACTTCACCCGGACCACGACCACCCTCGCCATCGAGGTCACCGACAGCGACGAGCACCCGGACGGCACCCGCGCGGTGCGTGAGGCGCTCCGTGCACGCGGGGTGGAGACCCAGGACGGCACGGGCCTGCCGGGCGCCGGCCACATCCTGCTGCTCACCGCGCAGGGCGAGGAGACGTACGACCTGGTGCGGGACGTGGTCGCGGACCTCGGTCTCGGCCTGGTGCGCATGGAGCAGCGCCGGCACCACATCTCGGAGGTCTTCCGGGACAAGCAGGACAGCCTCGGCGACCGGGGCAACGACGAACAGCGCGACGGACAGCGGAAGGAGGCGGTCGGCCATGGCGGTTGAGCACTCCGCGGCACCGCCCTCGGGCGACCGGGCCCGGATCCACGACATCGGCTACCGCACCTACGACGGGCCCCGTCTCGGCCGCGCCTACGCCCGCCGCTCGCTGTACTCGCAGTCGCTGCGCGGTGCCTACGGCCTGGGCCGCTCGGTGAAGTCCAAGGTGCTGCCCATGCTGCTGTTCGCGGTGATGTGCGTCCCCGCGGCCATCATGGTCGCCGTCGCGGTCTTCACCAAGGCCAAGGACCTGCCCATCGCGTACACGGACTACGCCCTCGTCATGCAGGCCGTCATCAGCCTCTACGTCGCCTCGCAGGCCCCGCAGGCCGTCTCCCGCGATCTGCGCTTCAGGACCGTGCCGTTGTACTTCTCGCGGCCCATCGAGACCTCCGACTACGTCCGCGCCAAGTACGCGGCGCTGGCCTCTGCGATGTTCATCCTGACCGCCGCACCGCTGCTGGTGCTCTACGTGGGAGCCCTGCTGGCCAAGCTGGACTTCACCGACCAGACCAAGGGATTCGCCCAGGGACTCGTCTCCGTGGCCCTGCTCTCCCTGCTGTTCTCCGGCATCGGCCTGGTCGTCGCCGCGGTCACCCCGCGCCGCGGGTTCGGCATCGCCGCCGTGATCGCCGTGCTGATGATCTCCTACGGTGCCGTCTCCACTCTCCAGGCCATCGCGTACGTCCAGGACAACACCGCTGTCATCCCCTGGATCGGCCTGTTCTCGCCGGTCACCCTGATCGACGGAGTGCAGACCGCCTTCCTGGGCGCGACCTCCACGATGCCCGGCGGCGCTGGGCCCAGCACGGCGCAGGGCGTCGTCTACCTCCTCGTCGTCCTCGGCCTCGTCGCCGCCGCATACGGTCTCCTGGTGCGCCGCTACAAGAAGGTGGGAATGTGACGACCCTCAGCATCGACCACGTCTCCCGGTGGTTCGGCAACGTGGTCGCCGTCAACGACATCACCATGACGATCGGCCCCGGCGTCACCGGTCTGCTCGGCCCCAACGGCGCCGGAAAGTCCACGCTGATCAACATGATGGCCGGCTTCCTCGCCCCCTCCACCGGCAGCATCACCCTCGACGGACAGCCGGTGTGGCGCAACGAGCAGATCTACCGGCACATCGGCATCGTCCCCGAGCGGGAGGCGATGTACGACTTCCTCACCGGCCGCGAGTTCGTCCTCGCCAGCGCCGAGCTGCACGGCCTGGGCGCCAAGGCCGCCCAGAAGGCGCTCGCCACGGTCGAGATGGAGTACGCGCAGGACCGGAAGATCTCCACCTACTCCAAGGGCATGCGGCAGCGCGTGAAGATGGCCGGCGCCCTCGTCCACGAACCCTCGCTGCTCCTGCTCGACGAGCCGTTCAACGGCATGGACCCGCGTCAGCGGATGCAGCTGATGGACCTGCTGCGGCGCATGGGCGACGAGGGCCGCACGGTGCTGTTCTCCTCCCACATCCTGGAGGAGGTCGAGCAGCTCGCCTGGCACATCGAGGTCATCGTCGCCGGACGCCACGCGGCCAGCGGCGACTTCCGCAGGATCCGCCGTCTGATGACCGACCGCCCGCACCGCTACCTGGTGCGCTCCAGCGACGACCGGGCTCTTGCGGCCGCGCTGATCGCCGACCCCTCGACGGCCGGCATCGAGGTGGACCTCACCGAGGGCGCCCTGCACATCCAGGCCGTCGACTTCGGCCGGTTCACGGCCCTGCTGCCGAAAGTGGCCCGGGATCTCGGCATCCGGCTGCACACGGTCTCGCCGTCCGACGAGTCCCTCGAGTCCGTCTTCTCGTACCTGGTCGCGGCGTAGGAGGCCCCGATGTACGACCCCACAGTCGCCCGGCTCACCTACCGGGCCCTGCTCGGCCGCCGTCGGGCCCTCGTCCTCGGCGCGCTGCCGCTGCTGCTGATCGTGATCGCCGTCGCCGTCCGCGCCCTCGCCGGAGCCGACGACCAGACCGCGGCGAACGTCCTCGGCGGGTTCGCGCTCGCCACCATGGTGCCGATCATCGGCGTCATCGCCGGTACCGGCGCCATCGGACCGGAGATCGACGACGGCTCGGTGGTGTACCTGCTGTCCAAGCCGGTGAAGCGGTCGACGATCATCTTCACCAAGCTGATCGTGGCGATCGCGTCGACCATGGCGTTCTCCGCGGTGCCGACGCTGATCGCCGGACTGATCCTCAACGGCAACGGCCAGCAGATCGCCGTCGCCTACACCGTGGCCGCCCTGGTCGCCTCCATCGCCTACGCGGCCCTCTTCCTCCTGCTGGGCACGGCCTCCCGGCACGCGGTGGTCTTCGGACTCGTCTACGCGCTCGTGTGGGAGACGCTGTTCGGCTCCCTGGTCCCCGGGGCGCGCACGCTGAGCGTCCAGCAGTGGGCGCTGGCCGTCGCCCACGAGGTCGCCGGCGGGGACCTGGTCACCTCCGACGTCGGACTGCCGGCCGCGACCGTGCTGCTGGTGCTGGTGACCGTGGCGGCCACCTGGTACGCCGGACAGAAGCTGCGCGCGCTGACGATCGCCGGCGAGGAGTGAGGAGCGCCGGTGGCGGTGACCGGCCCGGTCAGGACGACCGGGCCGGCCGCGTGCCGTCCGGTCGTATGCCGTCCGGTCGTATGGCCGGCCGCTCACCTCGTAATTCGGTGGCGCAGACGCCTCTCGTCACGGCACAGTGGTGGTGTTCACCACGCCGCACGGCGGCGTCACGAGCCGGGAGAGGAGCTGGGCGATGTCCATGCACGGCAGTACGCCGAGCTCCCGGCAGGGCAGCCCGCGGCAGGCTCCGGAGTAACTACCCGCTCCGTCGAGCCGCCCCGCACGGGGAGCTGCCCGGGGCGGCCGCTTCGAGCACGCGAATCGCTTCGCGTGGGCCGCCCACCCGGAGGATTGGCCGAGTGGTAAGGCACCGGCTTGCTAAGCCGTGGTCGGGCCGAAAGCCCGCGCACGTTCGATCCGTGCATCCTCCGCTCAGACCGACAGCAGGACCTGTACGACACAACCGTCAGCACGGCCGGGAACGGCGTCCGGGAACGGAAACGGAACGCCGAAGGCGAAGGCGGAAACCGCAGGCGAGGACCAGAACCGCGGACCAGGCCCCGCCCCGCAGGACACGGGTTGGTGGGCCGGTGCCTCAGCCCAGCAGCCTCTCCAGCACCACCGCGATGCCGTCCTCGTCGTTCGAGGCCGTCACCTCGTCCGCGACCGCCTTCAGCTCCCTGTGGGCGTTGGCCATGGCCACCCCGTGGGCCGCCCAGGAGAACATCGGGACGTCATTGGGCATGTCGCCGAAGGCGATGGAGTCCTCCGCCCTCAGTCCCAGCCGCCGTGCGGCCAGCGACAGCCCCGTCGCCTTCGACAGCCCGAGCGGCAGCAGCTCGACGACGCCCTCCCCGGCCATGGTGACCGAGACGAGGCCGTCGGTGGTCCGGCGGGCCACGTCGGCCAGTTCGTCGTCCGTGAGCGTCGGATGCTGGATGTAGATCTTGTTGAGGGGCGCGTTCCACAGGTCCGAGACGTCCGTGAGCGGCGTCGTCGGAAGCGGACCCGAGACCGTGTAGCCGGGACCCACGAGCACCTCGCCGTCCAGGCCGTCGCGGCTGCCCGCCAGAAACAGCGGACCGGCCTCGGCCTCGATCTTGGCCAGCGCCGTGACGGCCGGCTCCCGGTCCAGGGGCACCGAGGTCAGCAGACGGTGCTTCCCGGCGTCGTACACCTGGCCGCCCTGGCCGCAGACCGCGAGACCCCGGTAGCCGAGGTCGTCGAGGATGTGCCGTGTCCAGGGCACCGCGCGGCCCGTGACCACGAGATGCGCGGCACCCGCCGCGGCGGCCGCGGCGAGTGCCTCACGTGTGCGGTCCGAGACCGACCCGTCGGAGCGCAGAAGGGTGCCGTCGAGGTCGGTGGCGATCAGCTTGTAGGGGAAGGGGCCGGGACTGCGGCTCACGCGGTCACCGGTTCCAGGACCTCCCGGCCGCCGAGGTAGGGACGCAGCACCTCGGGCACCCGCACGGAGCCGTCGGCCTGCTGGTGGTTCTCCAGAAGCGCGACGATCGTGCGCGGGATGGCGCACAGCGTGCCGTTGAGCGTGGCCAGCGGACGGACCTTCTTGCCCTCGCGCACCCGGATCTGCAGACGGCGGGACTGGAACTCGGTGCAGTCCGAGGTCGAGGTCAGCTCGCGGTACCTGCCCTGGGTCGGGATCCACGCCTCGCAGTCGAACTTGCGCGAGGCCGAGGCGCCCAGGTCACCCGAGGCCACGTCGATGACCCGGAACGGCAGCTCCAGCGAGGTCAGCCACTGCTTCTCCCACTCCAGCAGCCGCCGGTGCTCCTCCTGCGACTCCTCGGGGGTGACGTAGGAGAACATCTCGACCTTGTCGAACTGGTGCACACGGAAGATGCCGCGGGTGTCCTTGCCGTGCGAGCCGGCCTCGCGGCGGAAGCACGGGGAGAAGCCGACGTACCGCAGCGGCAGGCGCTCGGCGTCGATGATCTCGTCCATGTGGTAGGCCGCCAGCGGCACCTCGGACGTGCCGACCAGGTACAGGTCGTCCTTCTCCAGGTGGTACACGTCCTGGGCGGCCTGGCCGAGGAAACCGGTGCCGGCCATCGACTGCGGACGGACCAGCGCCGGGGTCAGCACCGGGGTGAAGCCGGCCGCGGTGGCCTGGGCCATCGCCGCGTTCACCAGGGCCAGTTCCAGCTGGGCGCCGATGCCGGTGAGGAAGTAGAAGCGCGAACCGGAGACCTTCGCGGCGCGCTCCACGTCGATCGCGCCGAGCAGCTGCCCGAGCTCCAGGTGGTCCTTGGGCGTGAAGCCCTCGGCCTCGAAGTCGCGGATCGTGCCGTGCGTCTCCAGGGTGACGAAGTCGTCCTCGCCGCCGACGGGCACATCGGGGTGGACGAGGTTGCCGAGCTGGAGCAGCAGCTCCTGGGTTTCGGCGTCCGCCGCGTCGCGCTCGGCGTCGGCGGCCTTGACCTCGGCGGCGAGCCGGCTCGCCTTCTCCAGCAGCTCGGCCTTCTCCTCGCCGGAGGCCTTGGGGATGAGCTTGCCCAGCGCCTTCTGTTCGGCGCGCAGTTCGTCGAAACGGACGCCGGAGGACCTGCGCCGCTCGTCGGCGGCCAGGAGGGCGTCGACGAGCGCGACGTCCTCTC
>NZ_MUME01000228.1 GCF_002155915.1 Streptomyces thermovulgaris | reverse complement strand
GCGGAGGTGAGGCGGGGCCACTCGGACAACGGCCGCAGGGCGGGCAGAGGGGCGGGCTTTCGGGCGCCGTCCGTCACGGTCGTCATGGCGGGGTGTCACTCCTTCGTGCCGGCGGGGGAGGCGGTGGCCGATTCCGTGCCGTTCGCGGTGGCCGGTTCCGTACCGGGTCCGCCGGCCGGGCCGCCGTCGGTCCCGGGGGCCGGTTCGCTGACCCAGAATTCCTCCGTCCGTGCCGCGAACACCCGTTCCTGGAACGGCAGCGGCACCACCGGCCGCGTCTGGCGCGCGGAGTACAGCTCGACCTGGGTGCGGTGCTCGCGGAACGCCGCGTGCTTGCGCTCGGTGTAGGCGCTGATGTCGAAGGACACGAGCCGCTCGGTGACCTCCCCCCGGCCGGCCGCCGGGTTGCGGTTGACGAAGCCGAACTCCTCCTCGGTGCGCTCGTCCCACACCACGTACCGGAACAGCTGCGGGGTGAGCCCCAGTTCGGCCAGGCAGGACACCACCGTCTCGCCGGTCAGCCGGTGGTCGGCGTTGAGCTCGCGCACCTCGTGGGGGAGGTACACATGGGTGACGTCGCGGTGCTCGCGCAGCACCTTCAGCACGTCCTCGCGGAACGCCGGCAGATGGTCGGCGAGTGCGGTGTCGGGGTAGTCGAGGAACAGCGCCGCGTCCTTGTCCAGGCCCATCGCCTTGGCGGCCGAGCGTGCCTCCTCGCGGCGTGTCTCGCGCAGTTCGGCGGGGGTCGGGTCGGTGTGGATGCCCAGCACCGCCGAGTGGGACATCGCGCCGTCGGTGGCGAACACCACCCGTACCCGGGCGCCCTCGGCGGCGAACCGTGCGATGGTGCCGCCGCAGGCGATCACCTCGTCGTCCGGGTGCGGCGAGAAGACCAGCACCCGGGGTGCCCTGCGGCGCGCCTCGCGGTCCTTCCAGGTCCACACGCCGAGCACGGGCGGAGTCATGGTCGGGTCTCCTTCGGATCCGGTGCCGGCCGGCTGCCCGGCCGTCCGCGCGGTGTCGTTCATCAGGTCGATGGGGCGTTTCTCCGTGCCGAACCGGTCGGTGACCTCGCCGTCGGCCAGTCCGCGGGAGCGCAGGATGTCCTCGATCTCGTGGAAGTGGTGGTCGACCACCAGATGGGCGACCGGGGTGTCGTACTTCGCGGCGAAGTAGGCGTAGTTGCCGGCGGCCGACCGCATGTTCTCCTCGTAGCTCTTGGGATGCGGCACATGGATCGCGGTGGCGTCGCGGCGCAGCACGAAGCGGGCGCCCGCCGTGTGCAGCCGGTAGCCGAGGTCGACGTCCTCCGCGC
>NZ_MUME01000227.1 GCF_002155915.1 Streptomyces thermovulgaris | reverse complement strand
CTGCAGGAGCTGGCCGAGGAGTGGGCGGCCGGCCCGAAGCCCAAGGAGCAGCAGCCGAGCCGCAGCGAGGAGCTCTACGCCCGTCTCGAGTGGCTCGCCCAGCGCAAGGAACTGCTCACGCTGGTCGCCAAGCGGCTGGAGGAAGGCGCGATCGCCGGCATGCTCCGCCTGGCCCCCGACGACCCCGACGGCCTCCTGGACGAGATCGCCGAGAATCTCCGCCGGCAGATCGCGGAACGGGAGACGGAACTGGCCGCCCTGCTGAGCCGGTGATCCCGGGCCGGGGCGTGGACCGGGGCGTGGACGGAAGTGAGGCGCGTCGCCCGCGGCCGCCCGTGGCGCACAGCCTTCGGGTAGCGTCGGGGCATGCATTTCGGAGCTGGTGTGCCCACGGTCGGGGTCACGGACCTCAAGGACGGCGACTTCCTGCTGGACGTCCGCGAGGACGACGAGTGGCAGGCGGGTCACGCCGAAGGCGCGCTGCACATCCCCCTCAGCGAGTTCACGGCCCGTTACGGCGAGCTGACCGAGGCGATGCCCCAGGACGGACGCGTCCATGTGATCTGCCGCTCCGGCGGACGCTCGGCCCAGGTCGCGATGTACCTGGTCCAGCAGGGCGTCGACGCGGTGAACGTCGACGGCGGCATGCAGGAGTGGGCGGCCTCGGGCCGGCCCGTCGTGACGGACGAGGGCAAGCCCGGGCACGTGCTGTGACGGCGGGGCCGGCGCGCGCCGGCCGGCTTCCCGTCGCGTGCGCACCCGCCCCGCCGGAGACGTCCCGGCCCGCGGTGCGGGGCGCCGGTGCCGAAGGGCCGCGGTCCGTTCCCCTCCGGGCGCGCGCCGGACTGACGGGGCGTCAGGAGGGCGGGCCGGGGTGGGCCCGCCGGGCGGTCCTGAGTACCGTTCCGGTGCGGCGCCGGGAAACGGCGTGCGCGGGGTACGGCGCCCCGCGCGGCCGGGCGCCCGCACGAGGACCGGCATCGGGAGCGGGGCGGAATGGACGCGCACGACGAGGACTCGAACGTCCCGCACGGGCGCCGCGGGCCGCGTGGCACCGCCGGGGCCCCGTCCCCGGGCGGGGCCGGACGGACCGGTGCGGCGCCGGCTCGGCCGGAGGGCCGCCCCGGGGGCTCTCCCGGGCCGGACGACGGACCGGACGGCAAGTCGGACGACGGACCGGCCGACGGGCCGGAGGACGGCCCGGGCCCGGTGCGGGGCGGGGTCGCCGCGCTGCCGCCGCCGTACCGGATCGGGGCCGCCCTGGCGCTCGCCGTGGTCGCGCTGGTCGTCTGCGCGCACCTCGGGATGGTCTTCCTGCACGTCGCGCCGTCGAACACGGTGTCGAAGCAGCACGGGAAGGCCATCGGCGACTGGATCTACCCGGAGTTCGAGCAGAACTGGAAGCTGTTCGCGCCGAACCCGCTGCAGCAGAACATCGCCGTCCAGGCGCGTGCCGAGATCCGCACCGCGGACGGCGGAATCCGGACCACCGGCTGGTACGACCTGTCCGCCCAGGACGGCCGGGCCATCGACGGCAATGTGGTGCCCAGCCACACCCAGCAGAACATGCTGCGCCGTGCCTGGGAGCTCTACGGGGCCACGCACGACAGCGACAACCGGCCGGTGGGCCTGCACGGCACCCTGGCGGAGCAGTACCTGCGCCGCATCGTGGTGCTGCGGCTGCACCGCGCCCGCGCGGCCGGCGCGGACGGCGTCGTCGAACGCGTCCAGGTCCGCTGCCGCATCGCCGAGGTGCCCCCGCCCGCGTGGAGCAAGGAGAAGGCGCGCGGCAGGCCCGAGCACCGTCAGCTGCCCTGGTGGACGGTGCCGGCCGACGAGTCCCGGGGCGGGCTGCGATGAACCGGCTCGCGACGGCGGTGGCGTACGGGGTCGGCCGGGTCACCGGAGAGGCCCTCGGCCCCTACCAGAGCGCCGTGATACGCATCGGTTTCTCCGTGACCTGGCTGCTGTTCCTGCTGCGCGAGTTCCCCCACCGCCACGAGCTGTACGGCCCCGACGGGCCGTGGAGCCGCTCCCTCGCCCAGCAGCTGATCGCGGACAACGGCGCCTTCACGGCCCTGCTGTGGTTCGACGGCCGGTTCTGGTTCGAGACCGTCTACGCGCTGGCCGTGCTGGCGAGCCTGCTGCTCGCGCTGGGCTGGCGCACCCGCACGTCGTCCGTGCTCTTCATGGTCGGCGTGCTGTCCCTGCAGAACCACAGCGTCTTCGTGGGCGACGGCGGCGACAACGTGCTGCATCTGATGGCGCTGTACCTGGTCTTCACCCGCTGCGGCCAGGTGTGGTCGCTGGACGCGCGGCGGGCGGCCCGGGCGCGGGCGGCACGCGCGTGCGGGAAGCGGGTGCCCGACCGGGCCGGTCCCGTCCTGTGGAGCGTGCTCGGGCTGTTCCTGGCCGCGGTCACCGCGCTGGGCAGGCTGGAGGGCGAGTGGTTCGTTCCGGCGCTGCTGTGGGCGGTGTGGCTGGGGCAGGCCCTGTGGTGGGCCGTCGGACGGCGCGCGGGGGCGGTTCGGCCGCGGGCCCTGCTGGACGTCGTCGCCCATGTCGTGCACAACGGCGCCCTGTTCGTGATCATGGCCGAGACCTGTCTGATCTATGCCACGGCCGGCTGGTACAAGGTCCAGGGCTCGCGCTGGCAGGACGGCACCGCCGTGTACTACCCGCTCCACCTGGACTACTTCTCGCCCTGGCCGGCCCTGGCCGAGCTGCTGTCCGCCAACGGCACGCTGGTGATGGTCGTGAGCTACGGGACGGTGCTGGCGCAGGTCGCCTTCCCGTTCGCGCTGCTCAACCGGCGGGTGAAGAACGTCCTGCTGGCCGTCATGATGACCGAGCACGCGGTGATCGCGGTCGTTCTGGGACTGCCGTTCTTCTCCCTGGCGATGATCGCGGCGGACGCGGTGTTCCTGCCGACGTCCTTCCTGCGCCGGCTGGGCGGCCGGGCGGCACGCGTGCGTGCCCGGCTGCCGCGCCGCGGCGGCCGGACCCCGGCGGGGAACGGAGCGGACGCCTCCGAGGGCACCGGGCCCGCCCGCGTAGGCTTCCCGGCATGAGCGACCCCGTACGCGCCTGGCACCGGCTCTGCGACACCTGTGTGCTCCTCGACGGCTTCCACGCCCTCAAGCACGCGGTCCGCTTCGGCGCCGAGGTGCCGGTGGCGGTCACCGCCGACCGGCGGGCGGCGCTGGCCCTCGCCGACGAGCTCGCCCCCGATGTGCGGGAGGAGCTGGACGCGCTGCTGAGCGAGGTGCCGCAGGAGACGTACGCCTCGCTGGTGCCGCGCCCGCACCCCACCGCCGTGGCCGCCCTGGCCGTACGGCCCTCCCGCGAGGCCAATCTGCGGACGCTGGCCCGTACGCCCCGCAGGGCGCCGGTGGTCGTGCTGGACCAGCCGCGCAATCTGGGCAACGCGGGGGCGGTGATCCGTCTGGCCGCCGGTTTCGGGGCGACCGGGGTCGTCACCACCGGCACCCTGGACCCCTGGCATCCGACGGTGGTGCGCGGCGGCGCGGGGCTGCACTTCGCGACCGCCGTGGAGCGGCTGGAGGTGGACGCACTCCCGCCCGGACCGCTGTTCGCGCTCGACCCGGAGGGCGAGGACATCCGCGGGGTGAAGCTGCCCGACGACGCCGTGCTCGCCTTCGGCTCCGAGCGCAGCGGCCTGTCCGCCGCCCTGCGGGCGCGCACCGACCATCTGCTGGCCCTGCCGATGCGCCCCCGGGTCTCCAGCTACAACCTGGCCACCAGCGTGGCGATGACGCTGTACCACTGGAGTGCCGCCGGGGGCGCGTCTGTGCCCTGACAGGGGCGTGCCGTTCCTGCCGGACGCCCTTTCGCCCTTCCGGCCTCCGGGACTTTCGCCCTTCCGGCCTTTGGAGAAGGAGAGGCCCTCGGAGGCTTCTCCGAGGGCCTTTCCGGGTCTTGGGAGGTGCGCGAAGGACGTCCGGGGACGTCCGGAGGGTCATGCCTCCCGGCGGATCTCCACCACCCGGAAGCGGTTCGCCACGAAGGCGCCGTCGGTGAGGGCCGCGTTGGCCGCCGGGTTGCCGCCCGAGCCGTGGAAGTCGGAGAAGGCGGCGGTCTGGTTGACGTACACCCCGCCGGTGAGGTTGAGCGACAGCTGGGCGGCCTCCTCCAGGCACACCTCCTGCACCGCCTGCTCGACCTCCTCGTCGGTCGTGTACGCGCTGACCGTCATCGCGCCCTTCTCGCGAACGGTGCGGCGCAGCAGCTCCACCGCGTCGGCGGCCGAGTCGACGGCGACGGCGAAGGAGACCGGGCCGAAGCACTCGCTCATGCAGGCGGCCTCGGCGTCCGGCTTGGCGCCGTCCAGCTTCACGATCACCGGCGTGCGCACCACCGCGTCCGGGAAGTCGGGGTGCGTCACCTCGCGGGAGGCGAGGGCGACCTCCCCGAGGGAGGGCGCGGCCTCCAGGCGGGCCTTGACGTCCGGGTTGACGAGCGCGCCGAGCAGCGCGCAGGCGCGTGCGTCGTCGCCGAGCAGGCCGTCCACCGCCTTGGCGAGGTCGGCGGTCACCTCGTCGAAGGACTTGGGGCCCTGGTCGGTGCGGATGCCGTCGCGGGGGATCAGCAGGTTCTGCGGGGTGGTGCACATCTGGCCGCTGTAGAGGGACAGCGAGAAGGCCAGGTTGGACAGCATCCCCTGGTAGTTGTCGGTGGACTCCACGATCACCGTGTTGACGCCGGCCTTCTCGGTGTAGACCTGCGCCTGGCGGGCGTTGGCCTCCAGCCAGTCGCCGAAGGCCGTCGAGCCGGTGTAGTCGATGATGCGGATCTCGGGGCGGGTGGCCAGGGTCTTGGCGATGCCCTCGCCGGGCCGCTCGGCGGCCAGGGCCACCAGGTTGGGGTCGAAGCCGGCCTCGGCGAGCACCTCGCGGGCGATCCTGACCGTCAGCGCGAGCGGCAGCACCGCGCGCGGGTGCGGCTTGACCAGGACCGCGTTGCCGGTGGCCAGGGAGGCGAACAGGCCCGGGTAGCCGTTCCAGGTCGGGAAGGTGTTGCAGCCGACGACCAGCGCGATGCCGCGCGGCACGGCCTTGAACGTCTTGGTGAGCTTCAGCGGGTCGCGCTTGCCCTGCGGCTTGGTCCACTCGGCGGTGTCGGGGGTGCGGACCTGCTCCGCGTACGCGTACGCCACCGCCTCGAGGCCGCGGTCCTGGGCGTGCGGGCCGCCGGCCTGGAAGGCCATCATGAAGGCCTGGCCGGAGGTGTGCATGACCGCGTGCGCGAACTCGTGCGTCCGGTCGCTGATCCGCTTGAGGATCTCCAGGCACACCACGGCCCGCATCTCGGGGCCCGCGTCCCGCCACGCCCGCTGGCCGGCCCTCATGGCGGGCAGCAGCACGTCGATGTCCGCGTGCGGATAGGTCACACCCAGCTCGATGCCGTACGGCGAGACCTCGCCGCCCACCCAGTCGTCGGTGCCGGGCTGGCCGAGGTCGAGGCGGGTGCCGAGGAGGGCGTCGAAGGCGGCCTTGCCGGCGGCCGCGTCCAGACTGCCGTTCTCCCCGTAGGCCTTGGGGTGCTCGGGGTGGGGGGACCAGTACGCGCGGGTGCGGATCGCCTCCAGCGCCCGGTCCAGAGTGGGCCGATGCCTGGTGATCAGCTCGTGCGCGGTCGGTTCGGCGGCCATGCGGGACCAACTCCTCGTCTCAAGAGCTCCTCGCCGAGCTCATGACCTGGGCGGAACCCTGCTCCCAGCATGGGCAGGAACAGGCGGTCGGAGTTAGAGTAACCGAACGATCGGTCGGTACAAGGGGTCCGCCGCATCTGTGGACAACGTCGTGCGGGAGGATCACGCACATGACAGCACTCGACCTCAGCAGCCCCGTGGCCGTCGTCGGCACCGGCACCATGGGCCAGGGCATAGCCCAGGTCGCGCTGGTCGCGGGACACCCCGTGCGCCTGTACGACGCCGTGCCGGGGCGGGCCCGGGAGGCGGCCGACGCGATCGGCGCCCGGCTCGACCGGCTCGTCGAGAAGGAGCGGCTCAGCGGCGCCGACCGGGACGCGGCCCGCGCACGGCTCAGGCCCGTCGACGACCTCGCCGGGCTCGCCGGCTGCTCCCTGGTCGTCGAGGCCGTCCTGGAACGTCTGGACGTCAAGCAGGAGCTGTTCCGCGAGCTGGAGGGCATCGTCGGCGACGACTGCCTGCTCGCCACCAACACCTCCTCCCTGTCGGTGACCGCCATCGGCGGCGCGCTGCGCGTCCCGGGCCGGCTGGTGGGCCTGCACTTCTTCAACCCGGCCCCGCTGATGCCGCTGGTGGAGGTGGTCTCCGGGTTCGCCACCGACGCCGCCGCGGCCACGCGCGCGTACGAGACGGCCCGCGCCTGGGGCAAGAACCCCGTCGTCTGCGCCGACACCCCCGGCTTCATCGTCAACCGCATCGCGCGCCCCTTCTACGCCGAGGCCTTCGAGGTCCTGGAGTCCCGGGGCGCCGACCCGGCCACCGTCGACGCCGTCCTGCGCGAGTCGGGCGGCTTCCGGATGGGCGCCTTCGAGCTGACCGACCTCATCGGACAGGACGTCAACGAGTCCGTCACGCACTCGGTGTGGCAGTCCTTCTTCCAGGACGTGCGCTTCACGCCCTCGCTCGCCCAGCGGCGCCTGGTCGAGTCCGGGCGGCTGGGCCGCAAGAGCGGACGCGGCTGGTACGACTACGGCGAGGGCGCCGAGCGCCCCGAGCCGCACACCGCCGGGCAGGAGCGGCCTCCCGCGCACGTCGTCGCCGTGGGCGACCTGGGCCCGGCCGCCGACCTGCCCGCGCTGATCCGCGAGGCGGGCATCCCCGTCCGCGAGGAGGACCAGAGGGGCGAGAGGGACGGGGCCCCCGGTGCCTGTCTGGTGCTGCCGGGCGGTGGCCGGCTGGTCCTCGCCGACGGGCGGACCTCCGCGGAGCTCGGCGACGCCGTCCACTTCGACCTGGCGCTCGACTACCGCCGTGCCACCCGGATCGCCCTGTCCGCCTCCCCGCGCACCGCCCCGCGGACCCTGGCGGAGGCGACCGGCCTGTTCCAGGCGCTCGGCAAGAAGGTCAGCGTCATCGGCGACGTGCCCGGCATGGTCGTGGCCCGGACGGTCGCCCGGATCGTCGACCTGGCGTACGACGCCGTCGCCCGGGGCGTGGCCACCGAGGAGGACGTCGACACCGCCATGCGGCTGGGCGTCAACTACCCGCTCGGCCCCTTCGAGTGGAACCGCCGGCTCGGCCGGACCTGGGCCTACGGCCTCCTGGACAATCTGCACCGGCGCGATCCGTCCGGCCGCTGCGCACCGTCGCTCGCGCTGTACCGCCACACGCACGCCACCGACGAGCGGGAGGGCACCCCATGACCACCGCCAGGCGCGACACGTACACGCCCGAGACACTGCTGTCCGTGGCCGTGCGGGTCTTCAACGAGCGCGGCTACGACGGCACCTCCATGGAGCACCTGTCCAAGGCGGCCGGCATCTCCAAGTCGTCGATCTACCACCATGTCTCCGGCAAGGAGGAGCTGCTGCGCCGGGCGGTCAGCCGGGCGCTGGACGAGCTCTTCGGGATCCTCGACGAGGAGCAGGCGCGCACGGGGCGTGCCGTCGAGCGCCTGGAGTACGTGGTGCGGCGCATGGTCGAGGTGCTGATAGCCGAACTGCCGTACGTGACCCTGCTGCTGCGCGTGCGCGGCAACACCGTCACCGAGCGCTGGGCGCTGGAGCGGCGCCGGGAGTTCGACCACCGGGTGGCCGAGCTGCTCAAGGAGGCGGCCGGGGACGGGGACGTGCGCGCCGATGTGGAGGTGCGCCTGGCGACCCGGCTCGTCTTCGGCATGATCAACTCGATCGTCGAGTGGTACCGGCCCGACGGGCGCGGCATGGGGGCGCGCGAGGTGGCCGACGCGGTGGTGCAGCTCGCCTTCGGGGGACTGCGCAAGGCCGGCGCGGCACGGGGGTGAAGGAGCCGCCGGCTCCCCTTCCCCCGCGGGGCCGGCCGGGAAAACCGATGGGCGGCGGCCGGGCGGACGCCTACCCTCGCTCCTGATGGAGATCTCCTTCCGGAAGCTGCCGGACAACCAGCACGAGGTTCTGGTCCGTGCCCGCAAGGGGCCGGACGTCAGGCTGCCCGCCCAGCCGGTCGGCCCGACCATGCCGCACGACCTGGTCCACGCGGTCGTGGAGACCGCGCTCGGGATCGACGACGGCTTCTGGGGTGCGATGGCGCGCGGCGCCACCTTCCAGGGCTTCGAGTTCGTCACCCCGCGCCGCCACCGCCGGTCCGGGATGAAGGTGCTGCGCCGGGGCGGCGACGCCGTGATGGCCGCCGAGCTCCGTGTGAACTGGGCCTACCGCGTGTGGCGCGGCCTTCCCACGGAGGGCCGCGGTGTCGGCCGGGCGCCGCTCGACGCGGACGCGCTGGCCAGGACCGGACCACGGCTGGACGCCGCCGCCGCGCGCTGGGCCGCGGTTCCCGTCGGCGGGGAACTCCTCTGGCGCTGGGGCGTGGACCGCTAGGGGCCGTCCCGCTTCCGCCGCCGGGCCCTGCCGTCCCGCTCCCGCCGCTTTCCGCGGACGGGGACGTTCCGTCCGGCCGTCCCGTCAGCCCTGCGGTTCCAGGTCCTCCTCCTCGAACACCAGCAGCGTGCGCGTGCTGAGCACCTCGGGGATCGCCTGGAGCCGGGTGAGCACCAGCTCGCGCAGCGCCCGGTTGTCCGGGGTGTGCACCAGCAGCAGGACGTCGAAGTCCCCGCCGACCAGGGCGATGTGGGAGGCGCCGGGAAGCTGTCTGAGCTTCTCGCGCACGGTGCGCCAGGTGTTCTGCACGATCTTCAGCGTGATGTACGCGGACGTGCCCTGCCCCGCGCGCTCGTGGTCGACCCGGGCGCCGAAGCCGCGGATGACGCCGTCCTCGACGAGCCGGTTGATCCGGGCGTAGGCGTTGGCGCGCGAGACGTGGACCCGCTCGGCGATCGACCGTATCGAGGCACGGCCGTCCACTTGCAGCATCCGCAGGATCGCCTGGTCGACGGAGTCCAGCGGCCGGGGCGGCGGAGCCGGGCCGTCCGGGGCCTTGGCGTTCTCGGCCATTTGTTCAGCTGCCATGTCCCCCCGCCTCCTCGCCGTGGACGTCCTGCGTCCATCTCAGGCTGTGGAGAACCGTTTGTCCACAGCCTGGGTCCGCCTGTGGCCAAAATGTGCCGGCGACCGAACAATCGGTAGGTGGGGTGGGTCACAGGCGACCCGCCTCCCGTAGCCGCTCCCACGAGGAGGTGCCCGCCATGACGGTCATGGAGCAGCGCAGCGCGTACCGGCCGGCTCCGCCGCCCGCCTGGCAGCCCCGGACCGATCCCGCGCCGCTGCTGCCCGACGCGGAGCCCTACCGCGTCCTGGGGACGAAGAAGGCAGAGAAGGCCGACCCGGAGCTGCTGCGCCGGCTGTACACGCAGCTGGTGCTCGGCCGCCGTTACAACGTCCAGGCCACCGCGCTCACCAAGCAGGGCCGACTCGCCGTCTACCCCTCCAGCACCGGCCAGGAGGCCTGCGAGGTCGCCGCCGCGTTCTGTCTCGAGGAACGCGACTGGCTCTTCCCCAGCTACCGCGACACGCTCGCCGTCGTGGCACGTGGCGTGGATCCCGTCGAGGCCCTCACCCTGCTGCGCGGCGACTGGCACAGCGGTTACGACCCCTACGAGCACCGGGTCGCCCCTCTGTCCACCCCGCTCGCCACCCAGCTGCCGCACGCCGTCGGGCTCGCCCACGCCGCCCGCCTCAAGGGCGACGACGTGGTGGCCCTGGCCATGGTCGGCGACGGCGGCACCAGCGAGGGCGACTTCCACGAGGCGCTGAACTTCGCCGCCGTCTGGCAGGCCCCCGTCGTCTTCCTGGTGCAGAACAACGGCTTCGCGATCTCCGTCCCGCTGGCCAAGCAGACCGCGGCACCGTCCCTGGCCCACAAGGCCGTCGGGTACGGCATACCGGGCCGTCTGGTCGACGGCAACGACGCCGCCGCCGTGCACGAGGTGCTCAGCGACGCCGTGCGGCACGCGCGCGCGGGAGGCGGCCCGACCCTCGTCGAGGCGGTGACCTACCGCATCGACGCCCACACCAACGCCGACGACGCCACCCGCTACCGCGACGACGCCGAGGTCGAGGTCTGGCGTGCACACGATCCGATCCAGCTGCTGGAGCGGGAGCTGACCAAGCGCGGTCTGCTCGACGAGGACGGCGTCGCGGCCGTCCGCGAGGAGGCCGAGGCGATGGCGGCGCGGCTGCGCGAGCGCATGAACCAGGACGCGCCGCTCGACCCCATGGACATGTTCGCCCACGTGTATGCCGAGCCGACGCCGCAGCTGCGCGAGCAGCAGGAGCAGCTGCGCGCCGAACTCGAGGCCGAGGCGGAGGAAGAGGAGGCCCGATGACCACTGTGGCGCTCAAGCCGGCCACCATGGCCCAGGCCCTCACGCGTGCGCTGCGCGACGCGATGGCCGCCGACCCCGCCGTGCACGTCCTGGGCGAGGACGTCGGCACCCTCGGCGGTGTCTTCCGCATCACCGACGGTCTCGCCAAGGAGTTCGGCGACGACCGCTGCATGGACACCCCGCTGGCCGAGGCCGGCATCCTCGGCGCCGCCGTCGGCATGGCCATGTACGGTCTGCGCCCGGTCGTCGAGATGCAGTTCGACGCCTTCGCCTACCCGGCGTTCGAACAGCTCGCCAGCCATGTGGCGAAGATGCGCAACCGCACCCGCGGAAAGATGCCCCTGCCGATCACCATCCGCATCCCCTACGGCGGCGGCATCGGCGGCGTCGAGCACCACAGCGACTCCTCCGAGGCGTACTACATGGCGACTCCGGGGCTCCATGTCGTCACGCCCGCGACCGTCGCCGACGCCTACGGGCTGCTGCGCGCCGCCATCGCCTCCGACGATCCGGTCGTCTTCCTCGAGCCCAAGCGGCTCTACTGGTCGAAGGACTCCTGGAACCCGGACGACCCGCAGCCCGTTGAGCCGATGGGCCGTGCGGTGGTGCGGCGCACCGGCACAAGCGCCACGCTCATCACCTACGGTCCGTCGGTACCCGTCTGCCTCGAAGCCGCCGAGGCGGCTCGGGCCGAGGGATGGGACCTGGAGGTCGTCGACCTGCGCTCGCTGGTGCCGTTCGACGACGAGACGGTGTGCGCGTCGGTGCGGCGGACCGGACGCGCGGTCGTCGTCCACGAGGCGGGATCCTTCGGCGGCCCGGGCGGGGAGATCGCCGCCCGGGTCACGGAGCGCTGCTTCCACTACCTGGAGGCGCCGGTGCTGCGCGTGGCCGGTTTCGACATTCCCTACCCACCGCCGATGCTGGAGCGGTACCACCTGCCCGGCGTCGACCGGATCCTGGACGCCGTGGCGCGTCTGCAGTGGGAGGCCGAGAGCTGATGACACAGGTGCTGGAGTTCAAGCTCCCCGATCTCGGGGAGGGGCTCACCGAGGCGGAGATCGTCCGCTGGCTGGTCGACGTGGGCGACGTGGTCACCGTCGATCAGCCGGTCGTCGAGGTCGAGACGGCCAAGGCGATGGTCGAGGTGCCCTGCCCCTACAGCGGCGTGGTCACGGCCCGCTTCGGCGAGGAGGGCACGGAACTGCCCGTGGGCGCACCCCTGTTGACGGTGGCGGTCGGGGAACCGGACGCCGATGGCGAGACCGGGGGCTCCGGCAACGTCCTGGTCGGCTACGGCACGGGAGCGCCTCCGGCCCGCAGACGCAGGGTGCGCCCGGCACCGGTGACGTCGGGAGCGTCGGGGACGCCGAAGGCTTCGGAGGCGTCCAGGGCTTCGGGGTCGTCGAAGGACTCGGGGACGCCGAGGAAGCCGGCCGCGAGGAGGAGGACACCGGCCGCGGACGGTGTGCCGCGCCCGGCGGGAGCCCGTCCGGCCGCGCCGGCCGAGCGGTCCGCCGAGGAACCCGTCCCCGTGATCTCGCCGCTGGTGCGCCGGCTGGCCCGGGAGAACGGCGTGGACCTGCGGCAGCTGTCCGGCTCCGGGCCCGACGGGCTGATTCTGCGCGCGGACGTCGAGGACGTGCTCAGGGCCAAGGCGGCGCGCAGCCGGGCCGCCGCGGCACCGGCCGCCTCCCCCGCGCCCGCACCGCAGCGGGCCTCCGGTACCCGCATCCCGCTCAAGGGTGTCCGCGGTGCCACCGCCGACAAGCTCTCCCGCAGCCGCCGCGAGATACCGGACGCGACCTGCTGGGTGGACGCCGACGCCACGGAGCTGATGCGGGCACGGGCCGCCATGAACGCGGCCGGGGGACCGAAGATCTCCCTGCTCGCCCTGCTGGCCCGCATCTGCACCGCCGCGCTCGCCCGCTACCCGGAGCTCAACTCCACGGTCGACCTGGAGTCCAGGGAGATCGTCCGGCTGGACGCGGTGCACCTCGGCTTCGCCGCGCAGACCGAGCGCGGGCTGGTCGTCCCGGTCGTACGGGACGCGCACACGCGGAACGCCGAGTCGCTGACCGCCGAGCTCGCCCGGCTGACCGAGGCGGCCCGGGCCGGCACCCTGGCCCCCGCGGATCTCACCGGCGGCACCTTCACCCTGAACAACTACGGCGTGTTCGGTGTCGACGGCTCCACACCGATCATCAACCACCCCGAGGCCGCCATGCTCGGCGTCGGCCGCATCGTCCCCAAGCCGTGGGTGCACGAGGGCGAGCTGGCGGTGCGGCAGGTCGTCCAGCTCTCGCTCACCTTCGACCACCGGGTGTGCGACGGCGGCACGGCCGGCGGTTTCCTGCGGTACGTGGCCGACTGCGTGGAGCAGCCGGCGATGCTGCTGCGCACCCTGTGACGCAGATCCCTGCGCCCACGACCCGCCCGCGTTCTTCCAGGACGCGGGCGGGTCGCATACTCGGGGGGTGACCGCCTGCGAGGAGTCCTTCTTCTACGACGCCGTCGTGCTCGCCGGGGGTGCCGCCCGGCGGCTGGGCGGCGCCGACAAGCCGGGGGTGCGCGTCGGCGGCCGTACCCTGCTCGACCGTGTGCTCGCCGCCTGCGCCGACGCACGCACCACCGTCGTGGTCGCCGATCCCCGTCCCACCGCGCGCCCCGTGTGCTGGGCGCGCGAGGAGCCGCCCGGCGCGGGTCCGCTCGCCGCGCTCGACGCCGGACTGCGCCGCACCACGGCGGACCACGTCGTCGTTCTCTCCGCCGATCTTCCATTCCTCCGGCCGGTCACGGTACGGCGGCTGCTGAGCGCCCTGTGCGCCGGTGAGGCCGACGGCGCACTGCTCACCGACGCCGACGGCCACGACCAGCCGCTCGTGGCCGCCTACCGCGCGCACACGCTGCGCCGCGAACTGGCGGCGCTCACCACCCGTCGTACGGCATCCGGCGACCGGGGCACCCTCGCCGGGCTGCCGCTGCGCCGGCTGACCGCCGCCTTCGACCTCGTTCGCGTCTTCGACGATGTCGCCTCCTTCGACTGCGACACCTGGGACGACATCGCCACCGCCAGGGCACGTATCAGGGAGCATGGGCACGTGTTGGATGAATGGATTTCCGCAGTCAAGGACGAGCTGGGCATCGACCTGGACGTCGACGTCCGCGCACTGCTCGACCTCGCCCGCGAGGCCGCGCACGGCGTGGACCGGCCCGCGGCACCGTTGACCACCTTCCTCGTCGGCTATGCGGCCGCCCTGCACCAGGGCGGTCCCGAGGCGGTCGCCGAGGCCTCCCGCAAGGCCGCCGCCCTCGCCCGGCGCTGGGCGAAGGAGGCTTCCGCGGACACCGCCGCCCCCCGTGCCGGCAAGTCCGACACGGCTTTTGGCGCCACGCCCGACTCCCGTCCGGACGCCTGATGACCGCCCGTGGTGCACAGGTCGCCGATGACGCCGGTGACGCCGAGGATCTCGACGTCGAGGAGGCGCTCGCCCTCGTGAACGAAGGCAACGGCCCCGCTTCCGGCGGCGCCGCCCCGCACTCCCCGGCGGCCCGCCACCGGGACACCCCCTGGCCGCAGGCCCGCGAGATCGCCGCCCGCGCGGTCCGTGCCGGTGCCCGCCGCGCCCCCGTGTCGGTGCCTCTCGACGCCGCCCTGGGCCTGGCCCTGGCCGCACCCCTGACCGCCCTCACCGACCTGCCCGCCTTCGACACCTCCGCCATGGACGGCTGGGCGGTCGCCGGCCCCGGCCCCTGGACCGTGCGCGGCGGAGGCGTCCTGGCCGGGCACGACGAGCCGGAGCCGCTGACCGACGGCGAGGCCGTGCGGATCGCGACCGGCGCCCGTGTCCCCCCGGACACCACCGCCGTGCTGCGCAGCGAGTACGGCCGCACGGACGCCCAGGGCAGACTGCACGCCCTCTGCGAGGCAGGACACGGAAAGGACATCCGCCCGCGCGGTCAGGAGTGCCGCAGCGGGGACCAGCTGCTGCCCCCCGGCACCCTGGTGACCCCGGCGGTGCTCGGTCTGGCCGCGGCGGCCGGGTACGACGCGCTCACCGTGGTCCCCCGTCCCCGGGTCGACGTCCTGGTCCTCGGCGACGAACTGCTCACCGAGGGCCTGCCGCACGGCGGCCGGATCCGGGACGCGCTCGGCCCGATGCTGCCGCCCTGGCTGCGGGCGCTGGGCGCCGGGGAGACCACCGTGCGCCGGATCGGCGACGATGCGAAGGCCCTGCACGGGGCGATCACCCGCTCCGGGGCCGATGTGGTCGTCACCACCGGGGGAACCGCCGCCGGCCCGGTCGACCACCTCCACCCCACCCTGCGCCGGATCGGCGCCGAGCTGCTGGTGGACGGTGTCGAGGTGCGCCCCGGGCACCCCATGCTGCTGGCCCGCATCAGGGAGGACCAGCATCTCGTCGGTCTGCCCGGCAACCCGCTCGCGGCCGTCTCCGGCCTGCTGACGCTCGCCGAGCCCCTGCTGCGCGCACTGGCCGCGCATCCGGCCCCGGAGCCGTACACGCTGCCCCTGCGGGAGGCAGTGCACGGGCATCCGTACAACACCCGGCTCGTGCCGGTCGTGCTGCGCGGCGACCACGCCGTTCCGCTGCGCTACAACGGTCCCGCGATGCTGCGCGGTGTCGCGGCGGCCGATGCTCTCGCCGTCGTACCACCCGGTGGCGTCCGGCCGGGTCAGGAGACCGAACTCCTCGACCTGCCCTGGGCCGCCGCCGGAATCGGGGTGTGTTTCACGTGAAACTTCCGGGACAGGATGCGATCGCCCGCGAAGCGGACGAGCATCTGACGACCTATCGGGTGGAGCTCCCGCGGAAGATCGTGGAGCGCCCGATACGTCAGGTCGGCAAGCGGCTGTCCCTTGCGCTGCTGGTGCTGCTGCTGACGATTGTGGTGGTCTATGTCGACCGCGACGGGTACCGGGACGCCGGGAAGGACGGCCCGGTGGACCTCATCGCCGCGGCGTACTACGCGACGGTGACCCTCTCCACCACCGGATACGGCGACATCACTCCCGTCAGCGACAGTGCCCGGCTCGTCAACATCTTCGTCGTCACGCCGCTGCGTGTGATCTTCCTGATCATCCTGGTCGGCACCACGCTGGAAGCCCTCACCGAACGCAGTCGTGAGGAATGGCGTCTGAATCGCTGGAGGTCCACTGTGCGCGATCACACCGTCGTCATCGGGTTCGGCACGAAGGGCAGGACGGCGCTTCAGACCGTGTCCGCGACCGGACTGAAGAAGCAGCAGGTCGTCGTGGTCGACTCCAGTTCCAAGGCGATCGACGCGGCCACGGCGGAGGGCTATGTGGGCGTGATCGGGGACGCCACCCGCAGCGAGGTGCTCAAACGGGCCGAGGTGCAGCGGGCGGCGCAGATCATCGTCGCCACCCAGCGGGACGACACGGCCGTGCTGGTGACGCTGACGGCCCGGCAGCTCAACCGGAAGGCGAAGATCGTCGCGGCGGTGCGGGAGGAGGAGAACGCGCCGCTGCTCAAGCAGTCCGGGGCGGACGCCGTCGTCACCAGCGCGAGCGCGGCGGGACGGCTGCTCGGGCTGTCCGTGCTCAGCCCGGCCGCGAGCATGGTCCTGGAGGACCTCATCCAGAAGGGCAGCGGCCTGGACATCGTCGAACGGCCCGTCACCCGGGCCGAGGTGGGCCAGGACCCGCGGACCATGGACGACCTGGTGGTGAGCGTTCTGCGCGGGCACCGGGTGCTGGGGTACGACGACCCGGCCGTCCGGGAACTGGAGTTGACCGACCGCCTGATCACCATCGTCCGGACCACACCGGACACCAAGGTCACCCCGCACACACGGCCGCTCCCCCAGGACTGACGAGGGAACCGGGAGGAAAAGCACGGGAAGGCAGTAGCGTCGGCCCCATGCATGCGATCACGATTCCCGAACCCGGTGGACCCGAGAAGTTGGTGTGGGACGAGGTGCCGGACCCGGTGCCCGGTGAGGGGGAGGTGCTGATCGATGTGGCGGCCAGCGCCGTCAACCGGGCCGACATCCTGCAGCGGCAGGGCTTCTACGACCCTCCGCCCGGCGCCTCCCGGTACCCCGGCCTGGAGTGCTCCGGGCGGATCGCCGCACTGGGGCCCGGGGTGTCCGGCTGGGCCGTCGGCGACGAGGTGTGCGCGCTGCTCTCGGGCGGCGGCTACGCCGAGAAGGTCGCCGTCCCGGCCGGCCAGGTGCTGCCCGTTCCCAAGGGCGTCGGTCTGAAGCAGGCCGCGGCGCTGCCCGAGGTGACCTGCACCGTCTGGTCCAACGTCTTCATGATCGCTCATCTGCGCCCCGGCGAGACGCTGCTCGTGCACGGCGGCTCCAGCGGCATCGGCACCATGGCGATCCAGCTCGCCCGGGCCGTCGGCGCCAGGGTCGCCGTCACCGCCGGCACCCGGAAGAAGCTCGAGCGCTGCGCCGAGCTGGGCGCCGAGATCCTGATCGACTACCGCGAGCAGGACTTCGTCGAGGAGATCCGTCGGGCCACGGACGGGGCCGGCGCCGATGTGATCCTCGACAACATGGGCGCCAAGTACCTGGACCGCAATGTCCGGGCCCTCGCCGTCAACGGCCGGCTCGCGATCATCGGTATGCAGGGCGGGACCAGGGGCGAGCTCAACATCGGCGCCCTGCTCACCAAGCGGGCCGCGATCAGCGCGACCTCGCTGCGGGCCCGTCCGCTCGACGAGAAGGCGGCCATTGTCGCCGCCGTGCGCGAGCACGTCTGGCCGCTGATCGCCGACGGCCATGTCCGGCCGGTCATCGACCGGGAAGTGCCGATGAGCGATGCCGCGACCGCGCACCGGCTCGTGGAGGAGAGCGGGCACATCGGCAAGGTCCTCCTGGTGACGCCCTGACCTGCCGGTACCGGGCCGGCCGGTCAGGGGCCGGCTGGTCCGGGCCTGGCCTGCTTTTGGCCTAGCTCCGGCGCAGACGGAGGGCGATGAACGCGAGCCCGAGGCCGAGGCCGATCAGGATCAGCCCGCTGCCCAGGGGCAGCATCCGCAGCATGGGCTCGGTCCCGGTGCCGGCCCGCGGGGCGGTTTCGGAGGCGGAGCCGTCCGAGGGGCCGGACGTCAAAGGAGCGGCCTGCTGCGGCGACAGGGAGGAGGGAGCGGTCTCCGGGCTGCCGTGCAGGTCCTCGGGGGCTGTGCGGCCGTCGTCCTCCTCCGGCCCCGCCTCCGTCCTCCACCAGGGCGGCCGTCCCGGCCGCTCCCGCCTCGTCTCCGGCCACCGGTTCCTGTGCCGCGAGGGCTCGGCGGAGGGCGAGGAGGACGGCGAGGGCGGCGTGGGCGGTGACGCGGAGGAGGACGAGGTGGGGAAGGAGGAGTCGGGGGAGTCGGAGGGCGAGGCCGGGAGGGACGCCGAGGGCAGCGCCGGGGGCTCGTGGGGCGACACGGTGGCGCCCGAGGGCGTGGGCAGCGCCTCGTGCGCCGAGAGGGAACCGCCGCACAGGACGGCCGCTCCCAGCACGATCAGCAGCCCCGTCACGCGCAGCAGCGCGCGCAGCCATGGAGTCACGCAACAACACTCACATCACCGGCCCCGTCCGGCATTCCGTGATCGGCCGCCGGGACGAACGCACTGCACCATCCGGCTGGGCCGCTGCCTCACGGGCCGCCGGTGCCGTCGGAAGGACGGCCCCGCCGCGCCTTGTGGCCGTGCACCGCGTCCGCACTGCGCACGGGAGCGGACCGGCCGTTGGGACATCGGGCGGATCCGTGCCGTATCCGGCCGTCCGGAGCACGACGGCCCGTCGCCCACGAGGGCGTGGACGGGACCGGTCGTATGCGGTACGCACCGACGGAGGCGGGCCGCACCGGGCCCGTGGCCGGTGCGGCGGATTCCCGGAACGGGGCGCCGGCGGGTTCCCGGGACGCCGCACGACCCTGTACGACAGTGGGCCCGGGCGCTGTCGCGGTCCCCGGGGAGCCCCGGCGCGAGGGCTTACCGGGGCCGGACCACCGCGAGGTCCGGCCGCCGCGCGTGCACCGTCCCGGGGCGGTAGCAAGGAAAGGCAAGGAAACGGGCGACGGGGTGGAGCATCCCGTGCAGGGGCACCACAAAGGGGGTGGGCACGGGTGCGAGAGAATGGTGGTATGGAGATGCCGAGGAACGAACGGTCGTCGGAGAAGCCGCAGATCCTGGTCGTGGGACAGGACGGTATGGCGCTCGGCGGCGGGGACGACGACTCCCGCGAGCCCCCGGTGACGGAACAGGTGGAACAGCCTGCGAAGGTCATGCGGATCGGCAGCATGATCAAGCAGCTCCTCGAAGAGGTGCGCGCGGCTCCCCTGGACGAGGCGAGCCGGAACCGGCTGAAGGAGATCCACGCCAGCTCGGTCAAGGAGCTGGAGGACGGCCTGGCGCCGGAGCTCGTGGAGGAGCTGGAGCGGCTCTCCCTGCCCTTCACCGACGAGGCGACGCCGAGCGATGCGGAACTGCGCATCGCACAGGCCCAGTTGGTGGGCTGGCTGGAGGGCCTCTTCCATGGCATCCAGACGACCCTGTTCGCCCAGCAGATGGCCGCTCGTGCCCAGCTGGAGCAGATGCGCCGCGCCCTTCCCTCGGGCCTCGGCCACGACAGCGACGACTCCCGCACGGGCAGCCGCCAGGGCGGCCCGTACCTGTAGGCCGCGGGTCCGTTCGCGCGGGGTGCGGATCCCTGTGCGCCAGGGGCCCGGCAGGAGGATCCTGCCGGGCCCTTTCGTCATGACCGCCGGGGCTGCCGCGACGGCCTCACGCCCGGTCCCCGGCCGGGGTGCGGTGCGTCCCCCGGCCGCCGCGGGGCCGCTGCTCAGGACGGCGGGTTGCCGGTCGAGACGCTGAGCTCGATCTCGGGCATGTTGTCCGGGTCGACGTCCGTGCCGGCCGAGGGGAACTGGTCCATGACCGTGTCCTGGCCGTAGGTGTTCTCGTCCACCCGCTTGATCTTCATGCGCCACCCCGCGGCCTGGAAGCACTCCTTGACCGATCCGAGGTACTTGAACTGGAAGTTCGGGATCTGGATCTTGTCCGGGTCGTTGTGCGCCTTCCGCGGCTCCGTGCACTCGTCCTCGTCGATCGTCTTCGACTTGTCCGGTCCGCGGTGCCCCGCGACCACCGACGGGGACGCGGAGGCGGTGCTGCCGCCCTCCGCATCGTTCTTGCCGTCGCCGCCGTTCAGGACCAGCGCGACGATCAGGCCGAGGACCACGACGACGGCGACGGCGGCCGATCCGATGATCACCGGCTTGCTGCTCCGGTCGCCCTGCCCGGACGTGTGCTGGGGCGAGCCGGCGTACGGCGGCGGGGTCGGGGCCTGTGCCGGCTGGGCGTACGGCGGCGCGGCGGGCGTCTGGTAGCCGGCCTGCTGCGGGTAGCCGTACCCCTGCGACGGGGCGGGGGTGCCCGTGCCGTACGGGTGGGAGGCCGGGGCCGGCTGGTACGGCGTCTGCACCTGGCCCGAGGGCGCCGGGGAGGACTGGTCGACGGGCGGGAAGACCGCGGAGGCCACGCCCGCGCCGCTCGGTGTCTGGGCGCCGGGGACGATGCTGGGCGGGGCCGCCTGGACGGAGGCCGCCACGCGCAGGCACTCGTCGCGCATGGACTCGGCGCTGGGGAAGCGCTCGTTGGGGTTCTTCCGCAGGGCGCGGGCGATCAGCGCGTCCACCGCCGGGGGAAGCGAGCGGTTGATCGAGGAGGGGGCGACCGGCTCCTCCTGCACATGCGCGTAGGCGATGGCGAGCGGGGAGTCGGCGTCGAACGGCAGCCGTCCGGTGACCAGTTGGAACAGCATGATGCCGACCGAGTACAGGTCGGAACGGGCGTCCACGCCCCGGCCGAGGGCCTGTTCCGGCGACAGGTACTGCGGGGTGCCCACGACCATGCCGGTCTGGGTCATCGAGGTCACACCGGACTGCATGGCGCGGGCGATGCCGAAGTCCATGACCTTGACCACACCGCGCTTGGTCATCATCACGTTGCCCGGCTTGATGTCGCGGTGGACCAGGCCCATCTCGTGGCTGATCTCCAGCGCGGCGAGCACATCCGCGGTGATCTTCAGGGCCTTGTCGACGGGCATCGCGCCGTACTGCCGGACGTCCTCCTCCAGCACCGAGCTCAAAGGACGTCCCTCGACGTACTCCATGACGATGTACGGCGTCGTCATGCCGTCGACCTCGTCCTCGCCGGTGTCGAACACCGAGACGATGTTCGTGTGCGTGAGTTTCGCCACTGCCTGGGCCTCGCGGCGGAACCGCTCGCGGAAGGCCGGCTCCCGGCCGAGTTCGGTGTGGAGCGTCTTGATGGCGACCTGACGGTCCAGCACGGAGTCGTAGGCGAGATGCACCGAGGCCATGCCGCCCTCGCCGAGCAGGTCGCGCAGCTGATAACGGCCGCCGGCCAGTGCCCGCCCCGCGTAGCGGCCGTGTGCGCCGTCCTGGCTCATCTTTCCGTTCCCCCACTAGGCCGTCGGGCGCCCTCGTTGTTCGAATGACTCATTCCTGGCCAAGTCTGCCCCAGGGCACCGACACGTCAAGTTCGGTGCCCGTTCCGTGACCGTACGCGAAGGAACCGTCGCGGAAGCGTTACAGCGGTCGTACGGTCGGTACACAGAATTTGCGCGAAGGCACCCGCACGGGGTTTGATGACCGATCCGTCTCGGGCCGGTTTCCACAGAAGGTCGCCGCACGATCTGGACCGGCGGCTTGCGCGGAGCCTGTAGCGTGGCCGAGGGAGACGCAACAACACCGCGCGCACCGCGGGCAGAAACGACGGCGAGGACTGATGGCACAGCAGCAGCGCGCCCAGGGCCCGTCCGACCCCGAGGCGACTGGCGGCGGTACGTCAGACGCGCCGGAGACGTGGGGCAACGGCGGCCTGGTCGGCGACGGCCGGTACCGGCTGACGCACCGACTCGGTCGGGGTGGCATGGCCGAGGTGTTTGCCGCCGAGGACGTACGGCTGGGACGTGCCGTGGCGGTCAAACTGCTCCGGGCGGATCTGGCCGAGGACCCCACCGCCAAGGCCCGCTTCACTCGTGAGGCCCAGTCGGTGGCGGGGCTCAACCACCACGCGATCGTCGCCGTGTACGACTCCGGCGAGGACGAGGTGGACGGCCAGCCCGTGCCGTACATCGTGATGGAGCTGGTCGAGGGCCGCACCATCCGTGATCTGCTGCACACGGCGGAGGCGCCCGGCCCCGAGCAGGCACTGATCATCGTCTCGGGCGTCCTGGACGCGCTGGCCTACTCGCACCAGCACGGGATCGTGCACCGCGACATCAAGCCCGCCAACGTCATCATCACCAACAACGGCGCCGTGAAGGTGATGGACTTCGGCATCGCCCGCGCCCTGCACGGCGCGTCCACGACGATGACGCAGACCGGCATGGTCATGGGCACCCCGCAGTACCTGTCGCCGGAGCAGGCCCTCGGCAAGGCCGTCGACCACCGCTCCGACCTGTATGCGACGGGCTGTCTGCTGTACGAACTGCTCGCCCTGCGGCCCCCGTTCGTCGGCGAGACCCCGCTGTCGGTGGTCTACCAGCACGTCCAGGACATGCCGGTGCCGCCGTCCCAGATCGAGGGCAGCACCTGCCCGCCGGAACTCGACGGCCTGGTCCTGCGCGCGCTGGCCAAGGAGCCCGACGACCGGTTCCAGACGGCCGAGGAGATGCGCGGCCTGGTCCAGTACGGGCTGCAGATGCTGTACGAGCAGGGCGGCTACACCGGCACCTGGAACACCGGCCCGGTGGAGATGCCCGACGGCCGGCACGCCCCGGCGGGAGGCGTCGCCGCCACGACCGTGATGCCGCACGCCGCCGGCGGCTCCGGCTCGACCACCGCGCAGATCCCGCAGCCGATCCTGCCCTCCGGCTACGGCAGCGGCGACAACGGCGGCTTCGAGGGGCACGGCAACCAGGGCAACGGCCGCGGCAAGCTGTGGATCCTCGCCGTGCTCGCGGTGGTCGCCGTCGTGGCGGGCGTGGCGCTGGCGCTGAACAGCGGCGGCGGTTCCGGGGCCGGCGGCGGCACCGGCACCACCCAGTCGCCCACCAGCACGCCGTCCGAGGACGAGGAGGAGCCGAGCTCCACGCCGAGCGACACCTCGGACGACGACCAGCCGTCGGAGAACACCTCCACGGGCCGGGGCGGCGGCTCGGGCGGAGGCGGATGGCGCTACACGCCGTCCTACCGGCCGTCGTACACCCCGTCCGAGCCCTCCGGCGGCGATCCCACCTTCGAGCCGTCCGAGCCGCAGGCCCCCGGCCCGACGTCCGAGCCGGTGACCCCGCCGTCGTCCCCGGACACGGGCGAGGAGCCGGGCGACGGAACGGGCGACGGCGACGGCGGCGACGGCGGTGCGTCCCAGGGCGGAGTGATCGGGGGCCCGGGGACCGGCGGCTGATCCCGGGCGCTCACTGCGTGAACGCCTCGCACACCGCGCCGTACTCCCGCGTCCACCACACCACGAGGGCCGACGCGGCCGGGAACTGGGAGTCGGCGCGGTGTGCGAG
>NZ_MUME01000226.1 GCF_002155915.1 Streptomyces thermovulgaris | reverse complement strand
CCGGCTGCTGGCCGACCGGCTGGGGGTGGCCTTCCGGGACACCGACGACGACATCGTCGCGGCGCAGGGGCGCAGCATCAGCGACATCTTCGTCACCGACGGCGAGGAGACCTTCCGGGCGCTGGAGAAGGCGGCGGTGGCCCGTGCGCTGGACGAGCACGCCGGGGTGCTGGCCCTGGGCGGCGGGGCGGTCCTGGACGCGGGCACCCGGGCGCGGCTGGCCGGGTGCCGGGTGGTCTATCTGTCCATGGAGGTGGACGAGGCCGCGCGGCGTACCGGGCTGGGAGCGGCCCGGCCGTTGCTGGCGGTCAATCCGCGCAAGCAGTGGCGGGAGCTGATGCAGGCCCGCCGGCCTCTGTACGAGGAGGTGGCCACGGTCCAGGTCGCCACCGATCGGCGCACCCCCGAGGAAGTCGCCCAAGCCGCCCTGGAAGCACTGGGACTGGGGGAAGCATGAGCAAGGCATCCCTCCGGATCCGCGTCGACGGCACCGCAGTGCGGCGAACCCCACCAGGTGCTGATCGGTCATCAACTCACCCGAAGAGCAACCGACCTGGGCGACGACGCCGCGAACACCCGCCGCTTTCCTCTTCTGCCGGCCGAGTTCTCGGCGGCAGTTCCATGCCGTTTCCGGAAGAAATGGCAGGCCGTGCTCCGGCGGGAACGGGTGGTGCGCATGTCCCTGCTCGAGCGAACAACGGCATCACGCAGTTCCGCGTAACCGATCCGAAAGGAACCCGATCATGAGCACACCCTTCGAGCCCTACGACCTCGGCGGCATCCGGCTGGCCAACCGCATCGTGATGGCTCCCATGACCCGCAGCCGTGCCTACGGCCCCGGGCAGAGCCCCACCGATCTGATGGCCGTCTACTACGCGCAGCGTGCGAGTGCCGGACTGATCATCACCGAGGGCACCCAGCCGTCGGTCATCGGCCAGGGCTATCCGGACACCCCCGGCATCCATTCCGCCGAGCAGGTCGCGGCCTGGCGCAAGGTCACCGACGCCGTGCACGCCGAGGGCGGCAAGATCTTCCTCCAGGTGCTGCACACCGGACGGATCGGTCACCCGAGCATCACGGGTCTCACGCCCGCCGGTCCTTCCGCGGTCAGGGCCGCGGGGCAGGTGTACACGCACGAGGGACCGCAGGACTTCGTCACACCGCACGAACTGACCGAGGAGGAGATCGAGGAGACGATCGCGGACTTCGTCACCGCCGCGCGCAACGCCGTGGAGGCCGGCTTCGACGGTGTGGAACTGCACGGTGCGAACGGCTATCTGATCCACCAGTTCCTCGCCCCGAACGCCAACCGGCGCACCGACGCCTGGGGCGGCAGCCCCGAGCGGAGGATCCGTTTCGCCGTCGAGACCGCGCAGAGGGTGGTCGAGGCCATCGGCGGCGACAAGGTCGGCTTCCGCATCTCGCCCGGCAACCCGGTCAACGACATCGACGAGAGCGACCGGGCGGACATGGAGGCCACCTACACGATGCTCGTGGAGGCCCTCGCCCCGCTGGGTCTGGTCTACCTGCACCACATGGAGGCAGCCGAGATGCGCGACCTGGGGGTGCGTCTGCGCAAGGCGTGGCCGAGCACCTTCGTCCTCAACCCCTCCACCGGGGCGGAGCCCACCGGCCCCGACGCCCTGAAGCTGATCGAGGACGGCACCGCCGACCTGATCGCCTACGGCGCCCTCTTCCTGGCCAACCCCGACCTTCCCGCCCGCCTCGCCGCGGGCGGCCCCTTCAACACCCCGGACCGTGCCACCTACTACGGGGGCGACCACCGCGGCTACACCGACTACCCCACCCTCGGCTGACACCACCACGGTGCGGGTGCCCTCACCGGGCACCCGCACGCCGGGGTCAGGCCGGCGTGCGGCCAGGAACACCGCGCGGAGCCGGCAGCCATGGGGGCCGTGTCAGTGCCGGTGCCGGTAGTGGTACCGGTACTGCTACCGGTACTGGTCGGACGGCCCCGGCCAGGTCATGAGACGGGCGAACAGGTCGGCCTGTTCGATGGCGTCGTCCAGGGCGTGGTGGGTGTGCCGGCGCCCGGAGAGCAGGTGGCGGGGCATCGTGCCCTTCGCCACCGCCCGCAACGGCACCTCGGCCTTCGTCGCGTACAGCGTCTTCATGTCCATGCAGCCCGAGTGCCCGAAGGGGCTCGAGCCGGTGAAGCGGATCAAGTACCAGTACAGGAACGTCCAGTCGTACGGGGCCGGGTAGCCGCACATCACCGGTTGCGCACCCGCACTGACCTCCCGCACCCAGTCGGTGAACTCGGCCATGGCGACGGCCGGTTCGGCGCCCTGCCGGCTCAGCCGCTCCCGGTCGAGTCCGCTCACGGCCAGCGCCTCGGGCACGAACTCCTCGCTGATGGGCCGAAGTTCGCGGTAGAAGGTGTGCTGCTCGGGGTCGACGGCCGTGAAACCGTCGGTGTCCTGCACCCCGGCGACCGCGGCGCCGAGGCTCAGCAGGGAGTACGGGCCGGGAATCGGACCGTCGGCCTCGATGTCGACGGAGATGTAGAGGCTGGGCTTGCTGCGTCGTCTGGCCATGGGGCCGCAGCATCGCAGGTGGCCGGGACGGCGCGCGACCGGATTCCCGGTGATCGTTCCTGGTGATCGCGCACCGTCGGCCGCAGCCCCCGGGAGCACGGCACGACCCGCCGCCCCCGGAGTGCGGCACGACCGCCGCCCGGCCGTCCGGGTCAGAGACCGAACAGGCCGGGGTCCGAGGCCAGCTCCTTGAAGTGCTCCGCGGGGTTCGCGACCAGCTTCCGCTTCGTGAGGTCCATCAGCCCGCCGACCCCGGTGAGCTCGGCCGCCACGGTGCCGTCGGTCTTGCGTATGGTCTGCCGGATCCGGAACGTCTTCCCCTCGCCCCACTCGAAGGCGCAGGTCACATCGACCTCGTCACCGGCCAGCAGCTCCCGCCGGTACTGGATGGTCGTCTCCAGCGCCACCGGCCCCACACCCCGGGCGAGCAGGTCCTTCTGGCGGATCCCGGCCGCCTGCAGCAACGACCAGCGGGCGTGCTCCGCGTAGTTCAGGTACACGGCCTGGTTGAGGTGTCCCTGCACATCGGTCTCGTACCCGCGGACGGTCACCCGGACGGAAAACGGCTCGCTCACGGCATCCTCTTCTCGGCGTTCACTCGCTCGGGCCACTGCCACGGCCCTGCTTCCTGCAGCCTCCACACTGCCTCACACCCTGCGCGGCGACGCCAGCAGGTACCGGATTCTCGTCCGCGGCTCCGTGTGCTCCCCGGCCTGCCAGCCCGCCCGCTCCAGAACGGTCGCGTACGCCCGCAGCGCCGCGCGGTCCGGCCCGTACACGGCGACCGCCTCCGGCTGCGGGGTCGCCCGCACCCGGTAGCCGTCCGTGCCCGGCCCTTCCGGCTGCTGCCCCGCCGCCTCGAGGGCGAGCGCGGCCGCCCGCACCAGGTGCGTCCGCTCCCAGCCGCACGGCCGGTCGGTGGCGCCGTCCGGGTTGGTCATCCGGCGCAGTTCCAGCAGCCCCTGCCAGGCGCTGCGCACCTCGCGCATCCGCGCGGAGCGGTCGTACGTCTCCTTCTCCCCGCCGACGCGAGCGGAGAACACGCCGCTGTCCGAGGAGGTGTCCTTGGAGGCGGGGGCCTCGGCCGCCTTCCGGGGCGCGGGGGCTTCGGGCGTCTCCTCGCCCCTGCGTATCCGGTGCCCCGCCGGGGTCAGGAAGTGGTCGTGCGGCGGGCGCGGGTGCCGGAAGGCGAGCCCCCGCTTCACCAGCGCCGTGAGCTGCGCCTGCGTCCCCTTGAGCCGCCCGGTCACGGGGTCGGCGGCCTCGATGAGGCGGCGCTGCGCGGCGGTCGGCGGTCGTGTCACGGCGTGCCCCTCCCCGAGTCGTCGATCAGCCCCCTCGCAGGGTACGGGCCGGGTCCGACAGCGAGCCGGAGCCGCTCACGGCGGGGGCGCCGGCCGGACGTTCCACGCCGTGACCACCGGCCGCCCGTGCTCGGTGCCCAGCCGGCACAGCGTCCCCGTGGCCAGCTGGAACAGCGCCCCCGCCGACGGGGCCAGTCCGAGGCGGCGGGCCGTGAGCACCCGCAGAATGTGCCCGTGCGCCACCAGCAGCACGGCGCCCTCGGCATCGGCGGACGCGGCGTCCGCCTTGGCCAGCATCCGGTCGGCCCGCTCCCCGACCTGCTCCACGGTCTCCCCGGGATGCTCCGGCGGCCCCGGCTCCACCCCGTCGGTGAACAGGAACCAGCCGGGCCGGGTGCGCTGGATCTCGGGCGTCGTGACGCCCTCGTAGGCGCCGTAGTCCCACTCCCGCAGATCGGCGTCGACCCGGGCGTCGCGGACCCCGATCAGCTCGGCCGTCTCCCGCGCCCGCCGCAACGGGCTGACGAACGCCACCCCGATCCGGTGCTCCCGGATCAAGGGCGCCAGCCGCCGTGCCTCCTCCCGGCCGTGCTCGGTCAGCGGCACATCGGTCCACCCGGTGTGCCGCCCGGACCGCGACCACTCGGTCTCCCCGTGCCGGACCAGCAAAAGATCACTCACGTCGTGCCCTTTCCGCGGCATTCGTCACCACGGTGTCACACACCGTGCCGGGACACGGGGAACGGACTCGTCCGTTCGGGGGGCGGGAAGGGCGCCCGCGCCCTGACCGGCAGGGGCCGGAACCCGCGCCCGGTGCGGAACCGGGCGCGGACATGTGGTCCGTGTCAGTGACCGGCCGCGTACGACACGAAGGCGGCCCGCTCCTGGGCGCCGAGGGCGAGCCGGGGCCCGTGCACGTTGCACCGAGACCGTGCGGTGCGGGACGGCCCTCCGGCAGGGCGGGCCGCCGAGTGGGCGGCCGGAGGGGGACGAAAGCGCGGACGAGCGGCCGACCGCCGGTACCGGCGAGGAAGACGTCCCCCACGGCGCCAGGTCAGCGATGCCCGGCCCGCGTCTGGCCGCGGTAGTGGTCCAGCACGTCCTGCCGGAGCAGGTGACCGAAGCCGGCCGCCTCCAGGCGGAGGCCGAGCCGGGCCTCGGTCGTGCCGAGCGCGGCGGCGGTGTCGGCGAGGTGCCAGTCGTGGGCGGCGAGACGGCTGAGCAGATGCCCGCGGCGCACCTGGTTCTCCGAGAGCCGGAAGGTCTTGAGGCAGACGGTCCGGCCGTGCTCGTCGGCGATCGCTTCGCCGATGTGGTTGTCCTGCCGGAGGCGGAACGGCGGCAGGAAACGGAAGAGCGTGAAGCGGCCCATGCGCTGCACCCACTGCCAGGTGCGCTCCTGCTCCAGCAGCCCGGACACCATGGTCGTGTCGTGGAAGTCCGCCCACCGCGCGACCTGCTCCCGCGCGGCCTTCCGCAGATCGGCGAGCGACCGGATCCGTGTGTCGTCGATGCGGGACCGGAAGTCCGGCACGGGCGGCATCAGCGTCGCGTAGTGGTGCACCAGGTCGCCGTGGAGGTCCTGCAGCAGGGGCGGGTGCAGGACCCGGTAGCCCTCCGGGTGCGGCACCACGAACGCCGCGGCCGGTGCGTCGGCCAGGTGGACCAGGACCCCGCACTGCCCCGGGTGGATCTCGAAGACGCGCAGCGCGTCGGCCAGTCCGGGGACGTCCGCGCCCAGCCAGGCGGCCTCGACGCGAGGGAAGAGCCCCTGGCGCAGGGCCCGCCGCGACCACTGCTCCCACGCGACGGCGGGGCCGCCGAAGTGCGGGGAGAGACAGCCCTCCAGGGCCAGGTGGAGCGGCAGGAAACACAGCCGGTGCGCGGCCTCCCGGCGCACCGTCCGGCGCTGGACGTGCAGCCGTGCGGCCGTCACCGCCCGCGCCGCCGCGGGACCGTGCCACTCGGCGGTCTCCTGGAGCCGCAGCGTCTCCAGGCGCGTCAGCCGAGGGGCGATGCGCTCCAGGAACACGTCGCGCGGAATGCCGTGCTTCGCCGCGAAGCCCTCGGCGACGGTGTACGGCAGCTCGTAGAGCGCCTCCTGCTCGTGGTGCGCACGCCGCCAGGCCTCCAGGACCGGCGTGTCGTAGCGGGCGCGGCAGTGCGGGGCGAAGAGGAAGGCGCCGAGCTCCTCGTCGCCGGGCGTCAGATGCGTGTGCCGCAGCGCCTCTTTGAGGTCGTTGCGGTACTTGACGGCGTCGAGGGCCGGATCGGGCCGGGTGGACAGCCAGGCGCGCAGCAGGGCGCGGGTGCGGCGGTTGTTCACCCGGGAGCGGCGCAGCGCGCGGAAGAGACCGCAGACGCGCTGCGGAGGCAGCAGGGCCAGCCGCGCGGCGATCAGACGGCCCTCGCGTCGGCGCTGCTCCGCGGTGGCCCCTGCTGGAGCCGGCCGGGGAATGGGGGCACGAACTGCGAGTCAGTGCTTCAGAGGCATGGTCCGGAAGTCGCACCGGAGTCCCGCGGCCGGCCCCGGGACGGCAGCACGGAGCCGGCCATGGATTCGAACAACTTTCGGACATGCGGACATGCGGATGTGCGGATGCGCGACACACGGACGCACAGGCGCACGAACACATGGACCTGCGCGGACGTGCGGACGCACGGCGGGCCCCGCCCCGAGGAGCGGGGCGGGGCCCGTATACGCCGTCAGACGCCCGGCGGCACCCGGGACGGACGGCCCGAGCCGCGGGTCAGGGCGTAGCCGCCTATGCCCGCCAGCGCGGCCAGGACACCGCCCGCACCGGTCCACACCCAGCGGTCGGACCACCAGCCGGAGGACCAGCCGCCGTCCGGCTCGATGCCCGACAGGACGGCCGGCTTCTTCCCGTCCTCGTCGTCCCCGTCCGGCTTCCCGGACGTGACCGCGATCCCCGGCGTCAGCGGCTGCGCGAGCGAACCGTCGACCGCCGCCGCACCGCCGATGTCCTTGGAGTCGACCCGCACTTCGGCATCGATCGGCAGACCCAGGTCGGACACCGGCAGGCCGACCGCCGTGAGCCGGATGTAGTACGTGCCCGGCAGCGGGTCGTTGGCCCATGGCTCCGACCAGGCACGGACCGTGCGCAGCACACAGGCCAGCTCCACGAAGGACGCGCCCTGCGTGACGGTGCGCGTCTGGGCGCCGTACTGGCAGGCCTGGCGGCGCCGCAGTCCGTCGTAGACGTCGATCTGCCAGGTCTGCGAGGCGTGCGACTCGGGCAGCTTCACCTTCGCCCTGACGGTGGGGCGCTGCCCGGCGTCCGCGGCGAACGACCAGTACAGGTAGTCACCGGTGGATCCGGTGGCGGTGGCACGCTGCCCCTGCTCGATCTCCGTCGCCGTGCGGAACGACGTGCCCGCCTCGGTGGGCGCGTCGTCCGACGGACTCGCGGACGGCGAGGAGTCGGCCGCCGCGGGACCCGCGGCCAGCCCGAGCGCCAGCAGGGCCGTGCCCAGTACCCGTGTGATACGCATCAGTTCGTCCTCCAGACCGCGATCCGCCAGCGCGACAGCCAGCCCCACAGCAGACCCGCGAGGAAGCCGGTCAGCACCAGCGCGCCCAGCAGCCACCAGCCGCGCCCGAGGCCGAAGGAGGCCACGTCGCGCGACGTGCCCGGACCGTCCACCACGTCGACGGTCAGCTCCAGCGGCAGACCCGGAGTGGTCTTCACCCCGGCGGCCGGCGAGAAGGAGTGGACGACCTGCAGGCACACCGTCTCGGCCGGTGCGTCCTCCTCGTCGCTCTCGGGCTTCGGATAGCGCAGACCCGTGGAGATCACGTCCGTACGGCCGTTGCCCGCCGCCTCACCGCGCACGATCTCCCGTCCGCTCTTGGTCACGGCGCGCACCAGCAGCCCGTAGCCGGGGGCGACGGCCCGGTCGGCGGCCACGCTCACCGAGGCCCGCAGCTCCTGGCCGGGGTCGACGTCCACCCGGTACCAGCGCTGCTGTCCGAAGCCCTGACGGTCGGTGTAGAGACCGGACTTCAGCGTCGGCGCATCGGCGCACTCGGTCGCGCCCTTCACGGCCACCGGCGTCACCACCGGGTCGGCGGCCCGGTCCACCAACTGGCCGACGCGGTTGCTGAGTTCCTCCTTGTGCCGTACGGAGGTGTAGGTGCCGCCGGTCGCCTCCGCGATGCAGATGAGCTGGTCGCGGGTCTTGGCGTCCGGCACCAGACCGAGGGTGTCGATGGTCAGGCCGATGCCCTTGGCCGCGATCTCACGGGCCACCTCGCACGGGTCCAGCGGCTGACAGGTGTCCTCGCCGTCGGTGATCAGGACGATCCGGCGCAGACCGTCGCCGCCCTCGAGGTCGTCGGCCGCCTTCAGCAGCGCCGGCCCGATCGGGGTCCAGCCGGTCGGGGTCAGCGTCGCCACCGCCGCCTTGGCCTCGGTGCGGTCCAGCGGACCGACGGGATAGAGCAGTTCGGTGTCCTTGCAGCCCTCCTTCCGGTCGTCGCCGGGGTAGTTGGCCCCCAGGGTGCGGATGCCGAGCCGGACCTCCTTCGGGGTCGCGTCGAGCACCTCGTTGAACGCCTGCTTGGCCGCGGCCATCCGCGACTCGCCGTCCATGTCCCGGGTGCGCATCGAACCGCTGACGTCCAGGACGAGTTCGACTTTCGGGGCGTCGCGGTCGTCGGTCTCGTCGGCCACCGCGCCCGCGGGGAAGGCCAAACCTGCTGTCAGGGCGGCGAGCAGAGCGCAAACTCCCGCCGCCAGCCGTTGTCTTGTGATCATCGGCGGATCCTATTGACCGGATGCGCCGGGGGCCAAAACGAGCGGATTGGGCAGCCCGGTCCACTGGTCGCCGGGCGTCCCGGGGGACAGCCGCATCAGCGTCAGTGCCTTGGCCGGCAACGGCTGTACGCACAGCGCCGTCAGGTCCGGGGTGCGCGGCAGGTCCCGTACGGCCGTCTCCAGCGCCGCCCGCAGCGCGGTCCACGACCCGGCCGTCCCGGCCAGCGCGCCCGCCACCAGCGAGCCGAACAGCTTGCGGCGCAGCGCGACCGGGTCGTCGGTGACGATCCGGGCCGGCACCTGCGGTACGGGGATGCCGTGCCGGGCCAGCCGGGCGGGGCTCACCCGGATGTCGGCCAGGTCCCGGTAGACGAGCCGCAGGGGAGCCCCCGACCGGGACAGCACGACGAGCAGGTTCTGACCGTGCGCCTCCAGGGCCACGCCCCACTCCAGCAGACGCAGGCACACGGTGAGGGCCAGCCGGGCGAAGTCGCCCAGCCAGGAGGGCGAGTCGGGCAGACCCGTGGCGGGGAGCGCGGCCACGGGCAGGACGTGTTCCCCCGCCCCGGCGTACGCCTGCGGCGGCTCGCGCCACAGCGCCGCCAGATCGGCGGACCCCGCACCGGCCGCGCCCAGCGTGCGGGTGATGTGCAGCAGACCGTCCGAACGGGCCGCCAGATCCTCGCCGAACGCCGACAGGGCCGCCGACGCGGCGATCGACCCCATCGAGATGTCCCGTACCGACGACGTCAGCCGGGCGGTGAGCGAGGTCTTGACGTGCGGCCCGCCGGGAACGGCCAGGGTGCGCAGGGACATCAGCGGGCGTGCCTCGAGCACCCCGCCCTCGCACCGCCGTTCGAGCACATGCGCCGCCTGCCAGGGGTGCACGGGCATCAGCAGCCGCCCGCCGTCGCGCAGGTCCTCGGGCCACACCCCGCGCACCAGGCACTCGGACGCCCGCACCGGCAGCAGCCCCAGCCCGACCGTCGGCCGGTGCTCGGGCCCGTACGCCAGCTGCTCGGCCACCGAGAAGCCCGGCCGGGAACGGCAGGCGGGGTGGAAGGGATGACCGTCGACCACCCTCTGCTCCCACTCCCAGTCCTCCGCCGGCCACTCCTCCATGGGCGGCAAGGTCCCGGCGGAGGCCGGCTGACCGGCCCGCGACAACGCCAGCGAGGCCACGCTGTGCCCCAGCTCGGCGGCGAGGAAGCCGCCGTGCGGCACCGCGAGGTCGGCCGTCAGACGCGCCGGATCGTCGTAGGCCGTCCCGTCCAGGGACACGGCCGTGACATAGGCGGCCGTGGCGTACGGGTCCGCCGGCGGGCCCTGCAGCCGGCGACCGTCGGCCAGCCGCAGGACCAGCCCGTCCCGGCCGTGCTCCCGGCCGGTGATCCACGGCAGCGGCTCGAAGGCGAGAGCCCGCCACAGCCGGGTCAGCACGGCGGCCCGCGCACCACCCAGATGCGCCTCGTACAAAGGGACGAGACCGGGACGCAGGGCGGCCAGCTCCTCGGCGACCTCGGTCTCGGCGGTCTCGGCGGTCGGGAAACGGTCCACGATCGGGTTCCTCCGCTGCGGGAAAGGCGTCACGGTAACGCGTACCGGGCAGACATACTGATCGCCTCTGCACCGCGCGGACGTAGGGACCGGATGAAGCGCATGGAGCCCACACCCTCCCCGAACGACGTCGCCGAGCGCGCCGACGCCCACGCGACCGCCCCCCTGCTGAACTGCCTGATCCGCGAGGTGGCGCAACCGTACCCGGACCCGGACGGACGGCGGGTGTACCGGCTGCCGGGCGGAGGCAGGCTGCTGCGGGTCGCCGGCGGACGGCGGCCCACCGGACCGGAGGTGTACACGCCGGACGGCTGGCGCCGCATCGGGCACACCGAACTGGTCAAGCTCGTGGCCGAGGAACTGCGCCGGCACACGGGCCTGTCCAACGACGAACTGCCCGCCGAGATGCTCGACAGCCGGGCGGCGGTGGCGGCACTGCTCGCCGCCCGCGACCGGGCACCGGTGCCCGCCGACCCGTACATCCGCTCCGAGCAGGCCCTCGTCACCGGCCACCCGTACCACCCGGCGCCCAAGGCGCGCGGCGGCGGCCCGGTCGCCTCCTGGCTGCCGTACGCACCCGAGGCGCACGCCCGCTTTCCGCTGGTGCTGCTCGCCGTGCGCGAGGACCTGGTCGCCGAGGAGGGCGACACCTCGGCGCTGGACACCCTCGGCCAGGCCCCGCCCGGCTACCGGCTGCTGCCCGCCCACCCCTGGCAGCTCGACCTGGTCGGCCGCGACCTCGCCGGCGCCTTCGCCGACGGCCGGCTGCTGCGGCTCGGCACGACCGCCGTCGAGGTGTGGCCCACGGCGGCGGTCCGCACCGTCCACGTCCCCGGACCGGACGGCGCGGACGGGACCGATCTGTTCCTGAAGTTCAGCCTGGACGTGCGCATCACCAACGACGTGCGCCGGCTGTGGCGGCACGACCTGCTGAGGCTGCGCCGCACGGACACGGCGGTGACCGACGCCTTCGCCGCGCTGGGCGGACCGGCGGCCTGGCTGAGCGACCACGGCTACCGCACCGCCGCCTTCGCCTTCGAGGAGCTGGCCGTCGTCGTCCGCGACGGGCTGGGCCGGCACGTCCTGCCCGGCGCGACCCCGCTGCTCGCCGCGGCCCTCGCCGAGGGCTTCGACGGCAACCCGCTCGACGGCCCGGCGGACTTGACGGTGTGGTGGGAGGCGTATCTGCGCCAGGTCGTGCCCCCGGCCCTCCAGGTCTTCGCCCAGCACGGCGTCGTCCTGGAGGCCCACCTGCAGAACTCCCTGGTCGCCGTGGACGCCGCCGGTCTTCCCGTCCAGGCGCTGTTCCGGGACGCCGAGGGCGTCAAGCTGCTGCCGGACGTCTCCCGGGCCGCCGGATGGGAACGGCTGGTGTACTGCCTGGTCGTCAACCACCTCGGCGAGATCGCCGCCGCCCTCGCCGAACGCCGGCCGGAGCTGGACCCCTGGCCCGCCGTCCGCCGCGAGCTCGCCCGCCACGACCTGCCCGAGATCCCCGCCCTGCTCACCTCGCCCACCCTGCCCGGCAAGACCAACCTCCTGCTGCGCTGGACGGGCGCCGACGGCGCCGCCGCCCGCTACCGGCCCCTGCCGAACCCTCTGGCGGGCGGCTGAGCCCGGGGCGCCGGCCTCCGGTGCTCGCCCGGGCGCGGCCGGCATCCGGGCGTCCGCTGCCCGGGTGTGCCCGGGGACGCCCTCGGAGGGACTCCTTTGGACGGGGGATCGCCCGCGGCGGCGTGCCGCACGGCGTCCGCACGCCGTGAAAAGCGCGGAGAGGGGAGAGGGGAGAACGAACCGGCCCGGTCAGGGCGCGGGGCGAGTCCCTGCCGGGCCGAGGGCCGTACGCCCCCCGGATCCGGGTGACGTCTGCCGCGCGTGTCGCGCGGGGATCCGGTCAGGACGGGGCGTAGGTGAGGCAGTCGACCTCGTTCTGCCGGTATCCGACGGTGATCGCCGGTGCGTGGCACTCGAGACCGACGTTGTGCCGGCAGTCGGCCATCTTGCAGGCGCCGACCCGGCCGGTGGCCGACTGCTCGCCGCCCTGCAAGTCCATGCTCGTGTACGTCTCGCAGGCGGCGCCCAGCTCGCCTCCGACGGTGATGGCGGCGGCGTGACAGGTGTGGTTGGTGTTGTAGGCACAGCTCTCGGCCGCGCAGTTGCTGATGACGGGCAGCTGCATGACGGGTGCGCTTGACATGTGCGTCCTCCTGCACGTCCCGGTCTGCCGCGGCGGGGCACCTGCCGGGTTCTGCGCCGGTGGGAGCCTGCGCGGTTTCTTCCCTCCTGACCACTGTCCGGGACTTCGGCCGCCGCCGCACGTCGGACGCCCCGCACCCGCTGCCCACCGCCCTGACCAGTGGTTTCTCACCCGGCGGCGAACCGGTCGAGTGCCGCGCTCGTCAGCGCGGCGATCGCGGGGCGCAGGGCGCTGCCGATGTGGGGGGCGAAGTGCGGGGAGTGGTTCGGGGGCGGCGGCGAGGCGTCCGGGCCGCCGGCCGTCGCCCGGCGCCACGCGTCCGCGCCCACCACGCCCAGCATCCAGTAGACCAGCGGGACTCCGTGCTGCCCGTGGACACCGGCTCCGGCGTCGCCGAAGAGCGGGAAGTCCTCCGTGGCCATCGAACCCGGCCAGGACAGGACCCGCCCGGCTCCCAGGAGCCCGATGTGGGCGCGCCGTACCGCGTCGGTGGCGTGCGGGTCGCACCGCAGGACGGCCGAGCGGGAGACGACGGTCACCTCGGGTTCCCGCGGGGCGCCCGCGGCGGCGCTCTCGGCGAGGACGATGCGGCGCACGGCGGCCAGTGCCCGGTCGAGGGACGCCTCGCTCGAGGCGCGCACCCCGATGCCGAGTTCGGCGCGGTCCGGTATGACGTTGGCGGCCGTTCCGGCCCGCAGTGTGCCCACGGTCAGTGTCACCTGGTCGGCGGGCGCGGTCTCACGGGCGACGACGGTCTGGAGCCGGGCGACGACGGCGGCCGCGGTGACGACCGGGTCCACCGCCAGGTGCGGGGTGGCGGCGTGACCGCCCCGGCCGTGCAGCACCACGTCGAGCACCGCGCCGGCCGCCGCCGTCGGCGCTCCGGCCGGTGCGTGCGCGACCGTGCCGGAGGGCAGGGGCGCGGCGTGCTGGGCGAGGACGACATCGGGTCTGCCGAACCGCTCGTACAGCCCGTCGCGCAGCATGGCCTCGGCCCCGTCGAGCGTCTCCTCGGCCGGCTGCCCCACCACCAGCAGGGTGCCCCGCCACCGGTCGGACAGACGGGCGAGCAGCTCCGCCGCACCGGCCGCCGCGGCCAGGTGCAGGTCGTGGCCGCACGCGTGCATGACGTCGGTGCGGCTGGCGTACGGCAGCCCGGTCTGCTCGCGCATCGGGAGCGCGTCGAGCTCCGCCCGCAGCCAGACACGGGGCCCGTCCCCGTTGCGGAGCACACCGACGACGCCGTGGCCGCCCACCCCGTGGGTGACCTCGCAGCCCGCCTCCTCCAGGCGCCGGCCGAAGCGGTCGGCGGTGCGGGCCTCCTGCCCGGACGGTTCCGGGTGCGCGTGCAGGTCCAGGTAGAGGGCGAGGGCGGGCCGCAGGACGTCCCCGGCGCGGACGAGGAGGTTCTTCGCGTCCGGGGGCGGCGGGCTGGGCGCGGTAGCGGACGGGGCATGAGCACCGGCCGACGCCGGGGGCGGGGTGTCGTGGCCGCCC
>NZ_MUME01000225.1 GCF_002155915.1 Streptomyces thermovulgaris | reverse complement strand
GCCGGCCCGGGCACGGCCGCGGGCGGCTCCGGTGATCAACGGAGTGAATCCGATCACGTGAGCGGGCCCCGATTACGTGATGGGAAGGAGAACCGTTTAAAGTTCACTCATACGCGGCGACGGGGTCGACCGGTGGAGTCCCCCGTACGCGTCGCATGCGGCCCTGGCTGGTTTCCCCCGTCCAGCCAGGGCTTTTCATCTCCCCCGGTTTTCCGTCCGCCGGATGCCGACTCATTCCGCTCCTTCCGGGTACTGACACAGCTCATGATGCGCACCGTGTGCTCCCGGCCCGGAGTGCTCGCCGTGGACGCGCGGCCCGCCTGTCGCCGGCGGCGTCGCACACGCTCATGGACCGGCCCGGGAGATGCCCGCCCGCCCGTCGCACCGGCGCGGGCCGCCCGGACAGCCCTCGCCGCGGCGGGCGGACGACGTCTTCCGCCGCCGGGGTGCCCGCGGCCGCTGAAATGGGCATGAGGCACATGCGCGGAACCCATCGCCGGCGAGGAGTCCCGGGCCATGACCAAAGCGATAAAACTGCTGACCGCCCTCCCCCAGAAGCAACGGGATCGCCTGATGGAGCTCGCGCGGGAGGTCTCCTTCCCCGAGGACACCAGGATCTTCGAGGCGGGTGGCACCGCCGACCGCTTCTGGGTCATCCGCTCCGGCGCCGTGTACCTGTACCAGCAGGTGACGCCCCTGCGCCGGGTGAAGGTGGCGAGTCTGGGCGCGGGCGACCTGCTCGGCTGGTCCTGGCTGTTCCCGCCGTACCAGTGGGACTTCACCGCGGAGGCGTTCAGCCCGGTGCGCGCCTACGAGTTCGACGGCCCGGCGGTGCTCGCCCTGTGCGTGGAGGACCCCCTGCTCGGCCTGTCCCTGGTGCGGAGCGTCGCCGAGGTCCTCGCCCACCGGCTGGAGATGACCCGGCGCCAGCTGCTGGAGCAGTACGAGCTGGCCCGGCGCTCCCGTTAGGGCCCGCCCCCGTCCCCCGCCGGGGCTCCGCGCCCGGGGGGGAGAACGCCGGACGGGCCCCGGCTCAGACGCGGTAGCGGCGCAGCGCCGGTACGGCCGCCGCCAGGCCCAGCATCAGGACGACGACCAGCAGACCACCGCCGACGACGGCCGCGCGCGGGCCGAAGGCCGAGCCGGCCGTGCCGTGCAGCACGTCGGCCAGACGCGGGCCGCCCGCGACGACGACCGTGAAGACGCCCTGCATCCGGCCGCGCATGTCGTCGGTGGCGGCGGACAGCAGAATGGCGCCGCGGAAGACCATGGAGACCATGTCGGCGACACCGGCGGCCGCGAGGAAGGCCACCGCGACCCACAGGCTGGTGCTCAGCCCGAACCCGGCGACGGCCGCTCCCCAGGCGGTGACCGCGCCGATCACCATCCAGCCGTGCCGGCGTGCCCGGGAGAAGGTGCCGGAGAACAGCCCGCCGATCACCGCGCCGATGGGGATGGCCGCGAACAGCAGGCCGAGCGCCAGGCCCTCGCCCCAGGAGGCGTACGTCTCGGCGGCGAGCTGCGGGAACAGGGCGCGGGGCATGCCGCAGACCATGGCGATGACGTCGGCGAGGAAGGACAGCAGCAGCACCTTGTGCCCGGAGATGTAGCGGAACCCGGCGGCTATCTCCCGCACTCCCGCGCGGCGCCTGGCCGAGTCCGTCAACGGGGGCAGCGGCGGCAGGCGCAGCACCGCCCACACGGCGACGCACAGGGCCACCGCGTCGATGAGGTACAGCTCGGACAGCCCGATGACCGGGATGAGCGCGCCGGCCAGCAGCGGTCCGGCGACCAGACCGGTCTGCATGACGGTCGAGCCGAGGGCGTTGGCGGCGGGCAGTTCCCCGGCGGGGACCAGCCGGGCGATGGAGGCGTTGCGGGCCGGGGAGTTCAGTCCGAAGAAGGCCTGCTGCACGGCGAGCAGCACCATCAGCACCACGACGGAGTCGAGCCGGGCGACGGCCTGCAGCCAGAACAGCAGCGAGGTGACGGCGATGCCGCTGTTGGTGATCAGCAGCAGCGTGCGGCGGTCCATGGTGTCGGCGACCGCGCCGCCCCACAGTGCGAACACCACCATCGGCAGCAGACCGGCGAGGCTGGCGTAGCCGACCCAGGCGGAGGAGCCTGTGATGTCGTAGATCTGCTTGGGCACGGCGACGGCGGTGAGCTGGCTGCCGACCGCGGTGACGATGGTCGAGCCCCACAGCCGGCGGAAGGCGGGGCGCCGCAGCGGGCGGGTGTCCATGGCCCAGCGGCGCCAGCCGGATCTCCGCGGCTCGTGCGCGTCGGTGTCCTCAGCGGACGTCGGGGTACTGGCGGTGCTCTCGCTGGTGCCGGTGCTCTCGCTGGTGTCCACGGGTTTCCTGGTTGGTCGATACATCCGTCGGTGAGGGGTTCACTATCTCAGCACCGGCCGTGCTCGGGCTCCCCGGTCCCGGATCCGCCCGCGCGCAGGCGCTCCAGCTGGGCCTGCGCGCTGTCCAGCAGCATCTCCAGCGCGGTCGGGTAGGCGCTGGTGACCATGCGGGTGACGAGCAGGGGCGCCGCCTCGGCGATGCGCGGATGGGTGGCGGCGGGCAGGCGGGCGTAGGTGGAGCGCCACATCTCCTCGTCGGAGCGCAGGGCGGCGCTCGGCAGGGCCAGGGAGGCGGCGTCCAGGGCGGCGAAGGCCAGGGTCTGGTCGATGAAGGCGTGGTAGATCCGCACGGTGTCCGGCAGCGGGAAGCCGGCCCTGCGCAGCACGTCCAGGACGGCCTCGTCGGCGGCCAGCTCGTTGGCCCGGCCGGTCACGCGGTTGGCGGTCACCAGCGCGGCCTGCGGGTGGGCGACGTAGGCGGAGTGGATGCGCAGGCCCATCCCGCGCAGGTCGGCCCGCCAGTCGCCGGTGGGGCGCCAGCCGTGCAGGGCCTGCCCGATGAGGGCGTCGCCGATGGCCAGGACGAGGTCGTCCATGCCGCGGAAGTAGCGGTACAGGGTGCTCGGGTCGCAGTCGAGCGCCCGGCCGAGCCGGCGGGCGGTGAGCCCCGTGCTGCCGTGCTCCCGCAGCAGGCGCATCGCGGTCTCGACGATCAGACGCTCGGACAGCACGGTGCCGCTCCGGGTGGGACGGCGGCGGCGCCGCTTCTCCTCGGGAACCACCGGCTTGGGCATGGGCCCTCCTCGCTCTTATGCCAACACGGTTGACCTTATCGGGACGGCGCGCCTGTAATCGAGGCCGGAGGCCTCCTCTTCCGTCCCCTTTCGTCCTTCATCAGCCCTTTTTTCTTCTCCGACCGAGCCCGGAAGGGAGTTCTCGTCATGCGTGTACTGCTCGTGGGAGCCGGTGGTGTGGGCACCGCGATCACCCGGATCGCGGCCCGCCGCCCGTTCTTCGAGGCGATGGTCGTCGCCGACTACGACCCGGAGCGCGCCAAGTCCGCCGTGGCGGCGGTCGGCGACGACCACCGGTTCGTCGCCGAGCACGTCGACGCGGGCGACGAGGCGGCGGTGGCCGGCCTGCTCGCCCGGCACCGCTGCGACATGCTGCTGAACGCGACCGACCCGCGTTTCGTCATGCCCCTGTTCCGGGCGGCCCGCGCGGCCGGCACCGGCTACCTGGACATGGCGATGTCCCTGTCCCGGCCGCATCCCGAGCGGCCGTACGAGGAGTGCGGGGTCAAGCTCGGCGACGAGCAGTTCGCACTGGCCGGGGAGTGGGAGAAGGCGGGTGCGCTGGCGCTCGTCGGCATGGGGGTGGAGCCCGGTCTGTCGGACGTCTTCGCGCGGTACGCGGCCGACGAGCTCTTCGACGAGATCGAGGAGATCGGCGTCCGCGACGGCGCCGATCTGACCGTGGAGGGCTACGGCTTCGCTCCGTCCTTCAGCATCTGGACCACCATCGAGGAGTGCCTGAACCCGCCGGTGGTGTACGAGGCCGGACGGGGCTGGTTCACCACCGAGCCGTTCAGCGAACCGGAGGTGTTCGACTTCCCGGAGGGCATCGGCGAGATCGAGTGCGTGAACGTGGAGCACGAGGAGGTGCTGCTCGTGCCGCGCTGGATCGACGCACGGCGTGTGACCTTCAAGTACGGGCTGGGCCGGGAGTTCATCGACACCCTCAGGACGCTGCACCGGCTGGGCCTGGACCGCACCGCACCGGTCACCGTGCCGGGCCCGGACGGGCCGGTCGCCGTCTCGCCGCGGGACGTCGTCGCCGCCTGTCTGCCCGACCCGGCGACGCTGGGCGAGCGGATGCACGGCAGGACCTGCGCGGGCACCTGGGTGCGCGGCACCCGGGGCGGTGCGCCGCGCGAGGTGTACCTGTACCACGTGGTCGACAACCAGTGGTCCATGGCCGAGTACGGCTGCCAGGCCGTGGTGTGGCAGACGGCGGTCAACCCCGTGGTCGCCCTGGAGCTGGTGGCCGCCGGCGTGTGGACCGGGGCGGGAGTGCTCGGCCCGGAGGCCTTCCCGGCCCGTCCCTTCCTGGACCTGCTGACGGAGTACGGCTCCCCCTGGGGGATGCGCGAGCAGTGAGGGCGCGGCCGTCCGGTCAGACCGCGAAGCGGCGCAGCGGTCCCCACCTCGCCTCCTGCCGCCCCACCTCGGTCCGTGCCTCCTCGATGACCTCCGGGCCGATCCAGCACAGCGGTTCCGCGTCGGCCACCAGCGGCTCGTTGTCGGGTCCCCGGCCGCGCTCGTGGCCCTTGAGGACCCAGGGGCGCACATCGGGGCCCTTCTCACGGGGCAGATGCGCGTAGTCGTACAGCCGGCGTGCCACCCACAGGTGCAGGGACCGGTTCTGCCACCACTCCTCCACGTCGAGGGGATTGGCCGACAGGCCCGGCATCGCCACGCCCGTGAGCTCGTCGGTGCTGGAGGCCGCGCCGAGATCCGTCGCGGGGCCACGCGACCAGCGGACGTACAGTCCCCGGTGCCGCTCGACGAGAGCGGCCAGCTCGGCCAGTGCGTGCACGACCCGCAGCTCGTCGTCCGGTGCGCTCATGCTCGTGGTCTTCCGTGGTCTTCCTCTTCCCCAGGCGCTCGGGGTACCCCGGGAGACGTCCGAAGCCACCTGCCCGGGGGCATGTGTTCCGCTCCGGGGGCGGCGGTGGGTTCTAGGCTCCCGTCAGGGAGTACCACCGCCTCGAGAAAGGCCCGACCGTGAGCGTCCGTGTGCGTCGTGTCTACGATCCGCCCGAGCCCGGCGACGGTGTGCGCGTCCTGGTGGACCGGCTGTGGCCGCGGGGCGTCTCCAGGCAGGAGGCGCGGATCGACGAGTGGCCGAGGGCGATGACGCCGTCGACCGGGCTGCGCCGGTGGTACCACAGCGGCGAGGGGTCCTACGAGGAGTTCCGGCGCCGTTACGAGGCCGAGCTCGCCGAGCCGGAGGCCGCCGAGCTGCTCGAGCACTTCCGGAAGCTGTCCCGCCAGGGTCCGGTGACCCTGGTGACCGCGTCCAGAGCGCCGCAAGGAGGGCATGCCGCGGTGCTGGCCGGCCTGCTGGAAAAGTGAGCCCGTCTCCCGCCCCGGGGAGACGGGCCGTCCCGGTCAGGCGGTCTGCCGTGCCGCGTGCCGGCCCGCCGCGCGCCCGGAGAACAGGCAGCCGCCGAGGAAGGTGCCCTCCAGGGCGTTGTAGCCGTGCACGCCTCCGCCGCCGAACCCGGCGACCTCGCCGGCCGCGTACAGGCCGTCGATCACCTGCCCGTCGGCGCCGAGTGCGCGCGAGTCGAGGTCGGTCTGGATGCCGCCGAGGGTCTTGCGGGTCAGGATGTGCAGCTTGACGCCGATCAGGGGGCCGGCCGCCGGGTCCAGGATGCGGTGCGGGGCGGCGACCCGGCCGAGGCGGTCGCCCAGGTAGCGGCGGGCGTTGCGGATGCCCTGGATCTGCGCGTCCTTGCCGTAGGGGTTGGCCAGCTGCAGGTCGCGGGCCTCTATCTGGCGTCTGACCTCGGCCGCGTCCAGAAGCGGCCGGTCGGTCAGGGCGTTCATCTTCTCGACGAGCCGCTCGAGGGTGTCGGCGATCACGAAGTCCGCGCCGTGCCGCAGGAAGTCCCGCACGGGTCCGGGCGCTCCCTTGCCGAACAGCCGGTCGCGCAGCACCGCCCTGCGGTCCTTGGCGGTGATGTCGGGGTTCTGCTCGGAGCCCGACAGGGCGAACTCCTTCTCGACGATCTTCCGGGTCAGCACGAACCAGGAGTGGTCGTGCTCGACGAGGTCGTCGGTGGTCCGCAGGTACCGGAGGGTGCTCAGCGTGTCGTAGCCGGGCAGGCAGGGGTCGGGCAGCCGGCGGCCGAGCGCGTCGAGCCAGACCGAGGACGGGCCGGCCAGGATGCGGATGCCGTGGCCGGGCCAGATGGGGTTCCAGTTCCGCACGCCCTCGGTGTAGTGCCACATGCGGTCGCGGTTGACCAGGCGGACGCCCGCCTTCGCGCTGATGTCGAGCATCCGGCCGTCGACGTAGGCCGGGACGCCGGTGACCATCGTCGCGGGGGGCGTGCCGAGCCTCGCGGGCCAGTGGCGGCGGACGGCGTCCTGGTTGGCGCCGATGCCGCCGGTGGCGACGATCACGGCCTGGGCGGTGAGTTCGAAGGTGCCGGTCTCCTCCCGGTTGGAGGCGACTCCGCGCGGCGTGTCGTCGGGGGCCAGGAGCGTGCCGCGCACCCCGCGTGCCGCGCCGTTCTCGATGACGAGTTCGTCCACCCGGTGCCGGTGGTGGAAGGTGAGCAGCCCGTCGCGGGCGGCCTGCTCGGCGTAGCGGACGAAGGGCTCCACGACGCCCGTGCCGGTGCCCCAGGCGATGTGGAAGCGCGGTACGGAGTTGCCGTGGCCGTCGGCGCGCAGATCGCCGCGCTCGGCCCAGCCGACCGTGGGCAGCAGGGTGATGCCGTGGCTCTGGAGCCAGGACCGCTTCTCCCCCGCCGCGAACTCCACATAGGCACGGGCCCAGCGCACCGCCCAGGAGTCCTCGTCCTCCAGCCGGTCGAACCGGGCGCTGCCCCGCCAGTCGTTCCAGGCCAGGTCGAAGGAGTCCTTGATGCCCAGTCTGCGCTGCTCCGGGGAGTCGACCAGGAACAGTCCGCCGAAGGACCAGTACGCCTGTCCGCCGAGATCGGCGGGTCCCTCCTGGTCGACGAGGGCGACCCGGCGGCCCCGGCTGGTCAGCTCGTGTGCCGCGACCAGGCCGGCGAGGCCGGCTCCGACGACGATGACGTCCGCGTCCATGGCGACCGTTCCCTTCTCGGTTTCCTCGTGATCACGGTGCGGTGGTGCCGCCGCCGTCGGTGAGCAGCGCGGTGAGCAGCTGCCTCAGCCAGGCACGGGCGCCCTCGACGTCCTTGTCCAGCAGCAGCTGGGTGGTGACTCCGTCGTAGGCGGCGACGACCGCGCGGGCGGCGCCGTCGGGGCCGCCGAGGGCGGCGGGCAGGGCGGTGCGGTCGCAGGCGCGGGCGAGCCGGCCGGCGATGGCGCCGCGCAGCCGCGCCCGGTGCTCCAGCAGGGTCTGCGCCACGTCCGGGCGGCGGGCGGCGTGCACCAGGAAGTCCGTCTTGACCAGGAGCCAGTCCAGGTCGAGCAGCAGCACCTCGGTGACCCGGTCGACGGCGGCGGGCACGTCGAGGCCGGGGCCGTCCGGGGCGAGCGCTCCGGCCACCTGGTCGGCGATCGGTTCGGCCCGCTGCCGGTACAGGGCGAAGAACAGCTCGTCCAGGGTGGCGAAGTTGGAGTAGAAGGCGCCCCTGCTGCAGCCGGCCGCCTCGCAGACCTCCTCGATCGTCACCCGCCCGAATCCCTTGGCGGCGAAGACCGTGAACGCGGCGTCGAGCAGCCTGGCCCGCGTGCGCAGCCGGCGGCTGGTGACACGCGGCTGTGCGCCCTCGACCGCCATGCCGGACCTCCGTTCGACACGCGAATGTATCCGATGCACCGGTGCATCGAAAGGCCGGCGACAGCGGCGGTCGCGGCCCTGCGGAGGCCGTCGTTCCAGGGGCCTGTCGTCGAGCCGCCGCCCGCCGGGCGGTCCCCGGCGGGCGGCGGTTCGACGGCAGGTTCGTCAGGAGGTCACCGCGCACTGCCCGCGGTCCACGGCCTTCGGCCCCTCCGCGGTGGGACGGACGTCGAAGTCGAAGATGCCGGTCGGCAGGTACAGGGAGCAGCAGGCGTTGGGGATGTCGACGATCCCGCTGATGCGTCCCTCGATGGGTGCCGCGCCGAGCAGCAGGTAGGCCTGCTCCCCGGTGTAGCCGAACCTCTTCAGGTACTCGACGGCGTTGAGGCAGGCGCGGCGGTAGGCGACCGTCGCGTCCAGGTAGTAGTTGGTCTCGGTGTCGTGGTCCACGGAGATCCCGATGAAGGAGATGAACTCCGAGTACCGCGGCTCGACGTTGCCCGGCATGAAGACGGGGTTGGTGGTGATGGCGTACTTCTCCATGCCGCCCTTGATCAGGTCGACGTGGAAGTCGATGTAGCCGCCCATCTCGATGGCGCCGCAGAAGGTGATCTCCCCGTCGCCCTGGCTGAAGTGCAGGTCGCCGCCCGACAGCTTGGCGTCCTTGACGTAGACGGGGTAGAAGACACGTGCTCCGCGGGTGAAGTTCTTGATGTCGTGGTTGCCTCCGTTCTCCCGTGCGGGAACGGTGCGCGCGCCTTCCCGGGCGATGCGCTCGGCGTCCGAGCCGGTCGCCTGGCCCGCGAGGGCCTGCTCGGGGTCGGGCACGAGGCCCAGGGGCGGGACCCGGTCGGGATCGGTGTCGACCAGTGCCTGCTCACGCCTGTTCCACCGCTCCAGCATCTCCATGGACGGAGCGGTCCCGAAGAGGCCGGGGTGCGTGATGCCGGTGAAGCGGACACCGGGAAGGTGCCGGGAGGTCGCCACCTGTCCGTGGAAGTCCCAGACCGCCTTGTAGGCGTCCGGGAAGTAGTCCGTCAGGAAGCCTCCTCCGTTGGCCTTGGCGAAGACGCCGGTGTATCCCCAGCCCTGCCCCGGCGCGTCGCCCGTCTCCTGCGGCACCGGTCCCAGGTCGAGAATGTCCACGACGAGCAGGTCGCCCGGCTCGGCGCCCTCGACGCCTATCGGTCCGCTGAGCATGTGGCAGCGCATCAGGTCGACGTCGCGGATGTCGTTCGCGGAGTCGTTGTTGCCGATCTGCGCATCGGTCCAGTCGCGGCACTCGATGCGGAACTCGTCCCCCGGGCGGACCATGGCGGCAATGGGGATGTCCGGGTGCCACCTGTTGTGTCCCGGCACCTCCTGGTCGCGCATCGGCCGGGACTGATCGATGCTGAATACGGTCTTGGGCATGTCAGCTCCTTGTGTGCTGCGGTCGGCGGGACGCGGCGTCCTCGACCCGGGTGCTTCTCATGACGCCTGTGTCGTCTCGGCAACCACCTCCCGACCGCGTTCCGGGGCGAAGGGGCCGGACGGCCGCCGGCCGGACGGACCGGCGGCCGGCGGGCCGTCAGCCGGTGCGGCCTGCCGCGTAGCCCGCGCCGTACTCCTCCGCACGCCTGCGGGGCCCCTTCGGCCGGAACGTGAACCACAGTCCCCCGAAGGCCAGCACGGCGAACGCGCCCAGGGCGATCGCCGTCGCCTGGGCGTTGTCCGGGACCCAGTAACCGCTCAGCAGCAGGAACGCCGGAATGACGCCGGTCACCCAGCCCTGGATCGCCGTCACCCAGCCGGTGTAGGTCGTCAGCGACTCGCGCTTCAGCCCCAGCAGGAGGAAGAAGAGGAACCACAGGAACGACCAGTAGAGCCAGATCACTCCGAACGGCTGGTCACCGATCAGCCGGAAGCTGGTGAACGAATACCCCAGGGCGACGATGGACACGAACAGCGAGTAATACCCCACTCCTGTCGTGTCCAGCCCCATGAGCAGCCCGATTCCGACATACAAATAGGTGAAACCGAAGAGGAACAGGCCCGAGGCCAGCAGAATGAGCCTGGGATTCTGGTTCGCGCTGATGATGAGATAGGTGGGTGTCACCACCTGGAGCGCACCCACGAAAAGATTGAATATGGCGGCCGAACGGGCATCCACCTTTCCCAGCAGCATCAGCCCGTTGAGAAACAGCACCGCGCCCACGAAGAGAAGCCCGACATTGGCCAAGGGGACACACCTCCCCGGAGGGACTCGTCTGCTCGCCGGCAGAGCGGCTTCCGTCCCTCAGGGGCGGGGAAGCCGGGCGATCGCCGGATGGACTGCCTCGGGCGCAGTCGTCCTGGGAGGTACCTGTGTGACCACCTCGGGCGCTTCTCGGGACTTCTCCTCCTGCTCACGCAGGGCCGCGAGGACGGGCGACGTGGACATGAGCGTCAAGGAGGAGTACGTGCGCCGTGCCGTTGCCGAGCACTGCGGGCAGCTGGTGCGTGCCGGCGCCGTGCCGATCGGCAGCTTCACTTCGAACGCTCCGCAGCGACTGCACGAATACTCGTACGTAGCCATAGGACATCTCCGCCCCGGCGCGTCTTCGGCCCGCGCTGATGCGCGGCTGAAACAAGCCGATGGGAGTCGGGAACTCCACGCCTGATTCCAGGCAACCCCCGGGGGAGCGCCCTGTCAAGGCGAGCCGGGAGGGCGCCCCGGTGCCGTGCGGCGCCGCACGGGAAAAAGGCCTCGCAGAGCCGGATCGGCCATGCGTGGTGACCGCGGATTCACTCGCCGTCACACCCGCCGGGAACCCCGTCCGAAAACCTCACGACCGCATTCCGGAAAGGAATGGACACAAGCGGTGCGCGGTTTTTGCGCACGGGCCGTGCGCGCCGCGTCCGCCGCGGACCTCAGGGGGCGCCGGCTATCGCGCACGCACGGCACGGGGGCCGGCCGCAGGTGCACTGCAGGATGCCGTCCAGCACGCCCTGGTCGTGGTAGAGGCACTTGTCCTGGCAGGTGTGACGGGGGACGAAACCCGCCTGGAGCTCGTCCGGCCAGGGCTCCTCGCCCTCCCGGCAGCGCACGAACCGCTCGGGGTCCTCCGCGTGCAGCCGCTGCATGCGTTCCTGGGCCTCGCCCTCCAGATCACGCGCTGCCGCGACGACGTCCTTGAGCCGGTCCGCGAGACCGGAGAACCGGGCGTCGCCCGTCCGCACATGGGCGGCGTTCAGCGCCATGACGGCATTGCCCAGAAACCGCCGGGCGTCCTGAAGGTCGGTGACGTGGTGCAACTGGATGCCGGTCACGCCTCGGACCCACACAGCGTCTTCGCTCACTTGTCCACCTTCCGGGCTCGAGCTGCCCCTCGACGGCACGGCGCCGGAGAGCACCGCGTCTTCCTCATGCGCCCCGAAATGACTGTCCGGACGGCGGCTGTCCCTCGGGGCACCGCTCGACCGGCCGCTGCGCCGCGGAAACCGGCTGTGAGGATCACATGCTTCCAAAGAGGTTAAAACTTGCATTAACGAGCAATCCAGCCTCACCCCAGTGAAGTCACTCACAAGCAACACGGCCCGGCCCCGGCACTGCACCGCCTCGCCCCGCCGGGGACCGTGGCGGGAGCGCACCCGCGGATCCCCGCCGTCGCCCGCGGGCGGGGGAAGACTGATGCGCATGAACATTCAGCACATCGCCGACGGCACCTATCTGGTGCACGGCACCAGCACCAACTGGGTGATCCTGACCGAGGGCGACGCGGCCGCACTGATCGACACCGGCTATCCGGGCGACCGGCAGCGGTTGCTCGACTCCCTGGCCGCGGTGGGCAGTTCGCCCGAGGCCGTGACGGCCGTACTGATCACCCACGCCCACAACGACCACCTCGGCTCGGCCGAGTACCTGCGCGCCGTCCACGGCACCCCGGTGTATCTGCACGAGGCCGAAGTCCCGCACGCCCGGCGGGAGTTCCTGCACCAGGTCGGCGTCCGGGAGGTGCTGCGCAACAGCTGGCGGCCGGGCGTGCTGCCCTGGGCGGTGCGCGCGCTCCGCGTCGGCGGCACCGCGCACATCCCGGTCGCCGCGCCCCGGCCGTTCCCGGCCAAGGGCCCGCTGGACCTGCCCGGACGGCCCGTGCCCGTGCACACGCCCGGCCACACTCGGGGCCACACCGTCTTCCATCTCCCGGACGCCGGCGTGGTGATCTCCGGCGACGCCCTGGTCAGCGGCCACCCCACCTCGCGCATCCGGGGCCCGCAGCTGCTGCCCGACATGTTCCACCACGAACGCGCCCAGGCGCTGGCCTCGCTGGCCGTGCTCGAGCGGCTGGACGCGGACGTCGTGCTGCCCGGGCACGGCCCCGCGCACCGCGGGCCGGTGCGTCAGGCCGTGCGGCGGGCCCGGGAACACGCGAGCCGGGGTGCGCGCAGAAGATCCTCATGAATCCCCGGGGCTCCCGCCCCGGCCCCGCGGACCTGAACCGCCGCCCCGGGAGCGCACCGCGCGGCAGCCGGCCGGTGCGCCGCGGTGACAGCTCTCGGGCCCGCTTCCGGGGCGTCGTCGTTTCCGGCCGTGCCCGCCCGGGACTCCTGATCCCGCCGGCGCCCCGTGCGGCACCTGCCGCCCCCACCGCCCCGAGGGCCTCACGGGCCGCGGCCGGTTCGCGTCCTTGCCGCCCCCGGGTGCCGCCCGCCACCTTCGAACCACGACCAGCACCGCACGAGGGGGGATCAGGTGGCCGCACCGTCCGCACCCGCACCCAAGCCGTACTCCCTCTGGACCGGCCGTCTCTTTCTCTGGTGGGCGCGCGTCCTTCAACGCACGGTCGCCGGCCGGGACCGCCACAGAGCCCATGTCGCCCGCCGCAACGCCGCCATGCGCGCCGCCCACGCCCGCGGCATCGACCGCGACACCATCACCCGCGAGATCGGACTGAGCGGAGGGCAGGTCCGCAAGGCGCTCCGCGGACAGCCGACCGACGAGTGACCGCCGTCCGCGGGCGCGGCGCGCGCACGCTCTACGCCGCGGCCCCGCGGCCGGCCTCGCCCGGATCCCCCCACGGCGGGGTCGGCCCGTCGTCCTCCTCCGTCCGGCGCTCCGGCACCAGCTCGTCCAGCTCCCAGCGCTCCCGGCAGTCCGCGCACCGGTACACCGGGACCCCCGGCTCGGGCGCTCCCGACCGGCCGTACGGGCAGCGTCCGTCCCCGGGGCCCGCGCACTCCAGTTCCCCCCTGCGCCCCATACGCCGACCGTGCCCGAGCCCCACGACGACCGGGAGAGGGCCCGCGGGGGCGCACGGACGCTCACGGTCGGCACGGCGCCCCACCCGCAGCACGTGCCCCGTCCGACCGGACGCGGCGCACGACAGCACACCGCACAAGCCGGCACGGACGTGCACGGGCACCGTGCGGCCCGCGGCGCCGCGGCGGCTCAGGTCTGCGGGACGACGGCCACCGGGCAGCCGGCGTGGTGCAGCATCGCGTACGCGACGGAGCCGATCCGCGCGCCCACCGCCGTACGGTGGGCGCGCCGGCCCACGACCATCAGCTGGGGCCGGTCGGCCGCCGTCAGCAGCACCTCGCCGGCGCTGCCCATCTCCACGTGCTCGACGACCGGGACGTCCGGGAAGCGCTCCCGCCACGGCTGGAGCGCCGCGGCCAGTGCCTTGCGCTCGTACGGCTCCAGCCCGCCGGCCTCGTCGAGCAGCCTGAGCGATCCGGGGCTGTAGGCGAACACCGGCGGCAGCGTCCAGGCCCGTACCGCGCGGACGGTGGCACCGCGGGCGGCGGCGGTCTCGAACGCGAATCGCAGGGCGGCGGCGCTGTCCTCCGGGGCGCCGTGCTGGCCGACGACGATCTCCCGGCCCGCGGCCTCGGCCGGGGGGCCTCCCTGCTCGGGCAGCCCGGAGGAGGGGTCGTCCTCGGCGCGCACCAGGACGACGGGCCGTACGGCCCGGGTGATCACCTGCTGTCCGACGGAGCCGAGCAGGAACCCGACGAGGGCGCCCCGGCCGCGTGAGCCGAGCACCAGCATCTCCGACTCCGCCGCGGCGGCGAGCAGCGCGTCCACGGCGCCGTCCTCCACGACGTCGGCGGTCACCGTCAGGCCCGGGTGGCGCTCGGCGACCGTCCGGGCGGCCTCGGCGAGGCTGTCGCGCACCTCCTGCCGCCGGGTCTCCCGGTCGCCCACGTCGAACGCGTCGCGTGTCTCGAGGTGCCAGGCGCGCACCAGGCGCAGCGGCAGCCCGCGGCGCTCGGCCTCCCGTGCCGCCCACGCCAGTGCGGCGAGGCTCTCCTCCGATCCGTCCACCCCTGCCGTGACCGGCCTCGTCATCCCGTCTGCCTCCTGTGCGGTGAGCCGTCCTCGGTCCAGTCTCCCCCACCGGGTGATCACGGAGGGCGGCCGGGCGGGCAGCCCGCCGCCGCACCCCCGGGCACATCAGGACGAACACCCATACGATGGGGCGAAAGCCGGCACGGTGACGGCGCAGGCGCACCGGGCCGCCGATCCGACCACCACGCGGGGTGGCAGCACATGACCCAAGCCGCGGAGCCGACGCGGACCGTCATCATGACCGTGGACGACGACCCGGGGGTCTCCCGTGCCGTCGCCCGGGACCTCAGGCGGCGCTACGGCGCCTCGTACCGGATCGTACGCGCGGAGTCCGGCGAGTCCGCGCTGGACGCGCTGCGGGAGCTGAAGCTGCGCGGCGACCCGGTCGCCGTCGTCCTGGCCGACTACCGCATGCCGCGGATGAACGGCATCGAGTTCCTCGAGCAGGCCCTGGACGTGTACCCGGACGCGCGGCGGGTGCTGCTGACCGCGTACGCGGACACCAATGCGGCGATCGACGCGATCAACGTCGTCGATCTGGACCACTATCTCCTCAAGCCCTGGGACCCGCCCGAGGAGAAGCTCTACCCGGTCCTGGACGATCTGCTGCAGGCCTGGCGGTGCAGCGACCACCGGTCGGTGCCCACCACGAAGGTGGTCGGGCACCGCTGGTCCGCGCGCTCGTCCTGGACACGGGAGTTCCTCGCCCGCAACCAGGTGCCCTACCGCTGGTACTCCTGCGACGAGCCGGAGGGCAGGCGGCTGCTGGCCGCCGCCGGGCAGGACGGGCAGCGGCTGCCGCTGGTGGTCACCCCGGACGGCACGCCCCTGCTGGAGCCGGAGGCGCCCGAGCTCGCGGCCCATGTGGGGCTGGCGACGACGCCGACGGCCGACTTCTACGACCTCGTGGTGGTCGGCGGCGGCCCGGCCGGGCTCGGTGCGGCCGTGTACGGGGCCTCGGAGGGGCTGCGGACGGTGCTCGTGGAGCGCTCGGCGACCGGCGGGCAGGCCGGGCAGAGCTCCCGGATCGAGAACTATCTGGGCTTCCCGGACGGTGTCTCCGGCGACCAGCTGACCGGCCGGGCCCGCCGGCAGGCGGCGAAGTTCGGCGCCGAGATCCTCACCGCGCGTGAGGTGACGGGCCTGGACGTCAGCGGCGCGGCGCGGATCGTGCGGTTCTCGGACGGTTCGGCGGTCGCCGCGCACAGCGTGATCCTGGCGACCGGCGTGTCCTACCGGCAGCTGCCCGCGGCCGGCGCGCGGGACCTGACCGGACGCGGGGTGTTCTACGGCTCGGCGCTCACCGAGGCGCCCTCCTGCCAGGGGCAGGACATCTACATCGTGGGCGGCGCCAACTCGGCGGGGCAGGCGGCGATGTACCTGGCCCGGGGCGCCAAGTCGGTGACCCTGCTGGTGCGCGGCCCGTCGCTGGCGGCGTCGATGTCGTCCTACCTGATCCAGCAGGTCGAGGAGGCGCCCAACATCGCGGTGCGCACCCGGACCGTGGTGGAGGCCGTGCACGGCCTCGACCACCTGGAGCGGCTGACCCTGCGCGACACGGCGAGCGGGCTGAGCGAGGTCGTCGACACCCAGTGGATGTTCGTGTTCATCGGCGCCGCCCCGCTGACCGACTGGCTGGACGGCACGGTGCTGCGGGACGAGCACGGATTCATCCTGGCCGGCCCCGATCTCACGCCCGACGGACGGCCGCCCGCCGGCTGGGAGCTGGACCGGCCGCCGTACCACCTGGAGACCAATGTGCCCGGCGTGTTCGTCGCGGGCGACGCACGCGCGGAGTCCGCCAAGCGGGTCGCGTCCGCCGTAGGAGAGGGAGCCATGGCCGTGATGCTCGTCCACCGGTACCTGGAGCAGTCGTGAACGGCCGGCCGCTGCCGTGCAGCCCGGAGGAGATCGGCTCGCTGTTCCTGTTCGAGAAGCTGTCGGACGCACAGCTGGAGCGGCTGTGCCGCGAGGGGAGGGTGGAGCGGTTCGACCCCGGCCCCGTCTACGCCGAGGGCGAGCCGGCCACCTGTTTCTATGTGCTGCTCCAGGGCACGGTGGTGCTCTCCCGCCGGGTCGGCGGCGACGACGTGGAGGTCGTGCGGTCCTCGCAGCCCGGGGCGTACGCGGGCGCCATGCAGGCGTATCTCGGGGACCGGATGCCCCAGGTCTACAACAACTCGATGCGCGTCACCGAACCGACGCGGTTCTTCGTGCTGTCCGCCGGGACCTTCTCGGACGTCGTGCACGAGTGGTTCCCCATGGCGGTGCACCTGCTGGAGGGGCTGTTCTTCGGGTCGAGGAACGCCCAGGCGACCGTCGGGCAGCGCGAGCGGCTGCTGGCGCTGGGCTCGCTGTCCGCCGGGCTCACCCATGAGCTCAACAACCCCGCGGCGGCGGCCGTCCGGGCCACCGCGACGCTGCGGGAACGGGTGGCCAAGATGCGGCGCAAGCTTGCCCTCATCGCCGAAGGCCCCTTCTCCCGCGACCAGTTGGCAAGCCTCGTCGACATCCAGCAGCGCACCGCCGAGCGGGTCGCCAAGGCCCCGGTGCTCACCCCGCTGGAGGCGTCCGACCGCGAGGACGCCCTCGCCGACTGGCTCGAGGACCACGGCGTCGGGCAGGGCTGGCAGCTCGCGCCGACCTTTGTGCAGGCCGGGCTCGACGTGGACTGGCTGGAGCAGGTCGCGGCGGTCGTCGGGGAGGAGATCCTGCCGGGAGCCGTGGGCTGGCTCACCTACACGGTGGAGACCGAGCTGCTCATGGACGAGATCGCGGACTCCACCACACGTGTGTCCCGTCTGGTGGACGCCGCCAAGCAGTACTCCCAGCTGGACCGCGCCCCCTACCAGGTCGCCGACGTCCACGAACTCCTCGACAGCACGCTGCTGATGCTCTCGGGCAAGACCGGGCCCAGGATCAGGGTCGTCAAGGAGTACGACCGGACGCTGCCGCGCATCCCCGCCTATCCGGCCGAGCTGAACCAGGTGTGGACCAACCTGATCGACAACGCGGTCGGCGCGATGGAGGAAGCGGACGGCGACGGCACCCTGACCGTGCGCACCGCCCTCGACGGCGACCGGCTCCTGGTCGAGTTCCGCGACACCGGCCCCGGCGTCCCGCCGGAGATCCGCGACCGCATCTTCGAACCGTTCTTCACCACCAAGCCGGTCGGCCGGGGCACCGGTCTCGGGCTGGACATCTCCCGGCGGATCGTCGTCAACAAGCATCACGGCAGCCTCGAGGTGGAGTCGGTGCCGGGCGACACCCGCTTCCGGGTGCTGCTGCCCCTGACCGCCGCCGGCCCCGACGACACCGCGCACACCGCACTCGCCCCCGCCGCGCCCGGCGGCCCGCCGCTCGCGTCCGAGAACCGTACGACCTCCCGGGAGAGGACATGACCAGCGACACCGGAATCGATCCCCGCGTCCCGCCCAGCGGCACCGGCTGCGTCGAGTGCGAGGCCACCGGCGGCTGGTGGTTCCATCTGCGGCGGTGCGCGCAGTGCGGCCACATCGGCTGCTGCGACGACTCCCCCGGCCGGCACGCCACCGCCCACCACCGGGCCACCGGCCACCCGGTGATCCGCAGTTACGAGCCCGGTGAGGCCTGGTTCTTCAACTACGCCACGAACGAGCTGTACACGACCGGCCCCGACCTCGCGCCGCCGGTGAGCCACCCGCTGGACCAGCCGGCACCCGGCCCGGCGGGCCGTGTCCCGGCGAACTGGGCGGACATGCTGCACTGAACCGCCCTGCCCGTCCTCGATCCGGGGTACCGGCGGCGGTGCCGCCCCGTGCCCCGGATCCGTTTTGGCTTGTCATGCATACGACATCACTGTCCGGGGTGTTCCTCCCCTCCCCCTCAGCGGTGATCGGCGAGCGGCCGACTGTGTGTCGCCGCGGGAGATCCGACGCGGCGGGAGATGCTTGCTCCGCCCGAATGCGGCCGGCCCGCCCACGGGCCACCGCGCGGACGGAGACGGGAGAGGGAACGCATGGCCTCATGGGTGGGGTGCCGGAGCGCGGTGCTCGGTTCGCTGGCGCTGGTCCTGCTGGCGGGACCGGCGCACGCGGCGGACGGACGGCCGGGCACCGGGACCCCCGCCGCCGTCCTTCCCGCACCGGACCCGGAGGCGCTCGGCGGACGGCTGCGCACGGCACTCGCCCAGGGCGCGCCGGGCGCGATGGCACGGATCGACGACCGCCGCCCCGACCACCACACCACGGTCCACCAGGTCGCGGCGGGGGTCGCCGACCGCGGGACGAAGGAGGCGATGAGCACCACGGGCCGGTTCCGTGTCGGCAGCGTCACCAAGACCTTCTCCGCGGTCGTGCTGCTGCAGCTGGCGGCCGAGGGCCGGGTGCGGCTCGACACCCCGGTCAACCACTATCTGCCGGGGCTGCTGCCGGACGACCGGATCACGGTGCGGCACCTGCTCAACCACAGCAGCGGCCTGTACGACTACACCCACGAGATGTTCGCCCGGACGGTGCCCGGCTTCGAGGCCGTCCGCACCAAGGTGTTCACCTACCGGCAGCTGCTCGACCTGTCGCTGCGGCACCCGCTCACCCAGACGCCCGGCGCCGGCCACGCCTACTCCAACACCAACTTCGTGGTGGTCGGCCTGCTCGTCGAGCATCTGACGGGCCGTCCGGTGCGGGCCGAGTACGAGGACCGGATCATCCGGCCGCTGAAGCTGAACGACACCTTCTACGTCCACCCCGACACCGGGATCCCCGGCCGGCACGTGCGCGGCTACCTCACCCCGGACGAGGCGGGGGCCCCGCTGGTGGACGCCACCGAGCAGACGGTGTCCTGGGCGCAGAGCGCGGGCGCGCTCATCTCCAGCGCCCGCGATCTGAACACCTTCCTCTCGGCACTGCTGGGCGGACGGCTGCTGCCCGCCGCCCAGCTGGCGCAGATGCGGCAGTGGATCCCGGCGGGCACCGGCCAGGCGTACGGGCTCGGGCTGCGCCGCCGCGACCTGTCGTGCGGGGTGTCGGTGTACGGGCACACGGGTGCCGTGCAGGGCTACTACGCCTACGCGTTCACCAGCGAGGACGGCGGGCGCAGCCTCACCGCGCTCGCCAACGCCTCCAACAACGGCGGGGTTCACCAGACCATGCTGCGCACGCTGGAGCCGGCGTTCTGCGGCAAGCAGGCCAAGGCGTCCGATGCCGCCGTGCTCCCGGACCGGGCCGAGGACGCCGAACCGGCCCGGTGATTCCGGCGGCACCGGTGCCCTCGGGCCGGGATGCCCGCATGGGGGGTGATCTTTTCTCCGGTGAGCACATGGTGCTTTCTCCGGTGAGCACATGGTGCGTCCCTCGACCGCGCCGGGCATGCCGGCCGAGAACGCCAAGTGCCTGAAGTGCACGGCGGACGGCGGGATGCCCGCCCGTCGGGGCTCGGTGGTGGCCTTCCGCGGCGCTCCGCGGTTCGAACGCCGGGGCCAGGGTCCGGACGGCATGCTCAAGCGTGCGCTCACCGGGAGGGGCTGCCGCTGATGGCGGTGCAGCCGATGCCGCGGGGCGAGGGACACGTCGTCCGGCCGAGCGAGGCAAGGCCGCACAACCCCCAGCAGTATTGAGGGAGTTGAGCCCCGAAAGGTGATCCGCGTCGCACAGGCAACCCCCGCCGTGCGTGCTCACGTCTTGATCGATGACAGTTGATCGACGACAGCCGACCGCCCCCGTCCCTGTGCGGGCCGGGGGCGGCTCCCGACTCACTATACACGCCATTTATACACATGGTTTATAGAAAGGCGCGCATGTACGGCAAGGCATTCGCCCCGGAGTATCAGGGCGCCCTGACCTCCCTGTCCGTGAACTCCTCGCTGACCGAGGTCCTGGCGGCCGGCAAGGAGCAGCTGGCCGCCGCAGAACGCGCCGGCCGGCCGGGCGAGGCGGCCCGCTCCGGGCTGGCGGTCGCGGAGGCGTACCGGCGGCTCGGCCGGGTCCGGGAGGCGGACCTGGCCTGGAAGGCCAGCTACCGGGCGGCCCGGGAGGCCGGGGACACGGCCGCGATGGCCTGGGCCCTGTGGAGCGGCGGCACGCTGGCCCGGCAGCGCGGGGCGTTCGCACTGGCCCGGCGGCTGCTCGCCCTCGCGGCGGAGCTCGGCGAGCGCGGCGGGGACGTCGTCGTACGCGGCTACTCGCTGGCCGGGCTCGCGGAGACCGGCCGCATCCAGGGCGACTACGAGGCCGTCGGCCGGCTGCACGAGCAGCTGCTCGCCGAGGCGCGGCGGCGCGGCGAGGCACGGCACACGGTGTGGGCGCTGGAGGGCATCGCGCAGATGCACCGCAACACCGGGTCGTACGACACCGCGTACGCGATGTTCGAGGAGGCGGCCGGGATAGCCGCGCGCGCCGACGACCGGCGCGGCCACGCCTGGGCGCTGCGGGGGCTCGCCGATGTGGTGTCCGTCCGCGACGGCGACACCGAGCGGGCGCTCGCGCTGCTCGGCGAGGCGGAGGAGACCTGCCGTGCGATGAACCTGGCCTCCGCGCTGGCGTACAACCACAAGATGCGCGGCAACGTCCTCTACCGCGCGGGGCGTTACGCCGAGGCGCGCGAGTGGTACCAGCGGGCTCTGGAGGAGTTCCGTGCCATCGCCGAACCGCGCGGCGAGGCGCTGTCCCGCCTGGGTCTGGCCAAGTCCCTGGCCCGTCTGGGCCGCGACCGCGCGGAGACGGCGGCCGAACTGGCCGATCTGGCCCGCACGACGGCCCGGATCGGTCTGCGGCACGCGGAGGAGATGGTGCGCCGGGCGCAGGAGGAGTTCGGCCTTGCACGGACCCGCCGGGCCCCGGCGGTACGGAAGACCCGTCAGGTCCCGCCGGTCCAGGAGGTCGCGCGATGACGGCGGTGTCCTCGGCGGGGCCGGCCGCGGTGAGCGTGCCCGGCGTCCTGGAGCGCTGCCGGGAGCTGGTGCGGCCCGCCCTGGCGGAGGCGGTCGGACGGCTGCACCCGTGGGTCGGGGAGATGGCCGGGTACGCCTTCGGGTGGTGCGAGGTCGGCGGGGCTCCGGCGGCCGCGTCGGGCGGAAAGGGCCTGCGGCAGGCGCTGGCGGTGCTCGGGGCGGAGGCGGCCGGGGCCGACGGGCGGGACGGAGCGGCCGCGGCGGTCGCCGTGGAGCTGGTGCACACCTTCTCCCTGCTGCACGACGACATCATGGACGGCGACGGGATGCGGCGCGGCAGACCCGCGGTGTGGAAGGCGTACGGCACCGGCCCGGCGGTCCTGGCCGGCGACGCCCTGTTCGCGCTGGCCGTCGAGACGCTCGCCGCCGCTCCCGGCGGCGCGGGGACCCTGCGCCGGCTGTCCGCGGCCCTGTCCGACCTGCTGCACGGGCAGGCCGACGACCTGCTGTTCGCCGCACGGCCCTGGACGGGGCCCGAGCGGGTGCGGCCGGAGGCGTACCGGACGATGGCGGAGCGGAAGACGGGCGCACTGCTGGGCTGCGCCGCCGCGCTCGGGGCCCTCCTCGGCGGGGCGCCCCCGGCGACGGCCGACGCGCTGGACCGGGCCGGGCGGCACCTCGGGGTCGCCTTCCAGATCGTGGACGACATCCTGGGGCTGTGGGGCGATCCGGCCGTGACGGGCAAGCCCGTCCACGCGGACCTGCGGGAGCGCAAGAAGACGTTCCCGGTCCTGGCCGCCCTGGACACCGCGGGCCCGGCGGCCCGGCATCTGGCCGTACGGCTGGCGTCGGACGCGGACCCCGCCGAGACCGCGGCCCTGATCGAGACGGCAGGCGGCCGCAGTGCGGCCCTGGCCGAGGCCCGCCGCCACCTCGAGGCCGCCGGGACGGCCCTGTCCGGGGTCCCCCTGCGGGCCCCGGCCGCGGCCGCACTGCACGCCCTGCCGGCCTTCGTCCTCGAGCGCATCCGCTGATCCCGTTCCCGGGGGACCGGCACGAAGCGCACGTGCCCGGCCGCGCACCGGCACCGTCCCCCGGCGTCCCGGACCGCGCCGCCGGGGCGCCGGGGGACGGACGGGACCGGACGGGAGCCGGGCAAGCGGGGGGCGTGCACGGAAACGGGCGGGAAACGTGTTGACCCGTGCCGCTCCACCGGGTGAGGGTCTACGCGGCGCGAAGCGTCGTGCGACGCGCCGGAAGGGTGAACTGTCTTGATCGGCATCTCGGAGATCGAAGCCGCGGGCGAGCGGATCGGCGGGCACATCGTGCGGACGCCCACCGTGCCGAGCCCCGGCCTGTCGGCACTGCTCGGTGTCCCCGTGACCACGAAGCTGGAGTTGTTGCAGCGGACCGGGTCCTTCAAGGCGCGGGGGGCGGCGGCGAAGCTGCTGTCGCTCGGTGAGGCGGAGCGGAACGCGGGAGTGGTCGCGGTCAGCGGCGGGAACCACGGGATCGCGCTCGCGGTGATGGCCGCCGCCCTCCAGGTGAAGGCCACCGTGGTCATGCCGCGCTCCGCGCCCGCGCGGTCCGTCGCGATCGCGGAGGAGAGCGGGGCGACGGTGCTGCTGACCGACGGCATGGACGAGGCGTTCGCCACGGCGGAAAGACTGCGGGACGAGGGTCTCACCCTGGTCCACCCCTTCGACGACCCCGTGGTGATCGCCGGGCAGGGCACCGTCGGCCTGGAGCTGGCCCAGGACGCCGGTGACCTCACCGATGTGCTCGTCAGCATCGGAGGCGGCGGGCTGATCGCGGGCGTCGCCGCGGCCCTGCGCGCGCTGCGGCCCGGTGTGCGGGTCTGGGGCGTGGAGACCGAGGGCGCCCAGGCCATGTCCGAGGCGCTGGCGGCCGGCGGTCCGGTGCCCGTGGCCCTGTCCTCGATCGTGACCACGCTCAGTGCGCCTACCGTGTCCCGGCTGACGTACGACCATGTCTCCGCCCTGGTCGAGGAGGTGCTCGTGGTGCCCGACCGCGAGGCCGTGCGCGGCTGCCTCGACCTCGCCGAGCACGCCAAGGTGTGGGCCGAGCCCGCCGCGGGCTGTCTGCTGCCGGCCGCGCGGCGCGTACGGGAGCGGGTCGGCCCGGACGTCCGGCTCGGGCTGGTGGTGTGCGGGGGCAATGCGACACCCGCCGACGTCATGGCGTGGGCGGACCGGTTCGCACTGCGCTGAATGCGCACCGCGCCGGAACGGCGCCCACCGGACCCGCCCGGAAAGCACCGGCGGACCGTCTGCGGCCGCCAGTGAATGTACCGGCGGTTACCGCAGGTCGGCGCCCGCGCATTCACCCGGAGGACCGCTCCGTGGAAAAGGTGCGGGCGCCTTGGTGGAATCATGAACGGAATTTCCGCTCCCCCCTGCGGTCCCGCCCCTTCCCTCCTTTCCTCTCCTTTCCTC
>NZ_MUME01000224.1:267-19336 GCF_002155915.1 Streptomyces thermovulgaris | reverse complement strand
GCCGGATGACGTCATCCGGCACCGACTACGGTGTCGCCCTGTTCTCGCACAGCTACGGCCAAGTGGCGTCTGCAGCCGCCCGCCCTGATCAGCGGCCTGGGCCACTCCGACAAGGGACGCCGACCGCGTTCTAGCAAGTGAGGTCTGCACATGTACCGCGACGAGCCCAGACGGGCCACCGCCTTCCGTCGCCTGCCCGTCCGCCACAGCCCTACGAGAACCGGGCCGCCCCCGGTGGCATCCGCCGACGCCACGCTGTCCCCGCCGCTCCCCCGCAACGGTCGAAACCGTTGCTCGAGGTCAGCGAGGAGTGAGGAGGCAGAACTCGTTGCCCTCCGGGTCGACCAGAACCGTCCAGGGAAACCCGGACTGGTCGATGTCCGGGTCGGTGGCGCCCAGGGAGCGCAGTCGGGCCGCCTCTTCCTCCAGGTCGTCGTCGGGGTAGGGGCTGATGTCGAGGTGGACGCGGTTCCACACGCTCTTGGTGTCGGGGGTTCGGATGAACTCCAGGTAGGGGCCGACCCCTTCGGAGGAGCGCAGGACCGCGTAGGTGTCGGTGACCTCGTGCAGTGTCCAGTCCATCGCCTCACCCCAGAACCGGGCCATTGTCCGGGGGTCGGTGCAGTCGACCACCACTGCGGCGATCGGTCCGGTGTCCTGGTAGATCGGACGGGGCTCCAGGACGCAGAACTCGTTTCCCTCCGGGTCGGTCATGACCGTCCAGGGGACGTCCCCCTGCCCCACGTCGGCGAGCGTCGCGCCGAGGTCCTTCAGACGCTCGACCAACTCCGCCTGATGGGCGGTCGAGGTGGTGGCCAGATCAAGGTGCACCCGGTTCTTCACCGTTTTCGGTTCCGGGCTGGCGACGATGTCGATGCAGACGGCCGCGGGATCGGGGTAGGTGAAGTCCACGGGCGCGAGGTTGGTCACGCCGGGTGCCTCACTGTCGATGCCCCAGCCGAGTGCCTCCGCCCAGAACCGACCGAGCGCGGAGTCGTCCCGGGCCTTCATGTTGATCTGCACAAGCCTCGTTGCCATGTCCGGATCCTAGAAGCTGCCGCCGGTCCGGCCACCGTCATTAATTGCGGGCTCGCCCCGACGCTGACACGCCGCTCACGTCGAAACCCTGCGAGTCCTCGCGTACGCAGGGTGTACGCAGGAGGGCGCGGTCAAGCCGCCCCTCACTCCAGAGGCGGCCACCCGTCGCGCTTGCAGCCTGTTGCGGGCCATGCCGTCGGAGACGGATAAGGACTGTCAGTGGCTGGGCACCGCCCTGCTGACGATCGTCCCGGACGCGCATGGCCAGGCCTCGGAACGCCCTCGAGCGGGGAGCCCCGGGGATGAGCGGGGATGAACAGGGATGAACGGTCCGTCACCTCGCTCAAGCGGAAAAGAGTTTGTGCGCTTCCCTGGTACCTTCGTCGATCGATTTTGATCACCGACGGTCGGAGAGACCGTCACAGGGGGATAGGAGAAACACACGGCATGCGCGCAGGTGCAGTGGTGGGAACGGTGCTGCTGATGGCCGTCTCACTGACGGGCTGCAGCAGTGAGGACGCTCCCCCGGACTCCTCCCGCCAAGCCAAGCCTCTCGTCGAGCTGACCCTGCCGGCCGCCTACGACGCGGGCAAGGGCTGGGACGAAACGTTGAGCTGGGTGCCCCAGTCGGCGGCAATCCTTCCGGTGGCAGTGGCACCCCGCGCGGGCGCGGTCGTCCTTCTGCACTCCGCCTCCGACGGCTACACGCTCAAGGTACGGGCCGCCGACACCGGCCGGGTCCGCTGGACGTCGGCGCCGTGGAAACCGCCGACGCCGCTGGAGGGCGCAGCCGGTGATCCGTCGGAGGGGAAGGAGGCGGAGATCCCGGGCGTGGCGGTCGTCGAGCAGGACGGGCGCGAGTACGTCGTCGCGTACGCCCACGGGTTGCATGGCAAGGACGCCCTGCACAAGGGCACCGAGGTGATGCGCCTTCTGGTGTATCCCGCCGATGCGACGGGTACGTCGGTGAAGCCGCTGCGGCAGATCGACGTACCTGTGGAGGCAAGCCCTGGGCAGGTGCGGCTGAACACGGAGGGCGGCCGGGTGCTGGTCGGCTGGGGCGGACGGGGCAGGTATCCGATGCCGGCCGCCGCAGTGGACGTGGCCACGGGCAAGACCGTCACCTATGACCGATTTGACGAACCCATGCTCCCGTGTCCGCAGGACAGCTCGTGCTCGGACCCCCGGGTAACAGCGGCCACTGCCGACGGCCCGCTGGTGAGCATGGACGACGGAGGCTTCGGCATACCGGGCCGCTGGTTCAGCGAAGACATACGTCCGGACGGCACGGCCGCGCGAACCGGCCTCGCCGATAATGACTGGAACGGCATGGTGTACGGCGCCGGTGGCGGGCATCTGCTCGCCGGCTGGGAGGCCCCCGGCTCCGACACCGATCCGGTGTGGTCCGTGCACGACATCCGCACGGGACGCCTCCAGGCCGTCATGACCTGCGGGTACAAGCTCGGTAACCAAGGCCTCGGGAGGAACGTGGGTCCGGAGCGTGAGCACCCGGTGGTCGTCTCACCCGGAGGCCATTACCTCGCCGCCGGTCCCGTCGCCTTCGACCTGCAGCGGAAGAAGGGCGTCTGCCTGGCGGGAGACGGCAACCGCAAGTCGATCGCGATCACCTCGATCCGCGACGACGGAACGGCGTACGGCGAGGTTCAGGAGGACTCGGTCGCCGATGACAACGCTCTGGTCGTCGCCCAGGTCGATCTCACCGCCGGCCCGGACTCGGCGAAGGTGCTGGAGGGGGTCGAGGTGCCCTATGCGACCGGTGTGAAAGGCGCGGGAATCTTCACGGGCCCCGACGGCAACGGGTACTTCCGGGTGTCGCTGCGTCAGGAGCGCTGACGCCCGGGCCGAGCACCGCGCAGACCGGCGCCAGTGGCGGACGGAACCACGGGGTGGGGCGGCGTGCGGTTGGCAGCCGCCCCTGTGGTCGAGGCGGTCACGGTGCAGCAGCGCGGTGCATGCCCCGGGCCCGGTCGAGAAGTCCGGGCCCGTCGCGGGATTCGCCGGGCCGGGCCCGGGTTTGAGGGTCCTCGGGATCCGCGGCTCGTGCAGCAGCGCTCCCCACCAGCCCGCCGCAGACGGCCTCGGTGCGTGCGACGCCGGTATCGGCACTCGACCGGTATCGGCTTCGACACGCCGGGTTCTGGCGGGCTCCGGGCACGAGGTGGTCCAGCCGAGCCGGTACGCCAGGCCTGTGCGGCTCATCGCCCAGGGCGCCGCCGAACGGCTCTGTTCCTGACGGCACCGTGCCTCCGGGAGCCTTGAGACGCCGAACCCCGGGGCGGCTGGTTAGGGTCGTATGGCACCGACCTGGAAGGAGAGTCGTATGGCCGGCAGCGAGATCGTGATTGCGCAGACGACCATTGACGACGAGGAGCAGGCGAAGGCCCTGGCGCGTGGCGCGATCGAGAACCGGTTGGCCGCCTGTGCGCACATCGACCAGCCGTTCACCGCGGTGTACCGCTGGAAGGGTGCCGTCGAGACGGCCACGGAATGGCGAATCTCCTACAAGACGACCGCGGAGCGGCTTCCGGAGCTGCAGGCCTGGGTGACCAAGGAGCACAGCTACGAGGTTCCCGAGTGGATCACCCTCCCGGTGACCGGGGGATCGGACGCCTACCTGGCGTGGGTGGCCAAGGAGGCGGCGCCGCAGTCCACCGAGTAATGCCACGCTGGGCGTCACTGGAAGTGTCACGCGCGCTTGCGCTCACCAAGCGGCAGCCGGGAGGCAACGGCCCGAGCGCGAGCCCGGCCCACGGGGGTGGGCGGGTCTCGGCAGTCGCAACGAACTGGTGTGATGCGTAGGCGTCTTGGTCGATGCCGCCGTCGCGCAGCAGCGCAGCCGTCCATCGCCCCGTACGACGACGCCCGCTTCCGACAGCTCCCCGCCCAGCCGGCCCGCCGCGTGGTCGGCGGTTTCGGCGGGCTCCTGCCGACCAGGCTGCCCGTGCACCGGCAGGATCAGGGAGTCCATCGGACGGCGCCCCGAAGCTCGGCCGGGCATCCTGCCCTCCCGTCGGCCTCTCCGCGCAACAGCGAGAGCCGCCGACCAGGCGATGACCGGCCGTGCGAACCCCGGCGGGATGCGGCCCGCCTCGTACGCGACCGATCTGCCGGGCCTGCTGTCGAGGTCGGCTCCGGGGTCGGCTTCCTGAATGTCGTCGTGCACCTCGAGGATGGCCGCACCCGCAGGGAGAACCTGGGGGAAAGGAAACCAACGGGTGCAGCCGCAGCCCCCGGGGCACTGATCGGTTCACCGGGAACAAGGGGATCCGGATGTCGGAGTTCAGGTACGGACTGAACGGTGCCACCGCCCTCTCCCCTCACGGTCCCGGCCGGCCACGGGTCGTCATCGGCTTCGCCGCGCCGCATGCACAGGGGCCCGTGGGCCCCTGCGAGCAGCGCGGCCCGCTCCAGGTACTCACGGCTGTGATCGGTGGAGATGAGCTTTCCGGCCCCCAGGCGTCACGGACCCACCGGTGCGCGGTGGGCAGGTGACGCCGCTTCGGCGGCCAGGCGCAGCCGGCACGGGCAGGTGTGCGACACGGAACTCCCCCGTGGTGCCGTGTCCCGGCCCGGTCAGCCGTACATCGCCACGCGGTACAGAGCCGCAAGCGCCTCGTCGATGGGATGAGGTTGCGGCTTGCCGGAGGAGTCGAGCCTGTTCCACCTCTGCATGTTCACCGCGACCGCCATCTGCCGCTTGCCGTCGGCACGGGTCATGGCCAGCGTCCCACCGCCCCAGACCGTGCCGCCATGGCCCCAGAAGGTGCCCTGACCGGGTTCCTCCATCGGGTGCAGGCCGAGGCCGTAGTCGATGATCTCTCCCTGCTGGGAGACGACCGGGACAGTGCGTTGCATCTGCTCCAGCGACGACGGGCTGACGATCTTTCCGGCCAGCAGCATGCGGTAGAAGCGGTTGAGGTCCGCGACGGTCGATATCAGCGAGGCCGACACCCCCACCCACGACATGTCGTAGACGCTGTAGTCGCGCGGCGGGTCGATCATGCCGAACCACGCCTCGTAGAGCCGCGAGTGCGGCCCCTTGATGTGCGGCCCGGTGGGGAGTTCGGTGTCCCGGAGCCCGGCGCGCTCGATGACGTTCCGGGTGATGTACCGCTCGGCCGTGGTGCCGGTCACCTTTTCCAGGAGCTGGGCGAGGAGCAGGTAGTTGGTGTTGGAGTACACGCCCGGGGTGCCGCCCGGGGCGCCGACGGCAGGTGCGGTGACCCCCATCCTGATCAGTTCAGTGTGGTCGAACCGCGCGAACCGGAGGTCGTCCAGGCTCTGAGGGCTGGTGTCCGCGACGTCGGGGAGCGCCCTGAGGGAGGGATAGGCGTACGGGAGGTACTCGGCGAGGCCGCTGGTGTGGTTGATCAGCATCCGGACCGTGATCCTGTCACCGCGCTCTCCCGGAACCAGCTTCGGAAGGTAGTGGCCGATCGGCGTGTCGAGACCGATCCGACCACACTCGACCTGCTGTAAAACCGCTGCGGCGGTGAAGGTCTTGGTGACGCTGCCGACGCGGTGCCGCATGTCGGCGGTGACGGGTCGGCCGGTGGCGACATCGGCGACCCCGACGGCGCCGCGCCAGACCTGGTCGCCGTCCCGTACCTCGGCGAACAGGCCCGGAATCCCGGCGCGGTGGACGTTTTCGAGAGCGGCGTCCAGCGCCGCGCGATCCAGTGGGTTCTTCATGTCATGCGTCCTTTCGTGTTCCCCGGGGTGAGCTCCGCCTCGGTCGCCTGACCCGGGCAACGGGGCACGAGCGGCGTGCCGGCTCCTCGGCACGCCCATGTCCTCATTATGCACGCGGTGCGTGCATCGCCAAGTGCACAAGCAAGTGCACAGGTAGTCTGAGATCTGACGAGAGGAGCACGATGGCAGGCCGACGGCGTTGGACGACCGAAGAGATCCTGGATGCGGCGGCGAAGCTGCTGCGCACGAGCGACGCGGAGTCGTTCAGCGTGCGCAAGCTGGCCGCGACCCTCGGGACCGACTCCTCCAGCCTGTACCGGCACTTCCGCAGCAAGACCGAACTGCTGCGCGCGGTCGCCGACCGGATCTTCCTGGCCGCTCTGGAGGGCTACCGCCCCGAGGGCGACTGGAAGCAGCGCATCACGTCCTTGGCCCTGCGTGTGAGAGAGGCCTTCGGACAGCAGCCCGAACTCGCCGCGGTCTGGGGGCGTTACGCATCAAGCGGCACCGGCTCCCGGCTGGTCATGGAGGAGGTGCTGCAAGCCCTGCGCGCCTCGGGGCTGCCCGACGAGGAGATCCCGGCGCACTACCACCGGATCGCGGTCCTCCTCGCCGCGCTGATCACCTCCGAGGCCGGCTTCAGCACCGTCACCCACGAAGAGCACGAACAGAGCATGGAGCTGTTCCGCGTCGCGGTGCTCGGCGCCGACCCCGAACGCTTCCCGGCCCTGGCCCACTTCGCCCGCGACATCCGCCCGCTCGAGGCGGACCGCCGTGCCGCGTTCGAGGAGATCCTCGCCGCCCACCTCGCCCACATCGAGGCATCCATCCGCTCGAGCCGGCCGACCGGCCCGGGAGCGCCGTCAAACGCCCGAACGACGACAGGCACGGCGGACGGCCAATAGGCGACCAATAAATGAGGGGTGCCAAGCCTCGGGCCGTCCGCCCGCTGTGTTCCTGTCCGCCGGCATGGTGCAGGGTGGACGTCATGCTTGCCGATCACCAGGAGTACGACGTGGTCGTCACGGCCGTGACCCGGGCGGGGATCGCCGTCCGCGCGGACGGACATGACGGTTTCATCGACCGGACCGAACACCCCTCATGGTGGTCGAACACGCCCCGCCCCGCGGTCGGTGACCGGATGCGTGCGGTGGTGCTGGACGCCACCAGGACCCCACCGCGGTTCAGCGCCTTGCCGAGCGACATACGAACGGCCCGGAGCCTGCGCCACACCGAACCGCTGACGCGTCTCTGCCCGCCGCCCGGCCGTGGCCGGACCGTGGAGTGGGCCGCTGTGGAGGAGGCGTTGGGCACTGCCCTGCCGGCCGACTACAAGCGGCTCGTCGAGTGGTACGGCGGCGGGCTCTTCTACGGCGGCGGGCTCTTCGCAGGGATTCTCTGGCTGCTGGAACCGGGCTGCCCGGACGCGCTGTACGACCTGGTCGCCCAGACCGCGGAACGCGAGGAGATCCTCACCGGGCTGTGGGAGGCCGGCGAGGACAAGCCGCCGGAGCTTCATGAGGACGACGTCAGGCTGGTGCCCTGGGGGTACGTGGATGGTGCGGGACACTTCCTGTACTGGCTGGTGCGGCCCGATGCCGAGCCGGAGGAATGGACCGTTCTCCTCAACGAGGGACGCGGCCCGCTCTGGGAGGTCCATCCGATGTCGTGCAGCCAGTTCCTCCTCGAGGTGGTGGCGGGCACGACGGCGTCGTTCTACTTCACCGGCATCGACGACATCGTCGACCCCGAGGACAGGAACCGGTTCATACCCAACTCGCAGATCCTCCACCGGTAAAAGGCATGTGGGGAGGCCGGGGCCATCCCTTACGGGCGTGTCCGCCCCACGGCCACCATGGCCGTCGAACCGGGCCCGCCCGTCTCACGCCATCCGGTCCGTGCAGGTCGGAGCAACCGCGGACAGCCGGCTTCGCGGCGGCTGGACACCTGCGCCCGTGTTCGCGAGAACGGCAGCGCCTGTTCACTGGTTCAGGAAGGTTCAGGAAGCAGTCCCCGCTGAGAAGCGAGCCGACATGTTCACGGGCTTCGACAGCACCGATGCCGCCGCCTGCCCCCGTCGTGGGCACTCCCGCTGTCGGCTGAGGGTGACCTCGTCGGCTGATTCCGCTTCTGCGTGACGCCGTCGGCGGCCCGGGCTACTGAGGGGGCCGTTGTTCCCGCGGTGCCGATTCGCCGGTGTCCGCGTGCAGTCCGGCGCACAGCAGGTCGAATGCCCGGAACGCCGCGGAGGCGACCGCGTCGCGTGCGCGTGCCGGCGGTTCGCCGGACATGATGCGCCGTCGGAGCTCGCGCAGGGCTGCCCGGTGCGTCCCGGCGATGGCGCCCGCGAGGAGTGCGGGCATCGAAAGGCCGGTGTCGTCCGGTGTCGTGGCGGTGGTCGGCGGATGGTCGGCCAGAGCCGCCGCGAGTGCGGCCTCGGCGTGTTCGCCGATCTCGCGTTCGCGTGCACGCAGGGCCGGGCTGTCGTGGATGACCTGCCAGAACCTGAGTGCGCCGGGGTGGAGTCCGAGCATGGGTTCGTTCCGTCGCAGGGCGGTCAGCAGGTCGTCCCGGACGACCTCCACCGGGCAGGTTCCGGGTACCCGGTCGCGCACCAGCGTGGCGAGATGGCTTTCGGCCTCGGCCTGGCGGTCGAAGAAGAGGTCCTCCTTGGTGGGGAAGTAGTTGAAGACGGTGTTGGTGGACACGCCCGCGTGCCGCGCCACCTCGGCGACCGTGACCCGGTCGAAGCCGTGCTCCAGGAACAGTGCCAGTGCCGCGTCGGCGATCGCCGTGCGGGTCTGCTGCTTCTTGGTCTCTCGAAGGCCCATCCCCGAATGATAGTGTCACCATAATTTTGTAGTGACACCAAGTTTTGGGGAGCACGGCGACCATGACCCTGACCTTTGGCATCTATCCGGGTGGGCTCCTGGGTGACGACAAGGGAATCGTCCACCCGGTCCGGCCGGATCTTCCGGACCGCATCACCGATGCACTCGACACGCTGCAGGGCGCCACGGCCGCGCTGTCGGTCCGCGCCTACCGCTCGTTCGCCGCCACCGTGACACCGCAGCCGCCCACGCCCGCCGACCCGCAGGTCTACCTCCGGCACGGGCGCAAACTCGACCTCGTGCTGCAGTTCCGCGAGCCGTCCGGACGACTGGACGGGTGGCTGGAGTTCGTCCGCGAAACCGTCCGGGCCCACGGACCGCACCTGGCGTCACTCCAGATCTGCGAGGAACCGAACGCCAACCTCCCCGTCGTCGACGGCAGCACCCCCAACGTCCTGGACGCGCTCGTCCAGGGAGTCATCGCGGCCAAGCAGGAGGCTCGCGCCCTGGGCCACGCTCTGGCCGTCGGCTTCAACGCCGTGCCGACCTTCCATCCGGCCGACACCTTCTGGACCGAACTCGCCGCCCGAGCCGACGCACGCTTCCTGGCCAGCCTGGACTACGTCGGCCTGGACTTCTTCCCCGACGTCTTCCACCCCATCGCCGCCAGCCAGTTGGCCGGAGCGGTCACCGCGGTCCTCACCGCCTTCCGGCGCACCGACCTGCCGAAGGCCGGCATCCCGGACAGCGTCGCGATCCGCGTCTGCGAGAACGGCTGGCCCACCGGCCCCGGCCGCCCCGAGCAGCGACAGGCCACGACCCTCGAGACCGTCGTCCGGACCGTGGCCGCCCTCGCGACCGACCTCAACATCGACGGCTACTCGTTCTTCGCCCTGCGCGACGCCGACAGCAGCGCCGAGGGGCTCTTCCACCACTTCGGACTCCTGCGCGACGACTACACCCCCAAGCCGGCCTTCGAGACCTACCGCCGCCTCATCGACGAGCTGGGCACCCCCTCGGCCGTCTTCGCCCGGTGATGCCTCCGTCCGCCCGTCGGAACCGAAGTGCCCTCGCTTCCCCATGGAGATCGAACAGGATGCAACTGAAGCGTCTCCCGAACGCATGCACTACGCTCTCGGTTCTTCCGAGCCGGCGACGCCCCGCTGCCGGGCCCGGCGACAGCGGAGACGGACGCTTGACCCCTGGCCGAGAGCAACAGCAGGACCGAACGACCAGCAGGACTGAGGAGAGAGCGGACGGCCGATGAACGACGTGTACGCGCACCGGGCACCCGAGAAAGGCGGAGACGGCGGCAGCGGTCGTGACGGCCGCCGCCGGTGGCTTGCCGTGGGCGTGGCCATCGGTGTGCTGGCTCTCGCGAGCGCCGTGATCACGGCAGGGTGGCTTCTCGACCGAGCCGCCGACCGTGCGGTGGAGCAGGCGGCGGAGGCGAGGTGGGCCGAGGGGGTCACGCCGGAGTGGATGAGCGAGCAGATGGGCCTCGACCTCCCGGACACGGCCCAGTCTCCTCAGGCGGCGTACCAGGTCACGTCCCGCTTCGACACGGGCCTGCTCACCTTCACGCTGACGAGGTCCGAGGCGGAGAGCTACCTGAAGGAGCATCCCCCGGAGGGCAACAAGTGGCTGGAGCCGCAGCCGCACTCCGGAAAGGCCAGCGTCGCTCCTCATGACTTCGCGCACCTCGGGCTTCCGGAACCGGAAACGCTCAAGGACGGCGTGCGCTATGGCGATGTCTGCCCCCGCGCTGCCAAGTCCACCGGGAATCCCGGCGTCTCCAAGACCCCTGACAGCCAGTACGGCGTGTCCGACCCCTATGGCATGTCCGACGAACGCTGCGTCGAAGTGTACGTACACGAGTTCTCGCCCCAGCGGACCCGTTTCTACATCCGCGCCCACTTCGAGCCGGGCATCAGCCCTCTTCCTGCAACACCGTCCTCATCGGCGGGCTGAGGACCTCGTCGCCGCCGGTCCTCCAGCGGCCCAGGCGCGCCGCCACCGGCAGACGGACCTCGGTGTCACCCGCAGCAGCACGGCGACCCCCTGAACACTGACCCCGGCCACGAACAGCCCAGCGGTTTGCAGACCGGACGCAGCGCCTCGCGTCGCATGCGTTCCTGGGCGGTCATCCCGCCGTTGGAGACAAGCCGCATCCAGAGCATGAAGATCACGTCACGCTCTACAGCTGGAGCATCGGGCACAGGAGGTCACTGCCATGGAGGGTCTCACGGATCTCATGGATCTCACGGACGCCGAGCTGTTGATGCTGTGTTCCGCCGCAGCGGAACGAAGCACGGCATTCTGCAGGGTCTTCGGTTCCGCAGAACAGCAGCAGTGGCTTGACTCCGCTCTGGAAGCGGTCTGGTCAGCAGCGGCCGGCCAGTGGCAGACAAGTGTGCAGACCTGCTCGACACCTTCGTGCTGGACGACGAGGACGGGGTCGTAGTCGCCGTCGGTGATGTGCACGCCGAGGCCGTGGTCGAAGGTGGCTTTGAACTGCTTGAGCCGGCGGTAGCGCAGCGGGATGAGAAGTCGTGCGGCAAGGAGCGGGTCGCCCTCGGGGCCTTTGACGAAGCTGCGGTAGGCGTCTTCGTCGGCCCGGCCGAACATCTGTTGCTTGAGCATCTTGCTTTTGTTGTTGTGGCCCTCGCCGCAGCTCCTCCCTCCTCGGCGATCACCCGGCAGCGTCGGGATCCTTCAGTCCGCCGATGCCGATGAGGACGGAGTCGCAGGAAGAGGGCTGATGCCGGGTTCGAAGTAGGCGCGGAGGTAGATCCGAGTGCGCTTCGGTGAGTACTCGTGTGCGTACAGACGGACGCAGCTCTTGCGGGACGTGCCGTAGGGAGCGGACGTGCCATACGGGCTGTCAGGGGTGCCGGAGGCACCTGGGGCCTCGGTGGACTCGGCAGCGCGGGGGCAGACGTAGCCATAGCGCATGCCGTCCTTGAGCGTTTCCGGTTCCGGAAGCCCGAGGTACGCAAAGTCATGCGGAGTGATGTCGGTCTGCGCGGAGGACGGCTCCAGCCACGTGCCCTCCGGGGGATGCTCCTTCAGGTAGCTCTTCGCCTCGGACCTCGTCAGTGTGAAGGTGAGCAGGCCCGTGTCGAAGCGGGACGTGACCTGGTACGCCGCCTGAGGAGACTGGGCCGTGTCCGGGAGGTCGAGGCCCATCTGCTCGCTCATCCACTCCGGCGTGACCCCCTCGGCCCACCTCGCCTCCGCCGCCTGCTCCACCGCACGGTCGGCGGCTCGGTCGAGAAGCCACCCTGCCGCGATCACGACACTCGCGAGAGCCAGCACACCGACGGCCACGCCTGCGATGAGCCACCAACGACGGCCACCACGACCGCTCTTGCCGCCGTCTTCGCCCTCCTCGGGTGCCCGGTGCGCGTACACGTCGTTCATCGGCCGTCCACCTTCCCCCTTACCCTGCCGGCCGTACGGTCCTGCTGCTGCTCTCGGCCAGGGTCCAAGCATCCGTCCCCGCTGTCGCCAGGACCCGGCAAGGGCGTCGCTGGGTTTCGAGGAGCCAAGATCGTAGTGCTTGACGCTGCTGCTGTCCGACATGCCGAACTCCTGGACGAGGCTCACCCGATGTTGCCCGGCTCAACTCATGGCCTGACCACCGCCCTCACCCACGGCATCGTCGACGCGCTGACCGTGCGCATGCCGTTCAAGCGGCGTCCTTACAGGGGGCGCTGTCACATCGGCAGAAGGCGGTCAACCGCGCCCATGTGAAGATCCACGCCCGCGCTGAATGAACGATCGCCACGCTCAAGCCCTGGAAGATCCTGGTCAAGCCGCGCTGCTGCCCACGCCGTGCCGCCGCGATCGTGCAAGCCGTCCTCGTCCTGAACCACGTCGGGACCAACTACCGCAGAGGATGAAAATGACTCATCGTTCAGTAGGGGGTGTTGACGATCGGATCATGTGCGCCACACTTGTGATCCATATGTGGGGCGCGCCGGCTCCCCGTGCCTGTCGAGAAGGGGGAGAGCGTGAAGAACGCGCCGAAGATCGAGCGACAGTACCGGGTGGGGCTCAGTTGCCTCATCGACGCCAAGGTCCACGGGGACCTCATCACCTCGAAGTGACAGCTCCACAGCATTGCGTCACCCGACTTCATACGCCCTGAGACAGGCCAGACCTCGATCAAGGTCGAGTGTCCGCGGTGCAGGCGCGTCTTGTCCGTGACAGTGGAGAGTGTGCGGAAGGCGCGAACGAAACAGCGCGCATACCGGTACGTAGGCGCGCTGCTGCTGTGGTCGCTGGTCGTGTGGCTGCCGATGCTGTTCCACTACGGCAGCAAGCCGGTCGACGAAGGGAAACCGGAGCAGTCACCGAGCATGCTGCTGGTCGGCGGTCTTTTCGCCGCCGTCTTCGTGTCATTCGTGGTCGGGCTGGCGTTCTTCCGGACCGGACGCAATTACGACGGCATCAGGAAACTGCGCTGGGTGAGGCCCGACGGCTCCTTGTCAGTCCTGGTGAAGGGCCACAAGCTCCAGATGTATTGACCTAGACCGTTTTGGTGTACGCGTCGTGGGCAGTGCAGCCCCAGCGGTCCGCGTGCACCTCGACGAGCAGGAGGCCGCGGCCCGATGTCGCGTCGGCGGACGGGGGCGGGGCTGTGGGGTGCGGGGCAGATGCTCGGGGCGGTGATCCGTCACCTCGATCCGCAGGCCGTGCGGCAGAAGAAGCAGCATTAGCCGGAAGTCGCGGCCGGGAAGGCTGCTGTGACGGATCGCGTTGGACGCCGACTCGGCCGTGACGAGGGCGGCGGTCCGGGCGGGTTCGGCGTCGTGCGGGAGGCCGGTTCACTCGGTGGGCTGCTGGACGGCGAGGCGCCGGGCCGGTCGGGCGCTGCGTCCGGTGCTGCTGAATCGCAGGGGCAGTTGGTGGGCAGCGGGGGTGCGGGGTGGCTTCGGCTTCGCCTCGTCGGTGAACTGATGTGGTGTCACGGGGTCGGCGTGGGCGGGTGAGTGTGCCGCTGACCAGGTACGTCGGCCGTACGTCGGGCTTGTCGTACGGCCGGGGCGGTTCGCTGGAACCCTTGTTGCAACGGGGGCTTGTGCGGGTGTTGCACGGGCCGCACACCGCGCCCTGAAAAGGTGATCTTCTTTAGCAAAAGAGACATGCCTCTTGTACAACCCTTCCTCCCCATACGGCGTCAAACACGTCACCAGACAGAGGAACGGGACTTGTACGGACACCTCGCGCCCCGAGCCAGCCGGTCGTATCTGAGCCAAGGAGCCTCTCATGCGCAAGCACCGCTCGGCCGCCGTCGCGGCGGCATCGTTTCTCCTCGTGACGGGCGCGGTCATCGCGACCGCCCCGAGCGTCTACGGCGGAACACACGCCAACGACCGCAACACCGACTTCAACGGCGATGGATACGACGACGTGCTCATCGGCAGCCCCGGGGCGACGGTCGGCGGGCACAAGGGCGCCGGCATGGTGACCGTGCAGTACGGCGGGCCCAAGGGCATCGGCACGACCAGGGTCAAGGCCTTCAGCCAGAACTCCACGGGCGTCCCCGGCGCCGCCGAGACCGGTGACGGCTTCGGCACGTCGCTGGCCACCGGCGACCTCGACGGCGACGGCTACGACGACGCGATCATCGGTATCCCCGGCGAGGACCTCGGCGCCGTCGCCGACGCGGGCGGCGCGGTCGTCCTGTGGGGCACGCCGAAGGGCCTCACCGGATCGGCCAGCACCTGGCTGCAGTCCGATCGCGTCACCGCGGGCGGCCGGTTCGGCACCTCGCTCGCCGCGGCCCGCTTCGGAGACAGCACTCCGGGCGACTCCCTCGCTGTCATGGACTCGGTCGGGCTGACGATCCACACCTTCGAGCCCGCCCCCCAGCCCGCCAGGAGCGCGGACGCGCAGGCGCGGCGGCCGGTGCAGAAGTCGCGCACCACGCTCACCTCGCCTCCGCGGAAGGCACTCGGCCAGGCCTCCGCCGACGACGCGCCGGGCATCCAGCCCAAGTCGATGACCACGGGCGACTACGACAACAACGGCTTCGCCGACCTGGTCGTCTCCGGCACCAGCGTGGGCGACGAGCCGGGCCACGGCTGGTCGTACATCCTGCCCGGCACCGCGTCGGACGAAAAGCCGCTGCCGATCACCGCGGTGCGCGGCGGCCCGGTCGTCGCGTCCGGCGACATCAACGGCGACGGCTACGACGACCTGGTCACCGGTGAGCCGCACAGCCCGGACGACGGCGGCGAGAACATGACCGGCGGCGTGGTCGGCGTCTACTACGGCAGTGCGGACGGCCCCGCCGGCCGGGAGGGGCCGGGCACCCCTCCCGTGTGGTGGACCCAGAACTCGGCGGGCGTGCCGGGCACGAACGAGCAGGGCGACGGCTTCGGCACCGACCTCTCCGTCGGCGACAGCAACGGCGACGGATACGCGGACGTGGCGATCGGCGTCGCGGGCGAGGACATCGGCGCCGTCGCCGACGCCGGCGCCGTCACGGTCCTGCGTGGCTCGGCCAAGGGCCTGACGTCCACCGGCGCACTGTCCGTGCACCAGGACACCAAGAACGTCCCGGGCACCGTCGAGAAGGGCGACAAGTTCGGCAGCCAGGTCTCCTTCACCGACCCGAACCGCGACGGCCGCTTCGGCCTGCTCGTCTCGACACCCGGTGAGAACACGAACGACGGCTGCGTCTGGGTGTTCTCCGCCGGCAGCACGGGCCTGACCACCTCCGGCTCCTGGACCTACAGCCTGAGCACGTTCGGCGGCCTGCCGACGGACGCACTGTACGGGGCGGCGATCGACGACTAGGTTCTGTCTCTTTGGCCGGCGTCGGGTCCGGATGAGGATGCCGGCGAGGTGGAGGGCGGCCTGGTGGGCGATGGCGAGTTTGCCGCATCGTGTGGCCGGGCCGCGCCACTGCTTGAGCCGGTTGATGCACCGCTCGAGCGGTGTTCCGCTGCTGGCAGGCCTCGCGATCGAAGCCGGGCGGACGTCCGCCGAGCCGGCCTCGCCGCAGGCGGTGGCCGATCTGGTCGGACGGCTGTGGGATGACCGCGCGGATGCCCCGGCGTCACAGATGGCTGCGGATGGCGCGTGAGGAGCAGGCGCGGTCGGCCGGAACGGCCAGGGGCCTTGTCCGGGGCCTGCCCGGGCCGGTGCGGGGCACGCGGATGCGGGCCGTCACCGTCTCGAAGGCGGGTGCGTCACCGGCCTGGCCCGCGGTGACGGTGAAGGCGAGGGGGCGTGCGCGGCCGTCGCCCTGGTTTTCTCGGCAGCTGAACTCCTGCCGCGAAGTTTCGATCCCTCCAGGGTTGATCAACGATCCGAGGGTAAAGCCGCAGTTCGCAGGGGTACCGCCACCGCCCAGGCGCCCGCGCACTGCAACGGATGCCCCGTCGCGGTCACCACGCCCGGCACGACCGCGGTCGCGCTCACCGTATCCACCCAAAACCCTGGACCGTGTCCAGCCCCAGCCCCAGCCCCCACGATCGCAACGCGTCCACGAACCGCGGATCCGCCACCAGCCCGATCCGCACCCGCGCACCGATCCGCGGCGCGCCCCGCACACTGAACCGGCGTCGAGGCCCCGCCTCCAGCAGCCGCACCTCTCGCGGCGCCGGCAGACCGAGCACATCCGCCTTGTGCGCAAGGTTGTGCCTGAGACGGTCCAGGTACGGGCCGTCCCCCGGCAGCACATACCGGTCCTCGTGCTTGAGCACTACAGGCGTACGAGTCTCCAGCTCGACCAACGCGCTCTCGTCCGCCACCACCGGTTCGGGGACCTCCAGCTCGAAGCCCCGGATACGCAGCCTCGCGGCCCCCCACACGATCTCGGAGCGCTTGGCCAACGCCGCGATGAGAGTCGAGGCAATCTGCGGTACCGGCGACCCGAACCAGATCGACCCGTCCGGCGACGTCGGATACACGTCCTTCTTCCGCGGCGTTCCTCTGAACTGCGGACTCGTCATCCCCAGCGGGCGCAGCGACTGCCCCTGCCATCCCTTGTCGTGCAATGAACGAGCCAGCTGCGGATCCTGGTCTTCCAGCAACCCGTACAGCACGGCACGCGCTGGACCGTGTACATCCCTCCAGTCCAGAAAGGGCACGTCCGCCGCGACGTCAACCCTGACCCGCAAGAGCCCCTCGCATCCGTATGTCCATCCCGAGGCCGGCTGCATCCGAAAGCACTCGGCCTGCTGCAGCCGCAATGCATGGCACGGTACTGAGACTTGATGCCGGCTGGGGCAGAAAGTAGGAAACCTCGATAAAAAGCCAGGTGTTGTGGTAGAGGGAGCCTGGCTGAGCCTGAACAAGCTTCACGAAGTCGCGTTCAAGCTCTCCGCGATCGTGCGCAGGCGGGCCGCGTAGTTTCAATCCCTCCAGGGTTGATCACCGGCCGGGCAGCCCGTTGACTGCGTCCTGTGGGTGCCCGCGTTTCGATCCCTCCAGGGTTGATCACCGGCATGGCGAAATCGGAGACCGGTCGTGGGGCTCCGTACTGTTTCGATCCCTCCAGGGTTGATCACCGGCTCGACACCATCAACGCGCTCCGCCTCGCCCTGCAGTTTCGATCCCTCCAGGGTTGATCACCGGCCCGCGCATTCATGGCTGAGCGCAAGTCTCGGGACTACTGTTTCGATCCCTCCAGGGTTGATCACCGGCCGGATGACGGTGGCAGGAAACCCACTCGCCACAGAACGTTTCGATCCCTCCAGGGTTGATCACCGGCGCGGGACTGCCCGGCCCGCTCACCCATGTCGTCATGTTTCGATCCCTCCAGGGTTGATCACCGGCGGCCGGCGAGGCGTTCTGGGACCACGCGGTCGACTGGTTTCGATCCCTCCAGGGTTGATCACCGGCCCGAGGGTAAAGCCGCAGGTCACGCAAGCCCTCGCAGCTCTTGCGGCGGGGAGAACTGCAGCGTTCCGCCAGTAATGCAACTGCGCAGGTCAAAGCGCTTCCTAGCCCTTGCCGGTCTTCCTGCCGATCGCAGCGCGGAACCGCCTCGCACAAGCCATCGATGCGCTAACGCAGTCGACTTGGGGGCGCTGTAGCCCTGTACGCAGGTCAGGTTCCCAACTCACCGCGCTTCACGGCAGTCACGAACGAGGCCCAGCCATCGGCCGCGAACGTGAGCACAGGGCCGTGCGGGCTCTTGCTGTCACGTATCGGAACGGTGGTCGCGAAGTCATATGACGCCTCAAGACACGCACCACCGTCCTGGTTGCTGTAACTGCTCTTGCGCCACGAAGCAGCGCTCAGGTCGTCGATTCGCACGGCACTCCCTCCAGCGTGCGCAAGATGTAGTTCCGCGACTCGGCTGGAGACAGCGCCAGGTCGCGTACTGAATCGTACGCCTTCTGGAGGCGCACAACCGGGGCGGTTTCCTCGATGAGTTCGCCCCTGTATCCGTTCTCGGTGTAGGCGATGGTCCGGCCGTCGGGCAGAAGCAGGTACCACACGTCAAAGCCCAACAGGGCATGGAACCCTACCCTGTTCAGCAGTACATGAACCGTCACGTTGTCACGGTCTGCCATCTCCAGCAGATGCTCCAGTTGTGCTCGCCACTCCCTTGCGTCCCGTAGCGGAGTAAGCAGCGCGGCTTCCGTGAGGATGGTCCGAAACGTTGGCGCGTCGTCCCCCTCCAGCAACTCCCGTCGCCCCATGCGCGCCTTGACCTGCTGTTCCAGTTCCTCGCCCTTGAGGCCGCCCGCTGCCAGGAGTTCCCGTGCGTACTCAGGCGTCTGGAGCAGTCCGGGCAGGACGCTGACCGCGAAGTGCCACAAGCTGGTCGCCTCCGCCTCCAGCGCCATGTAACGCCGGTACTGCTCCCGGAACTGCGTGCGGTCCGCTCGTGCCAGTTCCCACAGCGCCAGCAGCAGCCCCGGCGTTCCGTAGTACTGGTCGAGTGCCTGGACGACCTCGGGGCCGCCCAGGGTCTCCCCGTTCTCCATCTTTCCGAACAGCGACCAGTCCCACCCCAGCCGTTCCCCGAGTTGCCGCAGGCTGTCGCCTTTGGCGAGGCGCAGTTGTCGTAACTCCTCGGCGAACCGCCGGCGCGGTTCCTGGCTGCGTCCCGTGACGAGGCGTCGCTGCGGCAAGGTGACTCCCCTCCGGCGCTTCCTGGTCGTCGGCCGTTCAGGAAGCCCTTCGTGCCTGTACTGACACAGTGCCCGCGCTCCCACCGCGCTCTTCGTGGAAGTTGTGGCACGTGTGCCCGGGGGCGGGGAACGGCACCGCGTCGACGGCGTGCNNCGCGGTGCCCGAATCGCACATCCGACCCCTCGTCTCACTGGAGGGACGCCCGTGTCACACCAGAATCCGCTCCCCGAGCGCCCCAGGCCCCGCACTCCCGTCCCCAGGCCGCAAGAGGCCCTCGCCGCCCGTGACGCCCTCGCCGCCGCTCTCACCAGTGCCGGGATCCAGCTCCCCGCGATGGACGTCCGCACTCCTTGGAACGACTCCGTCCTCGCCGGCGGAGGGCG
>NZ_MUME01000224.1:0-183 GCF_002155915.1 Streptomyces thermovulgaris | reverse complement strand
GCCCCGAGCACGTCCGGCCGCTCAGCCCGGCGGAACTGCTCCGCGCCCGTGTGGCCGAGGCCAATGCGCGCAGTCGGCAGGAGCCGGCCGCTGCGGAGCGTTCCGGGACGGGGAGAGGAACGGGGAGGTCTCCGGGGGACGGCGCGTTCTCCGGGCAGGGGTAGGTGTCTCTGATACACATCT
>NZ_MUME01000223.1 GCF_002155915.1 Streptomyces thermovulgaris | reverse complement strand
ATCTGCTCCGGCTTGATCACGTTTCGCTGCCCCCGTTCGTCCGCTGCCGCCAGACCGAACCGAACCGTGTTTTGAGCCCATCATCATACAAATGGGTGATGCCGTATCAGACGCGTTGAGGGGCGCGGCGGTTCCGGGTGCGGACCCGTCGAAGCTCGGCGGGTTGTGGTGGGGAGGAAATGGGTCCGGACGCGCGGGATGGAGACCGGGCTCTCCGCGCCGAGGTCCTTCAGTGTCGCTTCGGTGAGCACCGCATCGGCTCGGCCGGCCTGGTGCGGCGATTCTTAAGCCTCCGTGCATGAGTGACCTGTTCGCCGTGGATCTTGCCCTCGGCCTTTCTCCCGATGTGCCGGCTGCCGTCCTCGACGTTCTGCGTCAGCACCTCGGCCTCGACGCCGAGAGCGGTGGGAGCGGCATGGGAGACGAGGTGCCCGGCTTCGTCCCCCTGCTCTTCTGCCGCGGTCCGGCAAAGCGCATCGGCGGTGTTCTGACCGGCGAGCTCGTCCGGGGCGACGGCCACTGGTCCCTCACCGCCCGGCAGGAGATCCACGCCGGACTCCTTCCGGAGCTGGAAGAGCTGGTGGAGATGCTCGCGCGCAACGCCAGGACCGAGGGGGTCATCGGTCGGGCGAGGTTCCACGAGGACGACATCCCGGAGCTTCTGATCAGCAGGTCGGGGAAAATGGTCAGAATGCCGCTGCGTGCTGCCGAGTCCGCTGATTCCTGACCGCGGGTCAGTTCTTGCGGCTGCCTCTCCGCCCGGGCAGCGCTGCTCGTTGCCGGAGGCGGGCGAACCGTGACACGGAACGGTCACTCCCGCGGGATGCGCCCCCTTACGTGGGGAACATGCCGAGCCAGAAGCGATTGAGGAGGTGACGCGGGATGCAGTCGGACTCGACCGTGATCGGGAAGCCGGAGTCGAAGGCGGGGCGGGAAACTGCGAGCGGGCCGAGCGCCAAGCAGCCTTCGACGGACTCTTCGCGGTCCTCGTCGGCGGTCCAGAACGACTTGTGCAGCTCCAGGGCCTCGGCAAGGGCTTGATCGAAGCCGGTGTGGTCCTTGCGCGGGAAGTACTGGAAGAGGTTGATCGGCTGATGGAGGAGCTTGTCCAGGACCTCGGGGTGGGCGATCCGCGCGACGTCCGGGGAGGACATCCGAATGGCGGCGAGGAGTTTCTCGCTCAGCCCCGGGCGTATCAGCCAGTACGCCTGCAGGGCGTCGATCCAGTGGTAGATGTACTCGTCGTACTCCACGCCCGAGCCCCGCAGGAAGTCGACCGGGATTTCGCACAGTTGAGTCATGCGGTCCTGTTCGCGGCACACGGTCGCCAGCCAGAACGCGGTCAGCCAGTTTCCCGCGTCGGCGTAGTACTGCGGCCCGGTCGCGGGGATCGTCCGTGTCCGGTCCACGAGGAAGTACTCGAAAGTGCCTTCCGTTCGGACGGCTGCGGCGAAGGCCGCGGAAGTCACCTGCATGGCCGTGACGGCGGCGTCCCGGGTGCGCGGGTGCGAGCTGTCCGGATCGACTGCCAGGCGCGCACAGAGGTGCAGGGCCGCCGTGTTCATCGCACCGTCGAACATGCGCGGCACGCGTTCCAGGACGTCGATCGTCCTGGAGAGGTTTTCGCCCAGGGTGCGCGCATATGTCTCGTCGTCCGGTCCGGGACCGCCGTGCCAGGCCACCCTCACTGCCGTCGTCCGCTCCGATCCGTCACAGCTCGTTCCTCGCAGGGCGCAGACCGCGCGTCGCACCTGCCTGTGCGGGGAACTCTCCGCACCAGGTGCGTCCGAGAAGAGCGGCGGTGGGGAAGAAGGATGCCCGCGGGGCCATCGGGCAGTGGCCCTTGGCCGGGGTGAGCGCGGTGCTCAGCGCATCACCCGGATGGGCGGAGCCCGTTTCCAGCCCGTCGATCAGCTTCTGCGCGTTCTCCTGGAGCACGGCGAGCACGGCGAGACCCTCTTCCGTGTTCCCCGCGGGAAAGGGGTGGCGGGGGATGAGCGAGGCCAAGAGGTCGTCCTGGAGGATCTTGAAGAAATCGGCCGAACTCGGCCCAGCACAGGGGCACCCTCGGACGAGATGACCGAAGTCCTGGTGTCCGGCGTGGAGTTGCGCGGTGGCCGGCGTGCTCGCCGGTGTTCCGCCCACCCCTGTGGTGATGCGTGCGTTCCGTCCGGCAGGTCCCGGGTGCCCGCAACCAGGTCGCGTCACGACTCCGTTGTCGTGCACCGGGGCGGCGTGCGCGGAGGTGACCCGGTGTCAGTCGAGCGGGACGGTAAGGCGGTTCCGGGTGCGGGGGCCGCCGAAACTCGGCGGGGTGGCGGTGGGGGAGGAGTCGAGGAGCAGGATGCCGCCGAGGGCGGCTCCGGCGGCTCCAGGAGCGCGGGTGTCCGCTTCGGCGTACGGGTTTCCATGGGCGCGGACGTCCTGTTCGGCCTGGTCCCGGGCCTCGCGGGCGAGGGCGTCGGCGTGCGGGACGTCGGCGGGGGACCGGGTGGCGAGAAGGCGTTCCGCCTCGGCCAGCAGGATGCGGGCCGAGGCCCCCACCGCACCCCGGTGCGTCGTGACGAAGTCGGCCGCGGCGGCGGTCGCGCTGCGGGCGGTGAGCAGGGCGGCGGCGGACAGGACACCGGTGCGTCCCGTGGCGAGCGGCGCCGTCGCCTCGACGATCCGGCGCAGGACGTCCAGCGGGTCGTAGGGCCGCCCGGAGGTCGTCTCCTGCCGTACGGAGGCCAGCACGGTGTCGGCGTGCAGGATCCGGGCCTGTGCCTCACCGGCCGGTACGTCCGTGAGCCGCTCCGCGGCGCTGGCCCTCTCCGCCTCCGCCCCGCTGAGCGCGGCCGGGACCATCGCCGCGGCCTCGTCCAGCTCGGCGGCGAGCCGTTCGACGCCGTCGAGGAACACGGTCGCCTGGGCCACGGCCCCCTCGGCGGCGCGCAGGTGGCCCGCCGCTTGTCCGCCCTTGCCCCGGTCTGCCTCCTGATGGGCCCGGTTGAGACGGGTGGTGGCGAACATCAGGCGGTCCTTGGCCTGTTCCGCGTACCCCGTGACGTGTTCCGTGGCGGAAGGGGCGTACCGCCGGGCGAGGCCGGCCAGGGTCGCCTCGGCCGTCCGTGCCCGGCCCGTCAGCTCCCGGAACCGTGCCTCCGCCGCCTCCAGCGCCTCGCGGACGTCCCCTTCCAGGTCGCGCAGCTCGTCGAACCCGTCGGCCGCCATGTCCAGCAGCCGGCCGGCCTCCTCGCAGCGTCCGATCACCCCGGCCAGCGCCTGCCGCCGGGCCTCCGGGTCCTCCGGGACGCCCTGGTCGTGGCGCCGCCGCATCCGGAAGGCCACCGCCAGTTCCGCCTCGGCGGCCCGCAGGGCCTGGGCGAAGGGCTCGACGGCCGCCGTGCCGAACCGGGCCTCGGCGAAGGGGAGCTCCTCACGGCTGGTGCGCACCCAGTCGTCCGCCCGGACGAGCAGGTCCCGTGACCGCTCGTCGAGGTCGTCGAAGGGTGCCGGGGACGGGGAGGTACGGCTGCCGCCGGGGGTGGTACGGGTCTTCGACCGCCGGAGGCGCCGGATGTATCCGTACATGGCGACCAGGCTCGCCGCCACCGCCACGACGAGCGGGAGTGCGAGGGAGACCGCCGAGGTCTCGTCCTGCCGCGGTGCGGCGGCGACGGCCACCGGATCGGTCCGGGGGAGTGCGACCGCGGCGCTGCTGCCGATCGTCATCCCGGAGAGGGACAGCCACAGGAGTCCCGCCGCGCCGTACAGCACCATGCGCGCCGCCCGCGCGGCCGGACGCGATGCCGCGCGGGCGGCGCGCATG
>NZ_MUME01000222.1:2544-22949 GCF_002155915.1 Streptomyces thermovulgaris | reverse complement strand
GGCCTGGTCAAGGCCGTCGACCGGTTCGACCCGGACCGCGGGGCCTTCGAGAGCTATGCCGTGCCGACCATCACCGGTGAGGTCAAGCGGCACTTCCGGGACCGGATGTGGGCGCTTCGCGTGCCGCGCCGGGTGCAGGAACTGCGCAACAAGGTGCGCGTGGCGCGCCGTGAGCTCACCCAGAACCCCGGCAGCCCCGAGCCCCCGGTCTCCGCCGTCGCCGCGCACACCGGGCTGACCGAGAACGAGGTCGCCATCGGACTGGAGGCCCTGGACAGCTTCAGCACCCTGTCCCTGGACGCCGAGATGTCCTCCGGCAGCGAGGGGTACAGCCTCGCGGACACGCTCGGCGCCTCGGACGCCTCGTACGACGTCGTGATCGACCGGGAGTCCGCCAAGGAGGGACTGCGCAGGCTGCCCGAGCGCGAGCGTGCCATTCTCTACATGCGGTTCTTCGAGGACATGACCCAGAGCCGCATCGCGGACCGGCTCGGCATCTCCCAGATGCACGTCTCCCGGCTCATCAGCCGCAGCTGCGCCCGGGTGCGCGACGAGGTGCTGGCCGAGCGGGCCGCCCGCCGCGGAGGCGGACCGCGGCCGCAGCCCGTCCGGCGGCCAGAGGAGTGACACAGGGCGCCGGCGGCCCGGGCCGCCCGTCCGTGCCCCGGACGCGGGAGGGCCGGTCCGTCGTACGCGCCGTACGGAATCGGGCGTCGTGCGTCTGAGCCCGCCCGTGCGGGGAACACGGGGCGGATGAACGAAGACGAACTTCCGCCCGACGGCAGGGCCGTGGAGGTCTATCTCGCCCTCCTGCGCGTCCGGATGCCCGAGGAGGACTACGAGCGGCTGCTGGACGTCGTCACCCCCGTTCTGCGGACGATCGAGGAGCAGGGCATGCCCTCCGCGGACCTCCCGCTGGAAAGCGCCCGGGCGCAGGGCCTTCCCCAGGAGATACGCGACGAGGCCGCCCTGGTCATCGCCACCGCGGTCACCGGCCGGCTGGACAACGAACTGGTCGTCCTCGACATCGAGGAGACCGGGCCGGTCCGGGTGGTCACCGACGCCGCGTCCGCCGCCGACCCGGCACGTCTCACCGAGATCGCCGACTACATCCGCGACCGCCACCGGGAGACCGAGGAACTGCGCGGGATCGCCGAGGCCAGCGGCATGCCGGCCGACTTCTGACCGCACCGCCGCACGGCCCGCCCGTCCCGCGCCCGGCGGGGCCCGTCCCGTGTCCGGCGCGGGCCGGCCCCCGCCCTCCCGGCCGCACGGCCGGGCACATGTCACCGCGTGGGCTCCGAAGCGGGCTCCGGGACGGGGTCCGGCACCGGAACGCCCAGGGGACGGGCCAGGCCCACCACCGCCTCGTCCAGCCGCTGCAGATGCCGCAGCACCCGGTCGGTGACCCGGTCGTACCGGAAAGCGTCCGGCAACCCCTCCGTGTCCAGCAGGGAGGCGATGCTCGGGCCCCGTTCGATCCGGGCGGTGGCGTGCTCGTCCTTCAGACGGGCGATGATCGCCGCGATGTTGCGGGTGATCCGGCCGCAGGCCCGGCGCAGCCGGGGATCCCCGGCGATCGACGGATGGGCGGGCAGCAGCTCGGCCGTCGCCGCCAGCGACCTGGTGTGATAGGCGCAGGTCTCCAGCAGCGCCATGACGTACTGGACGGTGCTGCGCCGTGTCCGCATCGGTGTGATCGGATGCGTCAGCGGCTGGGTGGCCCCCCGCAGGTCGCCGAGCGCCTTGTCCAGGGCGCGCGCCCGGTCGAGCAGATCGGCCTGCGGTCCGCCGCTGAGCTGTTCGACGGCGGCGTCGGTGGCGTCGGCCAGCCGCTCCAGCACCGTGACGAGCAGCTCGTCGGTGCGGTGGCCGGTGCGCACCGGCAGCACCAGCATCGCCGCGACGATCCCGCTGGCCACGCCGAGCGCCGTCTCCTCCACCCGCAGCAGCAGCACCTCCGGGCTGTACGCGTGCAGCAGCGAGTACAGCAGCCCCAGGGCCGCGGTGACGAAGAAGGACATCAGCGTGTGCGACAGCGAGGCCGTGTAGAACATCAGGAAGACGAACACCAGCACCAGGCCCAGCGCCGGCCAGGTGGCCGCTCCGATCAGCCCCACCAGCACGATCCCGGCCCCCACACCGAGCACGGTGCCCAGCAGACGGCGGTAGCCCTTGACCAGGATCTCGCCCGTGGAGGAGGTGTTGACGAAGACGATCCAGCAGGTCAGCACCGCCCAGTACCAGCGGTGGCTGGAGAGGAACTCGCCGCCGACGATGGCCAGCGCCGACCCCACCGAGACCTGCACGGCCGCACGCGTGGTGGGACGCTCCAGCCCGGTGGGGGCCTGCTCCTCCTGTTCGGCCTCCGCGGCGCCCTCGATGGCGGCGTTCTCGGCGGCCAGCTCCTCGCGGGAACGGGCCGTCGCGGGCGTGTCGTCGGACTCGTCCTGCGGGTCGTCCAGCGCGATCCTCAGACCCAGCACCGCGCGGGCGGTCTCGCCGATGCCGCGGAAGACGTCCCGCACGGCGGGCGGGGCGGACGGCAGGTTTTCCTCCTCGCGGTAGCCCAGGAGCCGGTTGCGGATCTGGGCCAGGGCGGTCCCGCCGCCCTCCCCGACGGGCCGCAGAACGAGCAGCGTCAGCGCGCGCAGGTCGCGGCGCAGCGTCTCGGCCGTGTCGCCCCGCACCGGCAGCCGGTCGCTCGCGGGGACGGTCGCGCCGGGCAGATGGAGGGTGAGCGTGCTCGCCCTCTCGGCGCTGCGGGCGTTCAGCAGGAGCAGCCCCAGCCGCTCGGCGGCGATCTCGGCGTCCGCGATCCGCCGCTGCACCAGCTGGGCCACGGCCTCGTCGGAGGTGCCCTCCTGGAGCCGGGACTGGATCATCATGGCCGTCTCGTGCAGCCGGGCCGTGCCCTCGCGCACCGCCTCCAGGGCCTTGCCCACCTCGTCCGGACCGGCGTCCAGCAGCTCCAGCTGGGCCTCCACCAGCTGGGCCAGACGCACCCGGAACGCCTCGCGCAGCCGCTGCAGAATGCCCGCCGGCGTCTCGTACACGATCACGAACCGCACCAGCGCGCTGCACAGGAACGCGATCACGACGACACCGCACAGCCCGGGCAGCGCCGGCACCGTGGCGCCGATGAACAGCGACATGAAGTAGGTCTGGAAGCCGATCAGCCCCAGCGCGTTGCCCCGGTCGCCGAACCGGCGGCTGTAGACGGCGCAGAAGATCAGGGCGAGGAAGAAGAGGTCCCCGGCCACGACGCGGGAGTGGAGCAGCGCGCCGAGCGACAGGGACACCAGCGCCACCGGAAGACCGAGGGCGAGCGTGACGGCCTGCCGGCGGCGCTGCTTCTCGCGGATCGCGAAGGCGGCCACCATCGCGGCGAGCGCCCCGGCCACCAGATGCCGCACGGGCAGGTCCAGCGTGCTGAGCACGGCCAGCGTCAGCGCGATCGACCCCGACGTCCGCATCCCCGCGGCCAGCCTCAGCAGCCCGGGGTCGAACGCCGCGAGACGGTCCCGCAGCCATGTCCAGACCGGCGTCCTCGCTGTTCCCACGCCGCCGCACACTCCCGTTCCACCTCGTGGTCCGCCCGCCCGGCGGGGCGAGTTGGGGCCGGACCGCTCCGTCTCATGCCCGGCCGTCCCCGCAGGCGGGGCCCGCACGGCCCCGGCAGCCGGTGCCGGGGCGGGCCCCGCCGGTCCGCGGAACCGCCCACACGCGGGCCCGAGGCACCCCGGCCCCGGCGGGCGGAGGGGCTCAGGGCCGCCCGGAGTGCTCCCGCGCGACGTACTCCCGCACCTGCTCGGGCGTCAGGTACGCGTGGACGTACTCGGAGTCCTTCAGCGTCGCGGGCCTGCGGGACTGGAATCCGGTGCGGACGAAGTCGTCGCCGGCGACCGCGTTGAGCAGCCAGTTCGTCGCGACCCTGGTCTTGGCGACGTTCGTGCGCATCGCCGCCAGGTGATAGCCGCGGGTCACCACCTGGGCGGGCAGCCCGTGCAGTTCCAGACCCAGGGGCCTGGCGACCGCGTCCTTGCCGCCCAGGTCGACGACCAGGCCCAGGTCCCTGTGCCGGTACGGCCGCATGGGCCGGCCCCGCAGGGCCGCGATGAGGTTGTCGGCGGCCTGCCTGCCCTGCCGTGTGGCGTGCTGCGCGGTCGGCGGACAGACGGCTCCGTCGCCCTTGTCCAGGTCCGGCACGGCCGCGGAGTCGCCGAGCGCGAACACCCCGTCGTAGCCGGGCAGCGTCATCTCGGCGGTCACCGCGAGGCGTCCCTTGACCGTGTCCGCGCCGAGAGTGGCGATCAGCGGGCTCGCCACCACGCCCGCGGTCCAGATCAGGGTGTGGGTGGGCACCACCCGGCCGTCGGTGAGGACGACCTGCTCCGGTCCGGCCCGGGAGACGGACACCCCCAGGGAGATCTCGACGCCCCGGCGGCGCAGGTACTCCTGGGCGCTGCGGCCCAGCTTGTCGCCCAGTTCCGGCATCAGCTTGGGCGCGATGTCGATCAGGTGCCACTTGATCAGCGACTGGTCCAGCCGGGGATAGCGCTGGACGGCGGCGTGCGTCAGACGCTGCAGACAGGCGGCGGTCTCGGTGCCGGCGTACCCGCCGCCGACCACCACGAACTGCAGCCGTGCGGCGCGCTCCGCCGGATCGTCGCTGGCGTCGGCCAGGTCCAGCTGGGAGATGACGTGGTCGCGGATGTACGCGGCCTCGGCGAGCGTCTTCAGCCCGAAGGCGTGGTCGACCAGGCCCGGGATGTCGAACGTCCGGGTGACGCTGCCGGGGGCCAGCACGATGTAGTCGTACGGCTCGTCGACGACGCGGTCGGTGATGGTGCGGATGACGCACACCTTGGCCCTCAGGTCCACGCCGATGGCCCCGCCCGGGATGATCCGGGTGCGGTACTTCGTGCTGCGCCGCAGGGAGAGGGCGATCGACTGGGGTGTCAGCACCCCCGAGGCGACCTGGGGCAGCAGCGGCAAGTAGAGCTGGTAGGAGACCGGCGTCACCAGGGTGATGTCGGCCTCGCCGGGGGAGAGCCTGCGCTCCAGACGGCGGACGCACTCCACACCGGCGAAGCCTGCGCCGACCACCAGGATCCTGGGTCGTGTCACGGTGTTCATCCCTTCTGCGGCCCGGGCGGCCCGTCCGATCCCGTGCGACTGCCCCGGATCGCCGCTTCGCACCTTCGGTCCCGGCGGGCCGCCGGTCGCCGTCCGGCACGGTCGTCCCTCACGGGTTCCCGGGATCGGACGCGGTATCGCGCGCACGGGTGCCCGGGCCCGTTCCGGAGGACCGGCGGCCCGGGGCGGACCGGGGTGCGGAAGGGGTGCGCCCGGGACGGCGGATCAGGGATGCGGGAGGGACGTGGCCTCGGACGGGGGCCGTACGGAGGGCAGCCCCGTCGTGGCGGTGATGTGCGACAGCAGGAGGCAGACGTCGTCGTCGCGTTCGGAGTCGCTCAGCAGGGGGGCCAGGATGCGGTCGGCCGAGCCCTCCAGATCGGCCTCCAGCTCCGCGGAGCCGAAGGCCCCCAGCGCCGCCGAGAGCCGGACGATGCCCGGGTCCAGGCCCTGCGTCCGCCGCTCCACCAGACCGTCGGTGTAGAGCACCAGCGTCGACCCGGGGGGCAGGCGGACGGTGTGGTCGTCGATCTCCTGGTGCAGCGGGATGCCGAGCATGGCGCCGGGCCTGGCGTCCAGGACCTGCACCCGGCCGTCCGGCAGACGCAGCACGGGCGGCGGATGGCCCGCCACGGCCCAGGTGAGCGTGGGGTCGCCGGGGCGGAAGCGGGCGATGACCGCGGTGGCGTACAGGTCGGGCTGCAGATGGTGCAGGAACGCGTGCAGCCGGGTCAGCAGCCGGCCGGGGCTGCCGCCGTCGGCCGCGTAGGCGCGCAGCGCGGTGCGCAGCTGGCTCATCATCACGGCCGCGTGCAGTCCGTGCCCGGTGACGTCGCCGACGACGGTGATCAGGCTGCCGTCGGCCTGCCGGAAGGCGTCGTACCAGTCCCCGCCGATGTTCAGTCCGTGCGTGGCCGGCAGATACCGCGCGGCCAGGGCCAGGCCCGGCATGGTGGGCAGGTCGGTGAGCAGGGCACGCTGCAGCGTCTCGGCGATGTCGCGGTTGTGCTCGAAGCGGCGCGCGTGGTAGAGGGCGATGCCGGCCCGGCGGGTCAGCTCGATCAGCATCACGGCGTCGTCCGGGGCCCAGCGCTCCCCGGGCGGCGACAGCGTCAGCACGCCCAGCGAGGCCCGCCGGGCGAGCAGGGGGATGCACAGCAGCGGCCGCCTCGGGCTCAGCGCGGACGGCGGCTGGTCGTCGACCCCCGGCAGACCGCCGGGGTGGTCGGCGGCGTACTGCGGGCGCTCGGTACGGGCCGCGAGCACGGCGGCGGCCGGCCGCGGGGCGGACCTGCGCCGGTCGTCCTCCTGGTCGAACAGCCATATGTCGACGCTCTCGGCGTACCGGGGTATCAGCAGCTCCGGCAGCCGGCGCACGATCTCCTCGTAGTTCAGCGAGGAGGTCAGCGAGGCACTGGCGTCCGCCAGGAACGTCAGCCGGCGCCGGGCGTCCTCCGCCTCGGTCCGTGCCTTGCGCTCGGCGGTGAACGCCTCGTGCTGCGCCCGCCCGGCCGCGTCCAGCTCGGTGTGCAGCGCGATGACGCCCTGGTTGGTCTGGCGCAGCCTCTCCTGGTGGAAGGCGACCAGTCTCTCCTGCCCGGCGAGTCTCTCCAGGGCCAGCGCGGTCTCCTCGTCGGCGTCCAGCAGCGCCTCGGCCAGGACGGCCGGATCGTCCGGATCGTCCGGGGCGCCGTCCGCCGGCTCGGCGTCCGGCAGCTGTCCGGCGCCGGAGCAGGCGACGGAGGTGTGCCAGGGCGGCTCCCCGGCGGCGCTCGCCTCCCGGTTCGGGGACAGCGTCAGGTGCAGGAGCTTCTCGTCGGCGTCGGACGCCGGGACCTGGAAGGTGAGCTGCCAGGTGCCGCTCCTGGTCAGGCACTGCCGCAGCCGGGCGCCGAGGTCCGAGGTCAGCCGGGTGAGGCCGGGTGCGGTCACCCCGCAGGCGGCGGCCAGATGGGCGACGGCGACACGGGCTCGTGCCGCGTCGGTGACGGTGCTGATCTGCCACGTGCGCATCATGGGTACCCCGCCGGGGTGGGGGCCGGAACGGTCACGGCAGTGCCGTCTCGTACCGGGGGAACGGAACTGCCGGTGTCCGGAACGGTCGCGACCCGGTCTGTCCTCGCCTTCTTCCGGTCCTTGTCCCGGAGGACGACGGACACGGTCCGCAGGGCGGCCCTGTCGGCCCGGCGCCGGACCGCCCGCCCCTGCCACGGTACAGGAGGGTCCGGGCGGGGAAATGACGAAGCGGTGCTTCCGGGCGGTGGCCGCCGGGGCGCGGTCACCCGGCGCACGCCCGGCGGTCACGCATGTGCGCACGGTGTCGCCGTCCCCTCGGCCGGCCCGTCCGCGGCACCCGCTCCGGGGCCACGGGGGCCGTACGGTGGGGTTCCATGCCGCCGTGCCCGCACGGCTTTCCTGCGGCGGTGTGCCGGGCCGGTGCCCGTGCCCGCCCGGCGGCTCGATGCCTGCTGCCCGGTTCAGCCCCGCTCCTCGTCCGCCCCCGGACTCTCCCCCGGCTGCCGGTCCACCAGGGCGAGGGCGTCGTCGGCGGTCCTGGAGACCGGGACCGTGATGCTGACGCCGGTGAGGTCGAGGATGCGGCGCACGGCCGGGGCGGGGTCGATGATGTGCACGCTGCCCGGCCGGTCACGGACCTCCTGGTACACGCGCAGGATGATGTTCATGCCGGAGGAGTCCATGAAGGGGACACGGGAGAGGTCGAGCAGGAAGTGCCGCCTGCCGTGATGGAGCTGGTTGGCCAGATGGGCCTGCAGCTCGGTCGCGGTGTCGACGTCCAGATACCCCTCGACCGTGAGCAGGACGACGTCCTTGCGGGGCAGGGTGACCTCGACGGACAGCGGGTCCTGGGCAATGGGCACGGTACCTCCAACGAGAGCCGACGACGGGTGCCGGTTACCCCCGTCGGCGACTGAGAAGCGCACCGGTTCCGTGATCGGACCCTCTGCCGCCACCGGTGATGACCGCCCTGCGCCTTGCCCCTACCCCCGGTGCCGGGGCCCATGCGCGCCCGCGGGAACCGGCGGCGTCCCTACGGCAGCGGCGTGCCCCCGGTGGCGTTGAGCACCTCGGCCGTGATGAAGCCCGCCCGCTGCGAGGCGAGGAAGACGTACGCCGGGGCCATCTCGGCCGGCTGGGCGGGCCGTCCGAGCGGCGCCTGCCTGCCGAACTCCTTGGTGTCCGGCATCGTCGCGGGGATCAGCGGTGTCCACACCAGCCCCGGGGCGACGGCGTTGACGCGGATCCCGTCCGGCGCCACCATCCGCGCCAGTCCCTGGGTGAACGTGACGATCCCGCCCTTGGTCATGGCGTAGTCCAGCAGGTGCGGACTCGGCTTGTACGCCTGCACGGACGTGGTGTTGATGATCGAGGCCCCGGGGCCCATGTGCGGCAGTGCCATCCTGCACAGCCAGAACATGCCGTACAGGTTGGTGCGCACCACCCGGTCGAACTGCTCGGTGGAGACGGCGCCGATGCCGTCCGGCTGGGACATCTGGTACGCCGCGTTGTTGACCAGCACATCGATGCGGCCGAACTCCGCGACCGTGCGGTCCACCAGCTCCCGGCACTGCCGCTCCTCACGGATGTCGCAGACGACCGGCACCGCCGTGCGCCCGGCCTCCTCGACCAGCCGGACGGTCTCCCGGGCCTCGTTCTCCTCCTCCGGCAGATGGGTGAGGACCACGTCGGCGCCCTCACGGGCGAAGGCGATCGCCACGGCCCGGCCGATGCCCGAGTCGCCACCGGTCAGCAGGGTCTTGCGGTCGGTGAGCAGACCGCTGCCCCGGTACGACTCCTCCCCGTGGTCCGGCGGCGGGTCCATCGGACCGGTCCAGCCGGGGTGCTCCTGCTCCTGCTGCGGGAACTCGGGCCGCGGATGCCGGGTCGTCGGGTCCTGCGGGCGGTCGTCGGCCATGGTGCACCTCCGTGGGGCACGCGCCCCGTGGGGTACGCGCCCGCGGGCGACGGGCGTGCGGGACGTGTGCCGCCGCCTCCAAGTGCCCCGGCAGGCACGGCGCACACACGGCGCACCGCATCCGGCGGGGCTATCCGACCCGTATGCCCACGATGCAGGTGTCGTCGTCCGTGTCCGACCTGCTGTAGGTCAGCAGGAGATCCAGCTGCTGGTCGAGGCTCCGGGGCGCGCCGCCGGCCGCGGCGAGCAGGTGGGCCAGCGACTCCTCCACGGGGCGGCCCCGGCGCTCGATCAGGCCGTCGGTGTACATCAGCAGCGTGTCCCCCGGCGCGAACTGCACCTCGGCCTCCTCGTAGTCGGCCTCCGGCGCGGCTCCCAGCAGCATGCCCTTGATCAGCGGCAGCGCCGCCGCCTCGCGGCCGCGGACCGTCACGGGCGGCAGATGGCCCGCCCGCGCCCAGCGCAGCGTGCGCCGGCGGGGGTCGTACAGCGCGCAGACCGCGGTCGCGGTGACGGCACCGGTCAGATGGTGCGCCACGATGTTCAGCCACGACAGCAGCTGGCCCGGCCCGGCCCCGGTCACGGCGAGCCCCCGCAGCGCGTTGCGCAGCACCACCATGCTGGTCGCGGCCTCGATGCCGTGACCGGCCACGTCGCCCACGCTCAGCAGCACCAGTCCCGAGGGCAGCACCACGGCGTCGTACCAGTCGCCGCCCACCAGGTGCTCGGTCTCCGCCGGCCGGTAGCGCACGGCCACCTCCAGGCCCGGCACCCGCAGCGGCGCCTGGGCCGGCGGCATGATGGCGCGCTGCAGCTGCAGGGCCAGCCGGCTGCGTTCGGTGGCCTGCTGCTCGGTGTGGGCCAGCCGGTCGCGGGTGGCGGCGAGCGCCACCTCCGTCCAGTGCTGGGCGGAGATGTCCTGGTAGGCCCCGCGGACGACGAACGGACGGCCGTCGGTGTCCAGCACCGGCTCGGCGACCACCCGGATGTGCCGGGTCACCCCGTCGGGCCGCTGCAGCCGGAAGGCGGCCGAGGCCGGCCGGCGGTGGTGCAGCAGGGTGCGCAGGAACCGGCCGATGGTCACGGCGTCGTCCGGGTGCGCGTGCGCCGGCAGCTCCTCCAGGGGCACCGGGGCGCGGCCGTAGAGGTGGTACAGCTCGTCGTTCCAGGTGATCTCGCCCGTCAGCAGGTTCTCCTCGAACCCGCCGATCCGGCCCAGCCGCTGCGCGTGCTGGAGCAGGCTGGCCAGCCGGGCCGTCTCGTCCTCGATGCGCCAGATCAGCAGCACGCTGTTGCCGTGCCGGCTGATGCTGATGTCCGCGACCGCCGACAGCGACACCTGGTCCACCAGCGCGGTCAGCTGCATGCGGTGCGCCCGGAACGGCTCACCGGTGGCGTACACCCGCTCCACCTGCTGGAACAGCTCGCTCCTCCCGGCGGACATCGGGTAGGCCTCCAGCAGCAGCGCGCCGTTGATCACCGCGCGCGGACGGCCGGCCGGGTCGAGGAAACGGCTGTTGACGTGCTGGATGCGGAAGTCCACCAGCTGCCCCGAGCCGTCGAGGTGCGGCACCAGCACCAGGGCCGGGTCGTGCAGTCCGTCGGCCAGGTCCATCAGCTCGGCCGCGTCCGGCAGCACCCGGGGCTCCTGGCCGGGGGCCTGGTGCGGCGGGTGCGTGTCCAGGGTGTGCGCGCACAGCTCGGCCAGGGCCTCCACCTGGCGCACGACCCGCGGCGGCTGCGGCGGCAGCGGCTTCGGCCAGGCGATCTCCAGGACGCCGTGGATGCGGCCCCCGGTGCCGGCCGGCACCGCCACCCGACCGCCGTCCGGGTGCACATGCCGGCCGATGGTGGGCAGACCGGTCCCGGCGAGCGAGGAGAACCACTGGCCCGTGCGCTCGGTGAGCCCCCGGCGGGCGACGGTGGCCACCTCCGGCGGCACATACCGCCAGCGGGCGGCCTCGGCCGGGGAGAAGCCGGCGCTGCCGGCCAGGGTGAGCGAGCCGTCGGCGCCCGCCGCCCAGATCGCCACCGCCACCGCGCCGAGCGGCTGCAGCGCGTGCTGCAGCAGGGAGTCGGCGACGGCCTGGGTGTCGTTCGCGGCCAGCGCCCCGCTCTCCGCGGTGCGCAGCCGCACGGCCGAGTCGCGTCCGGAGGGCTCCGCCGCGGCGGTCAGGAAGGCGTCGGTGACCTCGGCCACCCGGTCGCGGGCGGCCTGGTTGATGACCTCCACCGCGAACTCCAGCGGGGTCACCCCGGCCTGCTCGGCCAGCTCCGTGAGCTGCCGGGCGGCCTGCGCCGGGCCGCAGCCCAGACGCTCGACCAGGATGCCCTTGGCGAGTTCGATCAGGGCCCGGCCCTCGGCCTCCGCCTGCGCCGTACGGACCTCGCGGCGCAGCCGTTCCACCGTCGCGGCCAGCCTGCCGGCGGGGGAGGCCGGGGAGACGCCCGCCGGGGCCGGCGGCCTCGGACGCGGCTCGGCGGCGGGCTCACGGGGCTGCTCGGTCGTGCTCACGATGCGATGGGGCTCCTCGGCTGGACGACGCTGGGGCGTGGGCGTGCCGTGCGGGACCGGACCCGCCTTCCGGCCGGCGGGGCGGGCGCCGGCGCGCTCATGTGCTCAGCCAGCGCCGGACACAGGCGATCAGGTCGTGGGTGTCGACGGGCTTGGTGACGTAGTCGCTCGCGCCCGCGGCCAGGGCCTTCTCCCGGTCCCCGGGCATCGCCTTGGCGGTGACGGCGATGATGGGCAGACCGGTGTACTGCGGCAGCTCGCGGATCTTCGCCGTGGCCGTGTACCCGTCCATCTCCGGCATCATCACGTCCATCAGCACCAGCGCGACCTCGGGGTGGGCGAGCAGCGTCTCGATGCCCTTGCGTCCGTTCTCCGCGTGCAGCACCCGGAAGCCGTACATCTCCAGGATCCCGCTGAGCGCGAACAGATTGCGCGCGTCGTCGTCGACGACGAGGACGGTGCGGCCCCGGAAGGCGGCGTCGACGGGCGGCGCGAGGTCCTGGGCCTCGGACCGGACCAGGGGCGGCACGTCCCCGGGCTCCTCCGCCGACAGATGCAGGGCGATGCGTTCGCGCAGCTCGTCCAGGCCGGACAGGAACTCCAGGGAACCGCCGCCCGCGTACGACCGCAGCGCCTCGGCCCGGGCCGCGTCCGGGCGGTGACCGCTGTGCACGAGCACCGGGACGCCCGCCAGCGCCGAGTCGCCCTGGAGCGCCCGCAGGAACCGGACCGCCTCCCCGTCAGGCATGTCCATGTCGAGGATCACGCAGTGGCACGGTCCGGCGGCCAGCGCGCCCGCCGCCTCCTGCGCCCCCACGGCGGTGACGACGTCCACCGCGGGCAGCCCGCCGTCGTCCGGGCCGCGCCGGGCCAGGTCCGTGACCGCGCTCTCGGCGACCAGGGTCAGCAGCCCGCGCACCCGCTCCTCCACCACCAGCAGCCGGCGCCGGCGCTGCCCGGCCGCCGGGCCCGCGGACTGCGGCAGGGCGGCCGGGGCCGCGGAGACGGGCTCGGCCGGCTCCTTCTGCGGGGAGTGACCGGCGTCGATCAGCTGTTCGAAGTCGGGTCGGGCCACCGGCAGGAACAGCGTGAAGGTGCTGCCCCGGCCGGGTGCGCTGTCCACGACGACGGCACCGCCGAGCAGATGGGCGATCTCCCGGGTGATGGACAGACCGAGGCCGGTCCCGCCGTACTTGCGGCTCGTCGTGCCGTCCGCCTGCTGGAACGCGCCGAAGATCGTCTCCAGGTGCTGTTCCGGGATGCCGATGCCGGTGTCCTTCACCCGGAACGCCACCACGGCACCGCCCCGGACGACCCCCTGCGGTATCTCGTCGTCCGCCGCGGGCTCGATGCGCAGCTCGACCCTGCCCTGCTCGGTGAACTTCACCGCGTTGGACAGCAGATTGCGCAGGATCTGCCGCAGCCGGGAGTCGTCGGTGATCAGGTCGGCCGGCGCGCCCGCCGCCGTGGTCACCGCGAACTCCAGGCCCTTCTGGGTCGTCATCGGCCGGAAGGTGGCCTCGACGTACTCGATGAGCTGGCGCAGCGGCACCCGCTCCGGGCTGACGTCCATCTTGCCCGCCTCGACCTTCGACAAGTCGAGGATGTCGTTGATCAGCTGCAGCAGGTCGCTGCCCGCGGAGTGGATGATGCCCGCGTACTCCACCTGCTTGGGGGTGAGGTTGCGCGAGGGGTTCTGGGCGAGCAGCTGGGCGAGGATGAGCAGGCTGTTCAGCGGGGTGCGCAGCTCATGGCTCATGTTCGCCAGGAACTCCGACTTGTACCTCGAGGCCTGCGACAGCTGCTGGGCACGGGCCTCGAGTTCCTGCCGGGCCTGCTCGATCTGCAGGTTCTTCGCCTCGATGTCGCGGTTCTGCGCCGCCAGCAGCGAGGCCTTCTCCTCCAGTTCGGCGTTGGAGCGCCGCAGCTCCTCCTGCTGGGCCTGCAGCTCGGCGGAGCGGGCCTGCAGCTCGGCCGTCAGCCGCTGGGACTCCTCCAGCAGCTCGTCGGTCCGGGCATTGGCCATGATCGTGTTGACGTTGACCCCGAGGGCCTCCCGCAGCTGCTCCAGGAAGTCCCGGTGGATCGGCTTGAAGGGCGTGACCGCCGCCAGCTCGATCACCCCGAGGACCTGGTCCTCGAACAGGATCGGCAGCAGGATCAGCGAGGACGGCACGGCCCGGCCGAGGCCGGAGGAGATGGTGACGTAGTCCGGGGGCAGCTCGTCGACCGTGATGGTGCGGCGGCTGCGCGCGGCCTGGCCGACCAGGGAGCGGCCGAAGGGGAAACGGGTGGGGCGGGTGTCGTCCTCGGGACGGCCGTAGGAGGCGACGAGCCGCAGCTGGGCCCCCTGCTCGCTCTCCTCGGCGAGGTAGAAGGCGCCGTACTGGGCCGACACCAGGGGAGTGAGCTCCTCCATGATCAGCTCGGCCACGACGGGCAGGTCGCGGTGGCCCTGCATCAGGCTGGTGATCCGCGCCAGATTGGTCTTGAGCCAGTCCTGCTCCTGGTTGGCCCGGGTGGTCTCGCGCAGGGACTCCACCATGGAGTTGATGTTGTCCTTGAGCTCGGCGACCTCGCCGGAGGCCTCCACGGTGATCGACCGGGTCAGATCGCCCTCGGCCACGGCGCTGGCCACCTCGGCGATCGCCCGCACCTGGCGGGTGAGGTTGCCGGCCAGCTCGTTGACGTTCTCCGTCAGCCGCTTCCAGGTGCCCGAGACGCCCTCCACCCGCGCCTGGCCGCCCAGGCGTCCTTCGGTGCCGACCTCGCGGGCCACCCGGGTGACCTCGTCGGCGAAGTCGGAGAGCGTGTCGACCATCGTGTTGATCACGTCGGCGAGGGCGGCGACCTCGCCCTTGGCCTCGACCGTGATCTTGCGGGACAGGTCGCCGCGGGCGACGGCGGTGGCGACCTGGGCGATGGAGCGGACCTGGCCGGTGAGGTTGCTCGCCATCGAGTTGACGTTGTCGGTGAGGTCCTTCCAGATGCCCGAGACGCCCTCGACCTTCGCCTGGCCGCCGAGGCGTCCTTCGGTGCCGACCTCGCGGGCGACGCGGGTGACCTCGTCGGCGAAGGCGGAGAGGGTGTCGACCATCGTGTTGATGGTCGTCTTCAGCGCCAGGATCTCGCCGCGGGCGTCGACGTCGATCTTCTTCGACAGGTCGCCGCGGGCCACCGCGGTCGTCACCTGGGCGATGGAGCGGACCTGGCCGGTGAGGTTGCTCGCCATCGAGTTGACGTTGTCGGTGAGGTCCTTCCAGATGCCCGAGACGCCCTCGACCTTCGCCTGGCCGCCGAGGCGTCCTTCGGTGCCGACCTCGCGGGCGACGCGGGTGACCTCGTCGGCGAAGGCGGAGAGGGTGTCGACCATCGTGTTGATGGTGTTCTTCAGCTCGAGGATCTCGCCGCGGGCGTCGACGTCGATCTTCTGCGACAGATCGCCCTCGGCCACCGCCGTGGCCACCTGGGCGATGTCACGGACCTGGGTGGTCAGGTTGCCCGCCATGGCGTTGACCGAGTCGGTCAGATCGGCCCAGCTCCCGGAGACCCCGGGCACCTTCGCCTGGCCGCCGAGGCGTCCTTCGGTGCCGACCTCGCGGGCCACCCGGGTGACCTCCGAGGTGAACACGGACAGCTGGTCGACCATGCCGTTGAACACGGTCGCGATGTCGCCCATGAGCCCCTCGGCGTCCTCGGGCAGCCGTGTGCCGAAGTCGCCGTCCCGTACGGCCGTCAGACCCGCCAGGAGCTGCCTCAGCTCCCGGTCGCCCGGCACGGTGTCGACGGCCTCGGTCCTGTCGCTGGTCATGAGTACCTCGTCCCGCTCCCAGGGAGCCCTCGGCAGTGAGGACTCGTGCACCTCGTCGGCCCGTGTGCGGCGCGCCGGCATGTGCGCATGTCATGGATCCGTGCGCCGGCAAATACGGGGCAGGCTAACTCACTTGGACGGCACCGGACAAAACACTGCGCCTCTGACCTCGTCCTTCTGCCGCGAGGAGCCGCCCGTGTCCCGAATGCGGCCGTCCCAGGCGGGTAGGTGCTGGATGAGAGCCGACGGAGTGGGAGGAGCAGCGTGACCTACGACACCATCTGGTCGTATCCGCCGCGGGTCGGTCCCGTCGAGGGACTGGACCTGACCGGCTTCACCGTGGTCGCTGCCGACGGCACGGTCGGCCATGTGGACAGGGTGGCCGACCCCTTCGGGATGCGGCATCTGGTCGTGGACACCGGGGTGTGGGTGTTCGGCCGGAGCGTCCTGGTGCCGGCGGGCCTGGTGACCGGCGTCGACCCGGAGGCGCGGCGCGTGACGGTGGCCTGCTCCCGGGGCGAGATCAAGGCGGCACCGCGTTTCAGGACCGACAGCGAGACCAGGAACCGGGAGTATCTGACACGCGTGGGGGAGTACTACCACCGGCTTCCGCCCCGCGAGCCGAGCACGGCCTGACGGCGGGCGGGGCACCGTCCCGCCGTCACCGGGGCGGAAGGCCACCGGGGCGACGTCACCACGGCAGAAAGGCGTGCACGTCCTTGCCGTGATCGTGCACGACCACGCTGACCTGGTCGCACAGCGTGTGCACCAGATGCCAGCCGATGCCGCCGCTGCTGTGACTGGGATGGAACGGACGCGGAGCCGGCGGTGTGGTGCTGGTGTCGCTCAGGGTGATGTGCACCCCGTCGAAGGTCCGGCGCATCCGCAGCACGAAGGGACCCGGCGCGTACTGCACCGCGTTCGCCGCGAGCTCCGTGACGACCAGCAGGATGTCGTCCCAGTGCTCCGGCGTCGCCGGCAGCGAGGCCCGCGCGAGCTCGTCGAGGAACTCCTCCGCGGCCAGGCGCGCACCCGTCACATGGTGCAGCTCACCCGCGAAGCAGGCGGTGCGGCTCGGAATCTCCTCGGTGGCCAGTGTGTCGTCCCCACGCGGCTCGGTTGCCATCTCGCCTTCCCGGCCCGGCATGAGCAGGGCGCCGTTCCTTCCTTCCCCCTCCGCTCCCCCTTCCGTCCCCCGTGTCGTGTTCCCCGGGGTGCGGGGCCTACGCGTCCGCGTCCTTCGGCAGGGACGCCCCGGCGCCGCTCGCGGCCCGTGCCCGCTCCTCTCGGCGGCGGGACGCTTCGCCCGTGCCCGGCGCAGGATCCGTCCGTGCCCGGCACAAGCCCGGCACAAGGACTCGGAGGACTCAGCGGAAGACGTCGTCGGAGTCGTCCCAGTCGGCCGTCGGGTCGTTCGCCGCGAGCCGCGGCGACGTGCGCGTACGCGCCGCGTACATGGCGTCGATCTCGGACGCGTAGCGCTCCACGATGGCGTCCCGGCGCAGCTTCATGGACGGGGTGAGCAGCCCGCTGGCCACGTCGAAGGGCTCCGGCAGGATCCGGAAGACCCGGATGGACTCCGAGCGCGAGACGGTGCTGTTGGCCGCGGCGACCGCCCGTCCGATCTCCTCCCGCAGGGCGCTCTCCTCGCGCGCCTCGCGCTCCGGCGTGTCGCCCAGCAGGGCCCGGGCCGCACGCCAGTGCGCCAGATAGTCCGGGTCCAGCGTGATCAGCGCCCCCACGCACGGCCGGTTGTCGCCCACGACCACCGCCTGGTGGATCAGCGGGTGCATCCGCAGCCGCTGCTCCAGCGGGGCCGGGGCCACGCTCTTGCCGCCGCTGGTGACGATGACGTCCTTCTTGCGCCCGGTGATCGTCAGATAGCCGTCGGAGTCCAGATGCCCGATGTCGCCGGTGGCCAGCCAGCCGTCGCGCAGCGCGGCCCGGGTCGCGGCCTCGTCGTTGACGTACCCCTGGAACACCGAGGGACCCTGCACCAGGATCTCCCCGTCGTCCGCGATCCTGATCGTGGTGCCCGGCAGGGCCTTGCCGACGGTCCCGGACTTCTCCCGGCCCAGCGGCTGCATGGTGATCCCGCCGGCGGTCTCCGTCAGCCCGTACCCGTCGTGCACATAGATGCCGATGCCCTCGAAGAACAGGGAGAGCTCACGGTTGAGCGAGGAGCCGCCGGAGGTGGCGCGGACCACCCTGCCGCCCAGCGCGGCCCGCAGCTTGCGGTACACCGTCCGTTCGTACAGGGCGTGCTGCAGCCGCAGGTCGAACCCGGGACCCGGACCCTGGCCCAGCCGCTGCCGCTCCTGCGCCACGGCGAAGTCCCGCGCCGTCTCGGCCGCCCGCTCGAACAGCGCGTCGCGGCCCGCCTCCTGGAAGGAGCGCAGAAAGTTCTTGTAGAGCTTCTCGAAGACGGACGGCACGGCGTAGAAGTACGTCGGCCGGAACGTCTGCAGCGCCGAGGCCAGCGCCTCCTCGCCGAACTCGGGCTCGTGGCCCATCAGAATGCCGCCGCGTATGCACACGCCCTGGATCATCAGCCCGTACACGTGCGAGAACGGCAGGAAGGCGAGCACCGACGGCTGCTCGCCGGGCGGCGCCGCGGTGTGCCCCCAGCCCGCCAGCAGCGTGTCGCAGGGGCTCGCCAGCGCACGGTGGCTCAGCGCACAGCCCCTGGCGTGGCCCGAGGTGCCGGAGGTGTAGGCGATCACGGCGGTCGCGTCCGGCAGCACGATCCGGCGCAGCGAGTCGACGGTGGTCGGGGGAACCACGGAACCCCGTTCCACCAGCTGCTCCAGCGCCCCGGCGTCCAGCTGCCACACATGCTGCAGCCGGGGCAGCCCCGCGCACACCGAGCCGACCGTCATGACCCCCTGCTCGTCCTCGACGACGACGGCCACGCACTCGGAGTCCCGCAGGATCCACTCCACCTGGTCGCGCGAGGAGGTCGGATAGATCGGGACGACCTCCGCGCCGACCGCCCACAGCGCATAGGACAGGACCGTCCACTCGTACCGGGTGCGGGCCATGACGGCCACACGGTGCCCCGGTGAGATCCCGGCGGCGACCAGGCCCCGGGCCAGGTCGCTCACCTCGTCGCGCAGCTCCGCGGCGGTGACCTTCTCCCACACCGGGGAGGAGGGGTCCGTGCGGCGCGCGAGCACCGGCAGAGAGGGACGTGTCTCCGCGGTCTCGAAGACACTGTCGGCGAGCCCACCGGTCAGCGTGGCGACCGAGGACGGAGCGAGGGCGTAGTCGGGCATGCGCTGCTCCTGGGGTTTTACGGAGGGTGACCCCGCCGATGAGTACCGTTGTCGACGCGGGTCGAATGTAGCCCAGGTCAGCGCGTCGGGGCCACGCAACGGAGAAGCGACACCGTTTCGTTGGGCTTCGTTGGGCTCGTCCCGTTCGGGGGACTCGGCAGGCATGAGTTACGTCAATCCCGATCCGGACCCCGAACGGACCTCCGGGCTGGAGCCCGGGGGCGGTGTGCCGCCCGGCGAGACCCCTCCCGCCGAGAGCAGCATGCCCGAGGCGGGCCCCTACGAGACGCACAACCCGACCAAGGGCTGGGCCAAGGGCCCGCTCACCCTGATCCTCCTCCTCGTCGTCGTGGTCGCCGCGTTCTTCCTGGCCTACGCCCTGCTGCTGATCCTCTGACACCGGCGGCCCCGGACACCCCGCTCCCGGTGCGGCGCACACGCGCGGGGCGGGGTCCCGGGCTGCCCGTCCGACCCGCGCCGCGCCCGGGCACCGCGGGCGCCGCACGGCCCTCCGCCCGTGCGGCGGGCCGCCTCCTCGCGGCGGAGGAGCGCCGGCGGCCGGCCCGGGAGGGGCCCGCTCAGCCGGGGTACGGCGTGAGCCAGACCGTGGCCAGCGGCGGCAGCGTGAGACGAAGGTGCCCGTCCTCCGGCTTGAGCGGGCCGGGATTGGTGACGCCGCTGCCGCCGTAGCGGGCCGCGTCGGTGTTGAGCACCTCGCACCAGGCGGTGACGTCGACGGGCACGTCCAGGCGGTAGCCCTCGCGGACGACCGGGGAGAAGTTCGACACCGCGAGCAGCGGGGCGCCGGCCGCGTCGTGGCGCAGGAACGCGTAGACGTTGTCGTCCGCCGCGTCCACCACCACCCAGCGGAAGCCCTCGGGCCGGGTGTCGCACTGCCACAGGGCCGGGGTGGCCCGGTAGATCCTGTTCAGATCGCGCACCAGGTCCTGCACGCCCCGGTGGTCGCCCGCGGCGCAGTGGTCCTCGTCGAGCAGCCACCACTCGGGCCCGTGCTCCTCGGAGAACTCGCCGCCCTGGGCGAACTCCTGGCCCATGAACAGCAGCTGCTTGCCCGGATGGGCCCACATGTAGCCGAGGAAGGCGCGGTGGTTGGCGCGCCGCTGCCACCAGTCGCCGGGCATCTTCGACACCAGTGCGCGCTTGCCGTGCACCACCTCGTCGTGGGAGATCGGCAGAATGTAGTTCTCGCTGTAGGCGTAGACCATCGAGAACGTCATCTCGTGATGGTGGTACTTGCGGTGCACCGGATCCTTGCTCATGTACTGGAGCGAGTCGTGCATCCAGCCCATGTTCCACTTCAGTCCGAAGCCCAGGCCGCCGTGGTCGGTCGGCGCGGTCACCCCGCCCCAGGCGGTGGACTCCTCGGCGATGGTCACCACGCCCGGCACCCGGCGGTACACGGTGGCGTTCATCTCCTGCAGGAACGCCACCGCGTCCAGGTCCTCCCGCCCGCCGTGCGCATTGGGCGTCCACTGGCCCGGCCCGCGCGAGTAGTCGAGGTAGAGCATGGAGGCCACGGCGTCCACGCGCAGACCGTCGATGTGGAACTCCTCGCACCAGTACACGGCGTTGGCCACGAGGAAGTTGCGCACCTCGGTGCGGCCGAAGTCGAACTCGTACGTCCCCCAGTCGGGGTGCTCGGCGCGCTGCGCGTTCCCGGGCTCGTACAGCGGGTCCCCGTCGAAGCGGGCCAGGGCCCAGTCGTCCCTG
>NZ_MUME01000222.1:0-2481 GCF_002155915.1 Streptomyces thermovulgaris | reverse complement strand
CACGATCGACGCGGTGGCCGGCGGCACCTCGGTGCGCCGCGCCATCGGGTCGGCCTTCAGGAACCGCTCGCCGTACTGCGAGGTGATCTCGAACTTGTACAGCTCGCCCTCGCCGATGCCGGGCACGAACAGCTCCCACACGCCCGCGGCGCCCAGCGAGCGCATCGGGAACGCGGTGCCGTCCCAGAAGTTGAAGCCGCCGGCCACCCGCACCCCCCGGGCGTTGGGCGCCCACACCGTGAAGCGGGTGCCGGCCACCCCCTGATGGGTCATCGGCTCGGCGCCGAGCGCCTTCCACAGCTGCTCGTGCCGGCCCTCCCGGATCAGATGCAGGTCGAACTCGCCGAGGGCGGGCAGGAAACGGTACGGGTCGTGGACCTCGTGGACGTCCCCGCCGTAGACCACCCTCAGCGTGTACACGGGAATCTCCGGCAGCGGCAGGACGACCGAGAACAGGCCGCCGCCCTCGGGCACCATCGGGGTGCGCTCGCCGTCGATCACCACGCTCACCGCGTCGGCGTACGGTCTCAGCGCCCGGAAGGCGATCCCGCCCGGCACCGGATGCGCGCCCAGCAGCGCGTGCGGGTCGTGATGGGCGCCGAGGAGCAGACGCTCACGGTCGGCGGGGTCCAGGGGCGGGGCCGCGGTGCCCGCTTGTGTCACGGGGGACAGGACGGGGCCGGACGGCTCGGGACGTGACGTGTCGTGCAGGGCCACCGGTTCAGCCTCCTCTCGCGGCGAGACGTTCGATCGCCGCCATCGGCACGGCGAGCCAGTCGGGACGGTGCCGGGCCTCGTACAGCACCTCGTACACGGCACGGTCCGTCTCGTAGGCCCGCAGCAGAGCGTGTTCCTTGCGGGGGTCCCAGCCGGCCCGGGAGGCATAGCCGGCGCAGTACGCCTCCCGGCAGCGGTGCGCCCACTCCGGGCGCCAGGGGCGGCGCTGCCGGGCGGCGTAGTCGAAGGAGCGCAGCATCCCGGCCACGTCCCGCACCGGGGACTCGGCCAGACGGCGCTCGGCGAGCGGACGGGACGGCTCGCCCTCGAAGTCGATGACGAACCACTCGCGCTCCGCCCGCAGCACCTGCCCCAGGTGCAGATCGCCGTGCACCCGCTGCACCGGCGGGCCGGCGTCGCAGTCGGCCAGTGCCGCGAACGCGGTGCGCAGCCGGGACATGTACGGTCTGAGCGCGGGCACGCTGTGCGCCGCGGCCTCCAGACGCTCGGTCATCGCCGCCGCCGTCCGGGTCACCTCCCGGTGCCCGCCGGTCGGGAAGGCACCGGCCAGGGCCAGATGCACCTCCGCGGTCGCCTCGCCCAGCTGGTGCGCCTGAGCGGTGAAGTCGTCACCGGTGGCCAGGGCCCGCAGGGCGAGCGTCCAGCCGTCGTCCGCGCCGCACAGGAACGGCTGGAGCACACCGAGGGTCGCCGCCTCCGGCTCGGTGGTGCGGAACCACGCCACCGGGGCGGGGACACGGCCGCAGTCCTGCCGGGCCAGCGCCCAGGGCACCTCCAGGTCCGGGTTGACACCCGGCTGGATACGGCGGAAGACCTTCAGGATGAACGCGTCGCCGTACACGATCGAGGAGTTGGACTGCTCGGCGTTCAGCAGCCTGGGCGCCAGACCGCCGGGGACCGGGACGGACGGATCCGCCTCGAAGCGCAGCGGGCCGAAGGCGCCGGGGTGGCGCAGCCGCTCCAGGAGCAGCTGCGCCGAGCGCGGGTCGTACAGCGCGTCGTAGAGCGACAGGCCGGCCAGCGGGCCCTGCGAGGGACGGCCGATGAAGGCCTGGCGCAGGCGGGGGATCGGCCGCTGCCGTACGTCGAGCAGCAGCTGATAGCAGTCGGCGGGTGGCGGCACGGGGGTGCCGGCCGGGGCGGGCACGGTGCCGTGGCCGGCGGGGACCTCCGCGTGCTCGGCGTGGACCAGCAGATGCAGACAGCCCGGGAACAGCTCCGTCATCGACAGCAGACGCAGGTCGGTGACGGGCCGGTCCTTGCCGGCGAACCAGCGCTGATGCGGCAGCCACGCGCGCAGCAGCGGACCGAGCGAGGTCATGGGTCCGGCCAGGCTCTCGGCGCTCGGCACCAGGGACGCGGTCTTCGGCATGCTCACGTCTCCTTTCGTCAGCCGCACGGTGGTCACACTCGCCGGGCGGTCGGGGGTGCGGCCGTGGTGAGCCGGAACCAGTAGAAGCCGTGTCCGGCCAGGGTCAGCAGGTAGGGCAGGTCGCCGATGGGAGGGAAGCGGACGCCGCCGAACAGTTCGACCGGGTGGCGGCCGCGGAAGGCGCTCAGGTCGAGTTCGGTGGGCTGGGCGAAGCGGGAGAAGTTGTTGACGCACAGCACCAGGTCGTCCTCGTGTTCGCGCAGGAAGGCGAGGACGGCCGGGTTGGAGGAGGGCAGTTCGGTGTAGGAGCCGAGTCCGAAGGCGGGGTTCTGCTTGCGGATCTCGATCATGCGGCGGGTCCAGTGCAGCAG
>NZ_MUME01000221.1 GCF_002155915.1 Streptomyces thermovulgaris | reverse complement strand
GGCGGAGGGATGGCGGTGGCGAGCCGCCGTACGGCGCGGCGGGCGGGTCAGGGTGACCTGGCGCACGAGCTGCTGGAAGCAGGCCAGGGACGCCAGACCCGGCAGGGCGGCCGCCGCCACGTCGATGATCGTCCTGGGCGCCTGGGCGATGCACAGCAGCATCGCGATGGCCGAGAAGACCAGCACCACCCCCCAGGAGTGGACGGCCCGGCGCCGGTGCAGCGCGGCCCGCAGGACCGACAGGGACGCCACCAGCCAGGGTCCGTACACCAGGAGGGGCCACCACGAGGCGAGACCTTCCTGCATACGGGCCAGGGCCAGGACGTGGAGGGGGTCGTAGGCGACCATCCCGCCGAAGAAGCTCACCGAGGAGGCGATCACCGCGGTCAGCGCGGCGATGACATGGCTGGTGGTGCGCAGGGCGTTCGGACGCTTGCGCTCCCGGATTCTTCGGTGGCGCCGGGGAATCCTCCTCAGCGGGGGCAGCTCCGCGGTGATCCGCTGCAGGTTCTCCAGGGGGCTGTTCGAGGTGCCCGGGGCGTCCGGGGCACTCGGCGTGTCCGGCGTGCCGGGTGTGTCCACACCGGCCGGACCGGCCGGAGCGGCCGGAGCGACCGGAGCGATCGGAACGACCCCGGTGAGCGGTGCCTCGCCCCGGGTGGTGGGGGCCGTCGGCCCGTGCGCCTGCCGGGACTCCTGCATCGCGTCCTGGAGCATGAAGGCCAGCTCCTCGGCGGGATCCCAGGTCTCGTCCGGCGGGACCAGGGGCGACGAGAAGAACTCCGTCGGTCCCCGGTGACGGCCCGTGCCGGCTCCCTGGTGCCCGTTCAAGGGGGCCGTATAGCCCGCGTGGCCCGAGTAGCTCCAGAACTCCGGATGACCCGAATGCCCCGTGGAGAAGTCGGTGGAATTCGCCGAACGGCGGCCAATACGTTCGTCGTACATTACGCAGTCGGCTGTTCCGCTCCCGAGCAGGCGGACCGGACCTCCGAACCGACCCAGCGGCGGGCGAGATCGGCTTCCAGTGCGCTCATCGCATCCAGGAAATTGCGCAGCAAAGGCTCGGTCACCTTCAGCGCAACCGGGCAATCACCCCTGGTCAGGACGCCGTTGACGGTGGCCGACGAGTGCACTGGGGCGGGAAGGTACGTATAGGGGCCGAGCGGCACCGCCTGCGCGGCATTCGTGTCCTTCCGCTCCCGCCCCATGAGCAGACCCCAGTGCCCTTCCCTGGTTGTCTCGGTCATATCTCGACTAACGCCGCCCGACTTTCCCGGATGCGTGGCAAACGGGTGAAGGAATTCAACCGTTCGGGGCTGTGTCATTGCCGGATCGCGCGATGGCATTGCGCTGATCGGGGGTAACCGCTCGTCATGGGCGACATCCTGGTCGGCACGTGTTCATGGACGGATCCGGAGCTGGTGCGCAGCGGCTGGTACCCGGCGGGGTCGCGCGACGCCGAGGGCCGGCTGCGCCACTACGCCTCGCGGTTCCCGGTCGTCGAGGTCGACTCCGCGTACTACGCCCTCCCCCACGAGCGGAACAGCCGGCTCTGGGTCGAGCGGACCCCGGAGCACTTCGTCTTCGACGTGAAGGCCTTCGCACCGCTCACCGGGCATCCGGCCCGGCGCGGCGCGCTGCCGAGGGAGCTGCGCGGTGCGTCGTACGACCCCCGTGACGCGGCGTTCCTCGACGCCGTGTGGGCACGGTTCGCCGAGGGGATCGAGCCGTTGCGCCGCCATGGACGGCTGGGCGGTGTGCTGTTCCAGTTCCCGCCGTGGTTCCGGCCGGGCGCGCGGGCCGAGGCGTTCCTGGAGGAATGCGCCGGGCGGACCGCGGGCCGGCCCGTGGCGGTGGAGTTCCGGCACCCCGGATGGTGGCGGGAGGGGCGGGCGGAGGCGACCGCCGCGCTGCTGCGCCGGTACGGCTTCGCCGCCGTCGGCGTCGACATGGCGCAGACGCTGCCCTCCTCCGTCCCGCCGGTCACGCCCGTCACCTCGCCGCGGCTCTCCGTCGTGCGCTTCCACGGACGCAGCCCTTCCTGGGGGACCGGGAGCAAGGAGGACCGGTTCCGGTACGAGTACGCCGACCACGAGCTGGAGGAGTGGGTGCCGCGGCTGCGCTCCCTCGCCGGGAGCGTCGAGCGGCTCCACGTCCTGTTCAACAACTGCTGCGGCGACGCGGCGGTCCGGGCCGCCGCGCGGATGCGCTCGCTGCTCGAACGGCCGGTGGCCGCCTCCGCGTTCCGCACCCCGCGCCCGGCCGGCCGGGGAGGCCGGCCCGGTCCGGACGGCGCCCGCTGACGCGGGATCCGGCTAACGCAGGATCCGGATCTTCTGCTCCGCGCTCACCTGATCGATCTCCGACACGCGCACCGTCGCCTTCATCGTCCACTCGCCGGCGAGCGGGACGTTGAGGGTGTCGCTGCTCCAGTAGCCGCCCCTCTTGGTGAGCCTGACGTCGATCGGGCCGAGCTTCCGCTCGGGCAGGGACAGGGACAGACGCAGCTCGGGAACGACGCTCAGACCGCCGTCGGGGCCGTAGACCACGGCCTCCACCGCGTTCTGCCCGACCCGGCCCGGCACCAGCGTGACCTGCGCCTTGCCGCGGCCTCCCGGGGTGCCGACGTCGAACGGGATCACCGCGAGGGCGGCGCCCGGCGCCCCCGCCGCGGGCGGGGCGTCCTCCGCCTCGGCGGCCACACGGCCCGGAAGGGTGCCGACCAGGATCGTGGTGACCACCAGCACCGCGATGCCCACGGCGAGCTCGGCCAGGACCGAGCGGCGCAGGGCGCGGCGGCAGACGCCGGGCGCCGGCGAGGACACGGGTTCCCCGGCCGGGGCTTTTCCGGCCGGCGTTTCCCCGGCCGCGGTTTCCCCGGCCGGTGTCTCCTCGGTCAGGACCTCCCCGGCCGCGGCTTCCCCGGCTCCCGGTTCTTCCGTCCCGGTCTCCTCCGTCCCGGAGCCCTCCGTCCCGGACGGCCGCTTCCCGCCGGCCGGCTCCGGGACCCGGACGCGGGCCGCCGTCCGCGGCTTCTCCGCCCGTACGGCGGCCTTTCCGTCCCCCGCGTCCACCGCCACCAGCCGGGCCGTCCAGCGCCGTGAGAGGACCGCCGCCGCCAGCATCAGCACCACCGCCGCCACCTTGACCAGCAGCAGCCGGCCGTACGCGGTGCCGGTGAGCGCGGCCCAGGAGCCGAGGCCGCGCCAGGACTGGTAGATCCCGGTGGCCGCAAGGACGGTGACGGCGCCGAGGGCGATCCGGGAGAAGCGGGCCACGGCCGCCGTCAGCGCGGGGCCGTCGCCGGCCGGGAGAACGTCCCGGGAAGGCTTCCGGGAGGCCTCCTGGGAGCGGTCCGGCCCGTCGGCGGTCGAGTCGCCGGCCGGTGCCGCCGCCCGCGGCTCGTCGTCCTCCGTCACCCGCTGCAGGATCGTGAGAAGGGCCGTCAGCCCGCCCAGCCAGATCCCCATCGCCAGCACGTGCAGCGTCGAGGACGTCAGCGCCACCGGCACCTGGATGCCGGCCGAGGCGTGCTCGGACGCCGCCAGGGTCAGCGCCAGGGCGAGGGCCGGTGCGGCGCCCGCCGCCAGGGTCGCGCGCGTGGGCCTCTGCCCCGGCGGGCGGCGGAAGAGCCGTACGAGGAGGACGGCCATCGGCACGAGCAGGACCAGACGGGCCGTCAGGACCAGGCCGGGACGGCTGCTCAGGGTGCGGGAGACGGCCGCGGGATCGAAGGCCGACAGCGGGCCGGTGCCCGCCTCGTAGGGAGCCCGCAGCACCAGCAGGACGAGGGTGGACACCAGGGCCGCCCACCAGCTCACGAGCAGCGGCCCGCGCAGCAGGCGGGGGTCCGGCGGGCGGCACAGCAGGACGAAGGCGACCATGCCGATGAGCAGGGCGGCGGCACCGTAGGCGGTGTAGCGGCCGAGGTCGTAGAGGTTGCCGGTCACGGGGTGCTGGTCGGGCCCCGTGTCGACCGCGGGGGCCGCCGGGGAGGGCTTCCCCACGGAGAAGGTGAAGGCGCCGGAGGCCGGGTGGCTGTCCGCCGAGATCACCCGCCACGCCACGGTGAAGGTGCCCTCGCCCAGTCCCTTCGGGAACTCCACCCGGACCGCGTTCGGCCGGCCCGGTACATGCCGCGGCGGTTTCGTCCTCACCCGCCGGCCCTCGGGGTCGAACAGGCGGAAGGAGTCGTCGAGCAGGGCGACGGGCTCGGAGTAGGTCAGCGTGATCGTGGAGGGGGCCGACTTCAGGACGGTTCCGTCGGCGGGCTCGGCCTTGCGCAGGTCCGCGTGGGCGAAGGCGGGGGCGGCCCCGCCGAGCAGCAGCAGGGCCAGTACGGCGCCGAGCAGTGTCAGCACCCGAAGTGGTCGCCGTACGGTCACGTCACTTCCCGTTCTGGAGAGGGGGCTCCCGTTCCGGGGACGGGAGATTGCCGCTTCCGCAGGGGTACGGAGGAGAACGGCACTTTGCTCAGCGGCCCGCCGGTGTCAGCCGGGCGGGCGGTCCCGGTTGCGGCACGCGCGCGTGCGTTCCCAGCATGGATCATGACCGAGCCGCCGAGCGCCGGTCCCCAGGGCCCCGGGTACGACGACCGCCGCGTCCACGCCGCACGCGACCCGAGGCGTCCGGGGCCACCGCCACCGCACCACGGACCGCCGCCGGAAGAGCCGCCGCCCCCCGTCCTCCGCGCCGCCTGGCAGGCCCTTCTCGTCACCGGCGCGGCCGCCGTGGTCCTGGGCGTCGTGGTCCTGCTCTGGCCGGGCCCCTCCCTGCTCGCCGCCGGGATCCTCTTCGGCGTCTACCTCCTGGTCAGCGGGGTGCTCCAGCTGGTCTCCGCCTTCGCCACCCACCGGACGGCCCCGCTGCGCGTGCTGGCCTTCGCCAGCGGCGCCCTGTCGATCCTGCTGGGGCTGTTCTGCTTCCGCGGCGCCCTGCAGTCGGTTCTGCTGCTCGCCCTGTGGATCGGCATCGGCTGGCTGGTCCGCGGCCTGACCCAGACGATCGCCGCCCTTCACGCCCCCGGCGCGCCCGCGCGCGGCTGGCAGATCTCCTTCGGCGTCCTCGTCCTCCTCGCCGGGGCCGTTCTGATCGTCTCCCCGCTGGAGTCGGTCGTCGTCCTCACCGTGGTCGCCGGCTGCTGGCTGGTGGCGGTCGGCATCGTCGAGATCGTCATCGCGCTGCGCGTCCGCGGGCACGCCGAGCGGATCCCGGGCGGCGTGTGACCACGGGCGGGGCCCGTGTGCCTCCACCGGGCCCCGCGGCCGCCGTGAAAGCCCTGCGCGGGCCCGGACGGGCCGCTCACCGCCTCCTGCGCGCCGTGCCGAAGAGGGACCGGGTGATCTCACGGCCGAGCCGTGTGCCCATGGACCGGGCCAGGGACCTGAACGCACCGCTGCCGAGGACCTGTTCGACGGCCGACGGCTCCTCGCCCCCGCGCCGCCGGCCCCGGGACGTCCGGGCGGCGTCCCTCGGCTCCGCGGGGGCCGTCTCCTCGCTTTGGACGTCCCGCGCCCCGGTGAGCCTCTCGTACGCCGACTCCCGGTCCACAGCCTGTGCACAACGGGCGTGCAGAGGGGACTGCCGCACCGCGCGGTCCAGGGCCGCCGCGTCGACGGGGCCCATCAGGGACTCGGGGGCCCGCAGCCGGACCGCCGCGACCGGGGTCGGCGCTCCCCTCTCGCTCAGCACCGTCACCACCGCCTCGCCGGTGCCGAGGCCGGTGAGGAGCTCCCCCAGGTCGTAGGCGGACTCGGGGAAGGTCCGCACCGTGGCCTTCAGGGCCTTCTGGTCGTCGGGGGTGAAGGCGCGCGGCGCGTGCTGGATCCGGTTGCCCAACTGGCCCAGCACATCGGCGGGAACGTCCTTCGGGGACTGGGTGACGAAGAAGACGCCGACGCCCTTCGAGCGGATGAGCCGCACCGTCTGCGCGATCGCCTCCAGGAACGCCTCGGAGGCGTCGTCGAACAGCAGATGCGCCTCGTCGAGGAAGAACACCGGCCTCGGCCTGTCCACGTCGCCGGCCTCCGGCAGATCGTGGAAGAGATCGGCGAGCAGCCACATCAGGAAGGCGGAGAAGAGCCGCGGCTCGCCCTGGACGGCGGGCAGTTCGAGGACGGAGACGACTCCGCGGCCGTCGCCGGCCCGGCGCGGGAACTCACCGGTGTCGGACTCCGGCTCGCCGAAGAAGTCCGCCATGCCCTGCGCCTCGAGGGCGGTGAGGGAGCGCAGGATCACCCCGGCGGTGGCGGCCGGGAGACCGCCGATGCCCTTCAGCTCCCGCTTGCCCTCGTCGGAGGTCAGGAAGGCGACGACCGCCCTGAGGTCCTTGAGGTCGACCAGCTCCAGCCCCTTGGTGTCGGCGTAGTGGAAGATCAGGGAGAGGGACTGCTCCTGCGTCGGGTTGAGGCGGAGCACCTTGGACAGCAGCAGCGGGCCGAAGCCGGTGACGGTCGCCCGCAGCGGGATCCCGTGGCCCGCGCCGCCCAGGGCGTGGAACTCGGCGGGAAAGCCGGTCGGCGTCCACTGCTGATGGACCTCGGCGGCCCGGGACCGGACCCGGTCGTTCGCCGTGCCCGGCTCCGCGACCCCGGACAGGTCCCCCTTGACGTCCGCGAGGAAGACCGGCACGCCCTGCGCCGAGAGCTGCTCGGCGATCAGCTGCAGGGTCCTGGTCTTGCCGGTGCCGGTGGCGCCCGCGACCAGGCCGTGGCGGTTCAGCGTCGCCAGGGGGATCCGGATCCGCGCGTCGGGCAGGCAGTGGCCGTCCCAGATCAGGGCGCCCAGGTCCAGGGCGGCCCGGCGAAGGCGTATCCGGAGGCGATCTCCAGGGCCTTCCGCGGGAGCGCCGGGGTGCTGTGCGGGGTCTCGCGGGCGGCGGCCCCGGGCACGGTCTCGCTGTCACTCATCGCATGCCCCTTTTCCGGTTCGCCCGCGTTTGCCGCGGCATTTCCAGCGTCGCACTCCGGTGGGCGGGCTGCGCCCGGAAGCCCTTGCCCGGTAGGCTTTCCGTGTGATCTTCAAGCGCATCGGAAACGGCCGGCCGTACCCCGACCACGGCCTGGAGAGCACCCGTCAATGGGCGGACGTCGCGCCGCGCCCGGTCCGCCTTGATCAGCTCGTGACCACCAAGCAGCAGCTCGACCTGGAGACGCTTCTCGCGGAGGACTCGACGTTCTACGGCGACCTCTTCGCGCACGTCGTGAAGTGGCAGGGCGACCTGTATCTGGAGGACGGTCTTCACCGCGCGGTGCGGGCCGCGCTCCAGCAGCGCCAGGTGCTGCACGCACGCGTGCTCGAACTGGACTGACCGGCAGCACCGGACCGGCGGAACCGGCGGAGCCGGACTGACGGAACCGGACCGGAACCGGATCGACCCCGACCGGACCGAGCCGTTCGGATCGCTGTTCGGTAACGGCTTGGACCTTTTGGGTTCTCCTGCACCGTATCGAATGATCATCTGGTAGGCATCACCGCTCAGGCGCACTACGCTGCGCCCATGAGCATGCTGACTCCCCCCGGCATGGGCGGGCAGTACCGGATCACGGGGAACAAGTACCCGCGGATGCGCAGGCCCCGTCGGCGCGGCAGGCTTGCGTTCCTCGCCGTCGCCTCCGTCACGGCGCTCGGTGTGATCGGCTGGGGCACGTTGCAGCTCATCGACGTCTTCACCGGTGGCGGAAAGAGCGCCTCGGCGGTCGGGACCAAGGAGGAGTGCGCGCCGGAGGCGGCGCCCAAGGCGAGCCCGTCGCCCGCGAGTGCGGCCCGTACGCTGCCCAAGCCGGGCCAGATCACCGTCAATGTCCTCAACGCCACCACCCGCACCGGGCTGGCCAAGCAGACCGCGGACGAGCTGAAGAAGCGCGGCTTCCGCATCGGCCGGGTGGACAACGCGACCCAGGAGTTCGACAAGAAGGTCAAGGGCACCGGGATCCTGCTCGGCTCGGCCTCCTCGGTGAACACCTCGCTGCCCGTTCTCGCCACCCAGCTCGCCGGTGCCGAGAGCCGTGCCGACACCCGCAAGAGCGCGGACGTCGACCTGATCCTCGGCGACGGCTTCAAGAAGCTGACCGCGCAGGCGGACGCCGACAAGGCCCTGGCCGCGCTGTACGCCCCTCCGCCGAAGCCCGACACGACGAAGAAGGGCTGCTGAGCAGCCGCACGGCCGCACGCATACGGCGCCCGGCCGCCCGGAAAGAGGGCGGAACCGGGCGCCGTACCGTTCCGTCACCGAGGGGGAAAACGTTTCCGCAGTACTGGGCCGGCCGTCGGAGAAGTGGAGTCGGCTAGTCCGCCGCCCCGTACATCCGGTCGCCCGCGTCTCCCAGACCCGGGACGATGTAGCCGTGCTCGTTGAGGCGTTCGTCGACCGACGCCGTCACCACGGTCACCGGGGTGCCCGCCAGCTCGCGTTCCATGACCGCGATGCCCTCGGGGGCGGCCAGGAGCACCACCGCGGTCACGTCGTCGGCACCACGCTTGATCAGTTCCTGTATCGCCGCGACCAGGGTGCCGCCGGTGGCGAGCATCGGGTCGAGGACGTAGACCTGACGGCCGGAGAGGTCCTCCGGCATACGCGTGGCGTACGTCGAGGCCTGCAGTGTCTCCTCGTTGCGGATCATGCCGAGGAAGCCCACCTCGGCGGTCGGCAGCAGCCGGACCATGCCGTCCAGCATGCCGAGCCCGGCCCGCAGGATCGGCACCACCAGGGGGCGCGGGTAGGAGAGCTTGACGCCGGTGGTGCGGGCGACCGGGGTTTCGATGTCGACCTGCTCGGTGCGCACGTCCCGTGTCGCCTCGTAGGCGAGCAGGGTGACCAGTTCGTCGGCGAGCCGACGGAAGGTCGCGGAGTCGGTGCGCCGGTCGCGCAGCGTGGTGAGCTTGTGGGCGACCAAGGGGTGGTCGACGACATGGAGACGCATGGGCCAACAGTAACCGGGCCCCCGCCCCGTTCTTCCACCCGCCACCGTCCCGGCCGTGCCCCGTCCCGTGCGTTGTTGTGGCACCGGGCCCCCGCCCGGGGGGAGAGTGGGAGGGACGCACTGGGGTGGTGAACCAATTGCCCGACCGGGAATCCCGCAGGAATCCGGCGCCGGACGCACAGCCGGAGACGACCGACGCACGGCAGACGCAGCAGACGCAGAGGACACAGGAGGCACCGGACGCGCAGGAGACGCCGGGGACGGCGGAGACGGCGGACACGCCGGGGACGGAGGACATATCCGAGGCCGACCTGGAGCGGCAACGGCGCCGGGCCCTCTTCCTGAGCGAACTGGCCGAGGCACGCGCCCTGCGCGACCGCGTCCAGCCCCGCCGCGCCAGGGCCGCCCGGCTGCGGCACGTCCTGCGCATGCGCACGTTCCGCTGGTAGGCGAAAGATGCACGCGAGACGCACGGGAAGGGCGACACCCACGCGGACGCCCGGGCGGCGGACGTGCGTGGCCGCCGGGGAAAAGCCGCGTACGATCCGGGGTGCGGCGGCAACGACCGCGCTGGTGGGTCCTTCACCGACGCACCGGCACAACCGAGAACGATGGACCGGCAAAACCGCCGGACACAGGGGGACGAAGACGTCCCCTGAAGGCATGGTTTCTGCCACGATTCCGAGTGGGCGGGGCTTGGAGCCCAACTCTCTCCGCCCAGAACCTCCGCCGGAGGGGACCTCCAACCGGCACGCCTATGACCAGTGGGAGAGTCACGGTGTACTTCGCCGCACTGCTCGCGCGCACCGAAGACGGGTGGGAAGCGAGCGACACAGAGCTCGACGACGTGGAGACGCTGGCCGATCTGGCCGACCTGGCCCGGGAGGCCTCGACCGACGACGACACGGTGCTTGTCATGATCGAGCAGGAGGGCGCCTGGTTCGGCGTCGTCCGCGTGGACGGCGAGGACGACCCTCGTATCTACGTCTCCGACGCCGCCGCCGCTGCCCGCAGTTCGTACGGCGAGATCCTGCTCACCGACGAACTGCTCGGCCGGGAACCCGGTGACGACGGCCCCGACCTGGACTCCCTCGATCTCGACGGCACGGAGGACGGTGAACCGGTGTCCGCCGAGGACGACGAGGACCCGTCGTCCGCGCTCATCACGCACGGCCCGCTGGGCGACGACAAGATCCTCGACGACCTGGGCATCAGCGCGAAGGAGCTGCAGACCCTGGAGGCCGAGGACGCGCTGAGCGCGATCGCCGAGGCCCTGGGCGCCTCGGAGGTCCTGGAGACCGTCCGCTGACCGGGCCGGGCATGCCGGACATCTGCAGGACACCGCGGGCGGCCCGGGTCCCGGACCCGGTGCGCGACCCCTGGCGGGCCGCGATGCGGCTCGCCCTGGACGAGGCCGAACGGGCCGTCCGGGGCGGGGACGTCCCGGTCGGCGCCGTCGTGCTGGCCGGCGACGGTACGACCGTGCTCGGCGCCGGCCACAACGAACGCGAGGCCACCGGCGACCCGACCGCCCACGCGGAGGTCCTCGCCATCCGGCGGGCCGCCGCACGGACCGGTCAGTGGCGGCTGTCCGGCTGCACACTGGTCGTCACGCTGGAGCCGTGCACGATGTGCGCCGGCGCGATCGTCCTGTCCCGTGTGGACCGGGTGGTCTACGGTGCCCGCGACGAGAAGGCCGGCGCCGCCGGCTCCCTGTGGGACGTCGTACGGGACCGGCGGCTCAACCACCGGCCCGAGGTGATCGAGGGCGTACTCGCCGACGAATGCGCCACGCTGCTCACCGATTTCTTCCGCGGTCGCTGAGCCCGGAGGACCCTCCCCGGGCCGCCTCTTCGGCCCGGGCGGAAGAAACGGATTTCGAAGCAGGGCCGCCCGTGCTGTAAGGTCTCCCTCGGTAGCGTGTCCGAGCGGCCGAAGGAGCTCGCCTCGAAAGCGAGTGTGGCGCAAGTCACCGAGGGTTCAAATCCCTCCGCTACCGCTTGGCAAGGGCCCTGTCCACCGGACAGGGCCCTTCGTGCGATCATCTACAGCGCCCGGCCCGGCACGGATCCCCGGCGGGACGGGCCCGTGACCGGACGGCCAGCGACAGCGCAGCCAGCGACAGGGGGGAGACCGCGATGGCGGTGAACGCCAAGAAGATCGCCGTCTATGTGCTCGTGGTCTTCGTGCTGTACGTGATCATCACCGACCCCGCCACGGCGGCGGACTACGTCCAGATAGGGTTCGAGGGCATCTCGGCGGCCGCCAAGGCCATCGGCGATTTCATGAGCTGGGTCGCCCACGGAGGAAAGTGATGATCCGCCACCTGGTCCTGTTCAAGCTCAACGAGGGCGTCGAGCGCGACGACCCGCGCGTCGTGGCCGGGGTGGAGGCCTTCCGCGCCCTGGGCGACCGGATCGACGAGCTGCGCTTCTGGGAATGCGGCTGGAACGTCAGCGACCGGCCCATCGCCTACGACTTCGCGATCAACTCGGCGGTCGAGGACGCCGACGCCCTGCGCCGGTACCTGGAGCACCCGGCCCACCAGGCGTGCGCCGCCCAGTGGCGGGAGTTCGCCACATGGGTGATCGCCGACTACGAGTTCTGACCGTCACCCGGCGGTCGCGGCCCCTCGGACGGCGCGGACCGGCCGCAGGCGGCGCAGACCTGCCGCAGGCGGCGCGGACGGCCGCAGAAGGTCGCGGACGGCCGCGTACGCCCCCGGCCGACCCGGTCGGCCCCGGCCTTCCCGGACCGTACCGCGATGGGCCACAGACCCGGTCCCGCATCGGAGCGATGCGGGACCTTTTTGCGCCTTATGACCTGGTGAACCCCTCAACACGGGAGTATGCGGTGCTTGAACCCCATGCAGCTGTCTTGTGATGCTATGACCGCTTTTGCTGGATGAGAGTTGATCGACGAAGAGGTGGCGTTGACCGTGTCGGCCAGGACTGCGCCGCCCCCGAAGGGAGCTTCCGCCCAGACGGCCGCCCCTGCCACCTCCTCGCCCCGGGAGAAGCGGCGCGGCGCCGACACCCGAGCCCTCACCCAGGTGCTCTTCACCCAGTTGAAGGAGCTCGAACCGGGCTCACCGGAGCACGCCCGCGTGCGCGGGGCGCTCATCGAGGCGAACCTCCCGCTCGTGCGCTACGCGGCCGCCCGTTTCCGCTCCCGCAACGAGCCGATGGAGGACGTCGTCCAGGTCGGCACCATCGGGCTCATCAACGCCATCGACCGGTTCGACCCGGACCGGGGCGTGCAGTTCCCGACCTTCGCGATGCCGACGGTCGTCGGCGAGATCAAGCGCTACTTCCGCGACAACGTCCGCACCGTCCACGTCCCGCGCCGGCTGCACGAGCTGTGGGTGCAGGTCAACAGCGCCACCGAGGACCTGACGACCGCCTTCGGCCGCTCCCCCACGACCGCCGAGATCGCCGAACGGCTGCGCATCACCGAGGAGGAGGTGCTCTCCTGCATCGAGGCGGGCCGCTCGTACCACGCGACCTCCCTGGAGGCCGCCCAGGAGGGCGACGGGATGCCCGGGCTGCTGGACCGGCTCGGCTACGAGGACCCGGCCCTCGACGGCGTCGAACACCGCGACCTGGTCCGCCACCTGCTGGTCCAACTGCCCGAACGGGAGCAGAGGATCCTGCTGCTGCGGTACTACAGCAACCTCACCCAGTCGCAGATCAGCGCGGAGCTCGGCGTCTCCCAGATGCACGTCTCCCGGCTACTCGCGCGTAGCTTCCAGCGGCTGCGATCCGCAAACAGGATCGAAGTGTAACCAACACGGGCGAATCACCTATCCGGGATGTTCCCGACACCTCTGGGCTGAAAGAACGTCAGACCCCTTTCTTCCAGGGCCGATTCGCATCGCAGATGTCGACAAGTCCCTACAGCGCGTTGCCGACATGTGACATTCTGCGGGAAGCGAGTTTGCCGTGGCTTCGGCTCCGGTATCTCAGGTGAGGACTGCGTTCTTCTCTTCGGAGGGCGCGGCCGCGACCGTCCCGCGACCCAAAGGGGGTGGCATGTCCGCAGAACAGGGCAGCTCCAAGGTGCTGACGCTCGTGAAGAGCGAGACGCCCGCCCCGGCGCTCGAGCCGCTCGACGCCCTCGACGATGCGACGGCCCTCGAGGCCGTTCCCGCCACGGATCTCCCGGCCACGCCCGCCCCGGCCTCGCCGGAACCGGAGACCTCGGAGACCATCGACACCCGCACCCTGTCCCGCTCCCTGTTCCTGCGGCTCGCCGCGCTCGACGAGGACAGCCCCGAGCGCGCCTACGTCCGGGACACCCTGATCGAGCTCAACCTCCCCCTGGTCCGCTACGCGGCGTCCCGCTTCCGCTCCCGCAACGAGCCGATGGAGGACATCGTCCAGGTCGGCACCATCGGCCTGATCAAGGCGATCGACCGGTTCGACCCGGACCGGGGCGTGGAGTTCCCGACCTTCGCGATGCCGACGGTCGTGGGCGAGATCAAGCGCTTCTTCCGCGACACGTCGTGGTCGGTGCGGGTGCCCAGGCGCCTGCAGGAGCTGCGCCTGGCGCTGACGAAGGCGTCCGACGAGCTCTCCCAGAAGCTCGACCGCTCCCCGACGGTCTCCGAACTGGCCGCCGTTCTCGGCGTGTCGGAGGAGGACGTGGTCGACGGCCTCGCGGTGGGCAATGCCTACACCGCCTCCTCGCTGGACTCCCCGGCCCCCGAGGACGACGGCGGCGAGGGCTCCCTGGCGGACCGTCTCGGCTACGAGGACGCGGCGCTGGAGGGCGTGGAGTACCGCGAGTCGCTCAAGCCCCTGCTGGCCAAGCTGCCGCCCCGTGAGCGGCGGATCATCATGCTGCGCTTCTTCGCCAACATGACCCAGTCCCAGATCGGCGAAGAGGTCGGCATCTCGCAGATGCACGTCTCCCGGCTGCTGACGCGCACCCTCGCACAGCTGCGGGAGGGACTCATCTCGGACTGACCCGGCCGGGCCGGCCCTTCCCGTCGCTCCCGCCGGCAAAGCGGTCGGCCGCCGGGGCCGACGAAGCGTCAGCCACCATGGCACACCGCCATGGTGGCTGTTTTCTCATGCTCCTGATCGCGCCTCACTTGAAGGCGAGCCAGGCGACGCCCACGACGATCACCACGGCGACGACGACACCGACGATCAGGCCGACGCGCGGGCCTGAGGAGGCCTGCTGCGGCCCGCTCTGGGACGCCTCGTCGACGAACGCGCGGAACATCTGGGTGCTGCCGGCGGGGTCGTAGTTGCCCTGAGGGCCCTGGGTGTTAGCCATGGCCCGAGACCCTAGCGAAGACACCGGGCACCCGCCCAAGTGGGGGGCCGTCCAGCGGCCCCGGGAGACGGTCGAAGGCGCACCGAACGGACGTGTCGAACGGGGGTGCGCGCCACGGGAAGCCATGGGGGAAGCCATGGGAGGCCGCTTCCCCGGGCCCCGCTCCGTCCCCGGACGGCCCGCTCCCGGCCTCCCCGGGCCCGCGGGGCGGGGCGCCGCCGGAGGAACCGATCCCTCACCTGCGGGTTTACGTCCGCTCATACGTGCCTTTGCCAAGTTTTTGCGCCATCGGCCCCCTATTTATTTGTCTTCAGCAACCAATCATTCATACCGTTGCCCTAAGCAACGATTAGGGGAGGTGCGATGGCCGGGCAGGCGCAGTACGAGGAGCTGGCACGCCAGCTCAGCGCCGTCGGCGCCGTGAAGCGGGACATGGGGCGGATCCTTCCGCCGGACTGCCCCGCGGGCGCGGCCGGCGTGCTCGGCCTGCTCGGCCAGCGTGGGGACATGCGCATGGGCGGGCTCGCCGAGCTGCTCTCCGTGGACATGTCGGTGATCAGCAGGCATGTCGCGCATCTCGCCGCGCACGGCTGGATCGAACGGCTCCCCGACCCGGCGGACAAGCGTTCGCGCATCCTGCGCCTGACGCCCGCCGGAACGCTTCTGCTCGACGAGCTGTACCGGCGGACCACCCGCCTGCTCGCCGAGCGCCTGAGCGACTGGAGCGACGACGAGATCGGTCAGCTCGTCCGGCTGCTGAAGCGCCTGAGCGCCGACTTCGGCGAATGCCGGTCCGCTCCCGACCGGCACCTCGCGCCCCTGGGGCCCGGGGCCTAGCCGGCCCCCGCCCCGGTCGGAGCCGGACCGGCCGACGCCGGACCACAGTCGCCAAGACCACCCGTACACCCGCAAACACGCGAGACATCGAGACACAAGGAAGCGCATGGCAACGACCACACCAGCCGGTGTGCGGGCTCACGCCGAAGACGGGGGAGGCTCCTCCGGCGGTACTCCGATGACGCACCGGCAGATCATGGAGGCGCTCTCCGGGCTGATGCTCGGCATGTTCGTGGCGATCCTGTCGTCCACGATCGTCTCCAACGCCCTGCCGGAGATCATCAGCGACCTGGGGGGCGGCCAGTCCGCCTACACCTGGGTGGTCACCGCCGCCCTGCTGTCGATGACCGCGGCCACTCCCCTGTGGGGCAAGCTCGCCGACCTCTACAGCAAGAAGGTGCTCGTCCAGACGGCACTCGTCGTCTTCGTCCTGGCGTCGGCCTGCGCGGGTCTGGCGCAGAGCCCGGGCATGCTGATCGCCTGCCGCGTGGCACAGGGCATCGGCAGCGGCGGTCTGGCCGCCCTCGCCCAGATCATCATGGCCGCGATGATCTCCCCGCGGGAGCGCGGCCGGTACTCCGGCTACCTCGGCGCCACCTTCGCCGTGGCCACCGTCGGCGGCCCGCTGCTCGGCGGTGTCATCACCGACACCCCCTGGCTCGGCTGGCGCTGGTGCTTCTACGTCGGCGTGCCCTTCGCGGCGCTCGCGCTGATCGTCCTGCAGAAGACCCTGGACCTGCCCGTGACCAAGCGGGAGGTGAAGGTCGACTGGGCCGGCGCGTTCCTGATCTCCGCCGCGGTGTCGCTGCTGCTGATCTGGGTCACCTTCGCCGGTGACAAGTACGACTGGCTGTCGTGGCAGACGTACACGATGGTCGCCGGCTCACTCGTCCTCGGCGCGCTGTTCGTGCTCGTCGAGGCCGGGGCGAGCGAGCCGATCATCCCGCTGCGGCTGTTCCGCAACCGCACCATCACGCTGGCGTCGCTCGCCTCGCTGTTCGTGGGCATCGCGATGTTCAGCGGCACCGTCTTCTTCAGCCAGTACTTCCAGCTGGCCCGGGGCGAGTCCCCGACCATGTCGGGCATTCTGACCATCCCGATGATCGGCGGTCTGTTCGTCTCCTCCACCGTCTCCGGTCTGCTCATCACCCGCACCGGACGCTGGAAGAGCTGGCTGGTCGCCGGTGGTGTGCTGGTCACGGCGGGGCTGGGCCTGCTCGGCACCATCCGGTACGACACGCTCTACTGGAAGACGGCCGCCTTCATGACGCTGCTGGGCCTCGGGGTCGGCATGATGATGCAGAACCTGGTGCTGTGCACCCAGAACCAGGTGGCACCGACCGACCTCGGCGCGGCCAGCTCCACGGTCACCTTCTTCCGCTCCCTCGGCGGTGCGGTCGGCGTCTCCGCGCTGGGTGCGGTGATGGCCAACCGGATCACCGGCTACGTCAAGGAGGGCATGGCCGACCTGCCCCCGCAGTACGCGGCCGCCCTGGCCGGCTCCGGCTCGGCGAACAGCAGTATCCCGGACATGGACACGCTGCCGGGACCGCTGCGCACGGTCATGGAGAGCGCCTACGGGCACGGCATCGCCGACATCTTCCTGATCTCCGCCGCGGTGGCCGTGATCGCCCTCCTGATATCGCTGTTCATCAAGGAGGTCCCGCTGCGGACCCAGGCGCTGGCGCAGGCCGCCGAGGAGCCCGCTCCGGCGGACCCGGCTCCCGCCGAGGACCGGGGCCCCGAGGCCGCGGATGCCGCCGCGAAGACCTCCGGTGCCGACAGCAAGCAGGCGTCCGGCTGAGCGGTTGCCGCCTCCACCGGGGCCCGGCCGAGGCACGCAGCCGCGGCCGGGCCCCGGTGCGCGATGTCCGTCCGCACCGCTCTCAAGACGCCTTCGGGACACTGCCGCCCGCCGGCAGGACCGGGGCGGCGGACCGCTCCGCGCAGCCGCGCCACGGCCTCCGCAGGGCTGAACGGCTCGGCAGTCCGGTCGTCCCCGCCGGCGGCGGGCCCGGCGACACGGTCCTCGGCGGCCGCGCCCCGTTGTCACGGCACACCGCGCGCGGTCTTGTCCCGGTTCCCGGGCTCAGCGGAAACGGAGCGGAGAGCCGGTGCGGCCTCAAAGGCCTTGGCGCGGCGCGAGCAGAGCTCGCGATGTCCCGACCCGGATCATGGGTGAGGGCCGCCAGAGCAATCGGCAACAGCGGCCGTTTTTCTGCTTGGTGACAGGTTGTCGGGCTTCTGCCACCTGATGGACCGTCAAGCCGCTGCCGCAGCAAATGCCGGATTTGCTGCGGCAGTTCTGAAAGGGCAGGTTCTGAAAGGGCAGGGCGGGCGTGACGATCGAACAGCGACCGAACCCGATGGAGAACAGCGACCGAACCCGATGGAAGGGAGCGCGCTCAGGGCGCCGCGCGTCCGGGTGCCGTCCTTGTCCGCCTCTCCGGCCACGTACGCCGCAGCGGTCGGGCGGTACCTCACCGGAACGGGGACCGCGACGTCCTCCGCGCGGATCCACCGGACCTCGCCGACGCCGTGGGGATGGCCGTTCACCGGCGCCCCGGCACCGACCGGCCCCGCCGGACCGCGCCAAGGTCTCCGCCGAGAGCCGGATCGCCGCGCTGTGGCGGCTCGACGCCGCGCTGCGGGAGAGGACGGGAGAAGACCTCCGGGAAGATGCCGCATGAGCCCGCGGCTCAAACCGATGAGATGCCGTGTTCGAACGTGGAGGAGCTGTCCCCGCAGAACAAGCGCGGCATGACCGCCTCCGGCACCCACGGCGCCGGCGAGATCGTCTCCGGCCTCTTCCGCCCATGGGCCACCAGTTCTCACCCCGCCCGGCCGACGCCGGCAGCGCCGCCCTCCACCGCACCGCCCCGGACAAGGCCGCATCCGTCGTCGTCCAGCACCGCACGACTGGACGACCAGCCGCAGCCGGACCGCCGGGGCCGGCCCGTCCGGGCCGGCGCAGAACCGCGCCACGTCCGCCTTCAGGAAGCCGATCGCCGACTCGTCGCCCACCCCCTCCTAGAACAACCCGTCCTGCACTCCCGCCGGCCCCCGGAACTCCCGCACCGGCACGGTGCACCCCGTGCCCCCTGTGCTCCTCACGGGCCGGAGCCCCCAGCCGGTCATCAGCCGTGTGTCGAGCACGACGACCGCGCCGTCCGTCATCAGATGCAGATCGGGCCCGGCGACGGCGACCAGCTCACCGCTCACCGCTCCGCCCGCGACGAGCTCGCCCACCTCGCCCACGGCGGGTGGCAGACCGGCCAGTCCGAACACCCCGGCGTGATCGACGGGCCGGAACGGCTCCCGCTCCAGCGACTCCGGCCAGCCGCCGAGCGCGGTCGCCCGCCGGTGCAGCTCCCCGATCTCGGCGGCCCGCTCCGCCGCGGTGGCGGGCAGGGCGGACCGCACGGCCCTCTTCTCGGCGTACGGGATCCGGTCGGGGACCCCGAGCGCGGCGCGCAGCAGCTCCTCGGCGCGACGCGCGGCCATGAGCGGCCCCGTCCCGAGCCGGCTGAAACAGACGGCGCCCTGCTCCAGCAGCCGTGCGGACCCCCGTGCGACGGCCGTGATCCCGACCTTGACCATGCCGGGCCCGAACCACGCCAGATAGACGTGGTACGGCCGCGGGTCGTCCGCGTTCCTGTCCGCGGCCACGGAGTGCGCCCGCTCCAGCCGTGCGCACTCCTCGCACCGCGCCCCCGTGCTCCGTCCCGGCACGGCCGCCCGGCTCGGACACGCGTGCCCCCGTGCTCCCACGCAGGTCCGCTCTTCTGCGTCCGCGACCTCAAAGGCCACCCGTTTCCCCCGGTGCAGCGCACTCGGCCGCCCACCGTCCCACACCAGCACGGGACCGTCCCCCGACCACCGCAGCCCCGAGCACTTCCACACCCGCGCCATCACGTCCGAGCGTACGGGCCTCCTTCGGCACCGCCCGCCCTCCGCGTGATCCCGCCCCGGGTGCCCGCCGGGTTCCCGGGAGGCGACCCGCCCGGTCCGGAGCGCGGCCCGGTCCGGGGTCACGGCCCTGTGCGCAGCAGGTCCGTGACAGCCTGCTCGGACCAGTGACCGGCCGCGCCGGGGCAGGCCGCCACGTACGAGGCGACCGTCTCCGCGTCCCAGGCCCCGGCCGACAGCAGTCCGCCGGCCAGAAAGCGGACGTAGGCGGCCGAGGGCGGGTTCCACCGCACGTCGTCCATGCCCCACGGGGCGGTGAAGGTGAGCACGGGCAGGCCGTCCATCCGGCCGGCGCAGACGAGGGTCTCGTACCGTCCCCGGCCCAGCACGGCCCGGCCGTGCGTGAGCACACCGGTCAGGTCGAGGCTCGCACCGGGCTCGCGGTACATCTCCTGCGCGGCGATGTCGGAGAACTGCCCGGCCGACACCAGATGGGCCCTCGCCAGGACCCGCCCGTCGGCCCGCGGGTCGTAGAAGGCCCTGCCGCCTCCCCACACCGGCGACTCGGTGGCGAAGTACAGGGCGCCGGCGAGTTCGACCGGGACGGACCGCGCGGGCATCCGACGGTCGCGGCACCCCGGATACGCCCGGGCGGATCCCGGCGGCCGGCCGCCCCGGATGTAGAAGGCGAGCCGGTCACGGTCCGTGTTCGAGCCGTAGGACGTGTACCACACCCACTCCGGGCGCGGATCGTCCGGCAGCGCCGGGTCGATGGTGTCGACGAGGGCTCTCACGTCTGCCGGCTCCCCCAGGAACGTGCTCGGTCCGCGGAAACGTCGTACGACGACCTCTTCACCTCCTCGGCGACCGGGCCGCCGCCCGGGCCCTCACCCGGCGGCCGGGATGACGAGGACCCATCTCCACCCTCCGCAAAGCCGCGATCGGGCACAACCACGTCCTTGGCCGGAACATGCCGCAGCTTCGCCGACGACGGCCGGAACGACGCGGACGGCGGAACGGCCCCCGCTGCTGTACTTCGCTGCCGCAGCCCCCGGAACGCCGGAGGCCCCGGATCGCTCCGGGGCCTCCGATCTGCGCGCACTCGGCAGGATTCGAACCTGCAACCTTCTGATCCGTAGTCAGATGCTCTATCCGTTAAGCTACGAGTGCTTGTTCTGTTGTGCTGCCTCCGCTCCTGGCCCTCCGGGCCGCTCGCGGCGACATGAAGAACTTTACATGACTCCCGCCGTCATGTGAAATCCATTCCCCCCGGCTCCCGCGACCTGCGTAAACAAGGTCCGGATGAGGCAGGACCTCGGATCGCCATGAGGCAGCCCCCGAACGGCCGAAGCCCCGGCCGGGACGGCCGAGGCTTCGTGATCATGAGCGGAGGCGGAGGGATTTGAACCCTCGATGGGCTTTAAGGCCCAAACCGCATTAGCAGTGCGGCGCCATAGACCGGACTAGGCGACGCCTCCAGCACCACCGCTCACGCGGACGCGCGAATGGTGTGTGCAGATGATGGCACAGCCGCGTGGGGTGCCACCAATCGCCCCCCACGGTACTAGGCAGGCAGGGCCCAGGGCAAAGCCCTTGTCATGACGCCGGGCGTGGTGTCGGGCCGCGGCACCGGGTGCGGGCCGGCAGAACCGCGCGCGCAGTGGCGTGAGGAACGCAACTTCTCGGGCGGTGCCGCGTTGATCCGGGCATGGTGCAGGTCTGCTTCCTCACGCCGCGGCGCTTCGCCGTCTCCTCGGCGCTCGTCCTCGGTCTCCTCGCCCCCCTGGCCGGGCCGGCGTCGCTGTCCGCCCCGTCCGCCGCCGCCTCGCCCGCCGCACCGTCCCCCGTGCGGGACGGGCACCGAAGCGGCGATCACCTCGTCGTCACCGTGCGGCACGCGGGCGAGGGCCGGGACGGGACGTACGAGCTGTACTGCCACCCCGCCGGCGGCAGTCATCCGGACGCGCGGGGCGCCTGCGACGCGCTCGACCGGAACACGCACGAGGGGCGGGAGATCTTCGAGCCCGTGCCGGAGGGCGGCTTCTGCACCCTGCAGTACGGCGGTCCGGCCACCGCCCGGGTCACCGGCGTCTGGGCCGGGCGGCCCGTCGACGCGGCCTACGACCGCGGCGACGGGTGCCGGATCAACCGCTGGAACCGGCTCGTTCCCCTGCTGCCCGACCCCGACGCCCCGAAAGGCGCCTGGAAGAAGCGGTAGAAGGAGCGGTGGGGTCACGTGAGGACCGTGTGCGGCGAAACATACGGTCACGCGTTCGACCCCGACTTCATCGTGCGACCTCCCTCTCATCCGGCGTCGCGAGCGCAACGTCTGCGCATAGACTCCCTCGCGTGACACGCTGCGGGCCGGTTGGCAAGATGGCCACGCGGTCGGCAAGGTGCGGCGACAGGGAGGAAGCGTCTCGTGAGCAGCAGGCCATCCCGAGGCGCTGCTCGCCTCGCTGCCATACTCGACGCGCTGCCCGACGCCCTGGTGCTGGTCAACGCCAACGGCACCGTCGTGAACGCCAACACCATCGCCCTGGAGACGTTCGAGACGCCGGGAACGGCGCTCGTGGGGCGCGGGCTGCTCGATCTGCTGCCGCAGTTCGACTCCAAGCTGATCCCCGGCTCCATGCGCCGGCCCGATCACATCGACCCGCGCGGGCGCACCAAGCCGACCCGGATGATCGCGCGGCGGACCGACGGGACCGAGTTCCCCGTCGAGGTCACGAGCGCGAATCTGGAAAACAGCCAGCAGGCCTACGACTCGTCCGGCTACACCGGCGACGAGCTGCTGATGCTGGTCGTCCGCGACCTGTCCGGGACCATCGACACCGAGGCCGAGCTGGCCCGTTCGCAGCGGCAGACGGAGATGATCCTGCGGGCCGCCGCCGAGGGTGTCGTGGGGACCGACACCGACGGACGGATCGTGCTCGTCAACCCGGCCGCCGCCCAGATACTCGGCTACCGGGCCGGCGAACTCGGCGGGCGCGAGCTGCACACCCTCGTGCTGCACTCGCGCGCCGACGGCTCGCCCTTCCCCTACGAGGAGTCCCCGCTCGCCGACACCCTGCGCTCCGGGCGCAAGCACCGGGTGCGGGGACAGGTGCTGTGGTCCAAGTCCGGCGAGAAGGTGCCCGTCGACCTGACCACCGCGCCGGTGCGCGACGGCGACCAGCTCGTCGGCGCCGTCATGACCTTCACCGACCGGCGCCCCTACGACGCGCTCGCCGAGGAGAAGGCCGCCGCGGAGAAGCGGCACAAGGAGGAGCTGGAGCGGCTGGCCGAGGAGCACGCCTCCGAGCTCACCGCCCTGCGCCAGAAGCACGTCACCGAGATCGAGGAGCTCACCGAGAAGCACGCGGAGGAGCTCGCCGCGAACGAGGAGCGGTACGCCGCGCTCGGTGAACGGGAGAAGGACCGCTACGAGGCGCTCTCCGCCCGGTACGAGCAGCTGCTCACCCTTCTTGGCAGCTCCCTGCGCGGCCCCCTGGAGGAACTGCGCCGCGAGCTGTCCACCCTCGCCGCCGACGACGCCGGTCAGCTGTGGCCCGAGGCCAACCAGGTGCTGCACTACCTGGCGGCCGGCTACTCGAGGATCACCACCCTCATCGACAACGTCCTCGGCTACCAGCGTCTCGACGACGGCAGCGAGCAGCTCAACCGGACGAAGGTCATGCTCGACGCGGTCGTCGCCGCCGGTGTCGACGGGGCCGTCGAGCTGATCGGGCCCGGCCGGGTGCAGTTCGCCGTGCACGCGCCGCCCATCGAGGCCGAGGTCGACCCGCAGCGCCTGGCGACCGCGCTCGCGCACCTCGTCGCGGACGTGGCCGGCGTCGACGCGACCGGCAACACGCCCGTGGCGGCGGGCGGCTACATGGACAACACCATCGTGGTGGCGGCGGCGCAGCGCGGCGAGGTCGTGCGGATCGAGGTGCGCGGGCCGTACGCCGGGGGAGACCCGGTGCACGAGCCGATCGTGCGCGGGATCGTCCGGGCGCACGGCGGTGTGCTGCAGACCCACGAGGTGCCCGGGATGAGCGGCAGCGCCTACGTCCTCGAGGTGCCGCTCGGCAGCGGCGCGGGCGTCGTCCCGGTGGAGGCCCGCAATCAGCTTCCCGCGGCCGGCGCGGAGCAGAGCGCCCCCGCGGAGGCCGCCGTGCCCGCTCAGCGCGCGGGCGGCGGACGGCGGCGTGCCCGCCGGGCCTCCACGGACGCGTTCCTGGGGGACGGCGCGGACGAGGCCGCCGCCCAGGCCGCTCCGACCGGGCGGCGCAGAAGGCGTGCGGCCGAGGAGCCCCAGGAGGCCGCGCAGCTCCCGGCCCAGGCTTCGGAGATCCCCAGCGGTACGGGGCGGCGGCGCAGGCGGCCCGCCGAGGAGGCGGCGCCCGTGTCCGAGGGTGCCGTGGTCACCGCGGCCGAGCACGCCGCGGGCGCGGCGGCCTCGGGTGCGGGCCTGGGCGGTACGGTGCCGCCGCAGGGCGTGGCCGCGCCCGCCGGCCTGCGGGCCGGGCACGAGGCCGGTGCTCCGCAGGCGCTGCCGGCGGCGCTGCCCGCGGCCACGACCGCGCAGCCCGGGCCGGGCGGGAGCCCCGCGGCGCCCGTTCCGCAGCCGACCGGACGGCGCCGCCGTGCCCTGGCCGCGGCGACCGAGCGTGCCGCCGCGCAGGAGGCGGCCCCCCGCACGGTGTTCGCCCTGCCGCCCGCGGAGGCGGACCGGCCGGACGGCGGACCGCAGGGAGCGGGGGCGGTCCGGCTGCCGGCGCAGAGCGCCGCTCCCGTCGCCCCCGCGGGCGACGAGGGGCAGCACGACCCCGTGCCCCACGACCAGGCCGAGGACCACACCCCGCCGCAGCCGCATCCGGTGAGCGCGCCGGCGTCCCGTCGGCGCGCTCACCGGATGCGGCTGCGGCGGGGTGTGGTCCTCGGCCTGGTCGTGGGGCACGGGGTCGTGCTGCCCC